>NZ_JBMDKF010000023.1:0-99735 GCF_057809575.1 Azospirillum sp. FG154 | reverse complement strand
CGCTCCGTTCGGACCGCGTCGGCGCTGTTCGCGTCGGGAGGCGCTTTATAGGCGGCTGCCCGACACCACGCAACTCCTTTTTTCAGGCGTAACGCATTTTTTTCGGAAACCGGGTTCCGCGCCGCTGCGGCGGGCGCCGTTGTATAGTGGCGCCCCGATCCGCTGACCGAGCCTGCCGCCATGCCGTCCCCCCGTCCGTTGCGCCTTCTTCACACCGCCGATTGGCATTTGGGCCAGACGCTGCATGGAATCGCGCGGGATCCCGAGCACGCCCGATTCCTCGATTGGCTGCTCGACCGCCTCGCCGAGCATGAGGTGGACGCGCTGGTGATCGCGGGCGACGTGTTCGACGGGCAGAACCCGCCCATTCCGTCGCTGTCGCTCTTCTATCGCTTTCTCGCCCGCGCCAAGGCGCGCTTTCCCCGATTGGATATTGTCGTGTTGGCGGGCAACCACGACAGCGCCAGCCGGTTGGACGCGCCCGGCCCCTTGATGGACGCGCTGGGGGTGCGGGTGGTCGGCGCCCTGCCCGTTTCATCCGATGGCCGTTTTGATCCGGCGGGGCTGGTGGTTCCCTTGCACGACCGCGACCGCGCCATCGCCGCCCGCTGCGTGGCCATGCCCCATCTGCGCCCCGCCGACCTGCCGCCGCCGGACAATCCCGAGCCGGACAATCCCGAGGATGAGGCGTCCGATCCGCTGATTGAAGGCGTTCGCCAGTTGTATGATCGCGCGGGCGAGGCGGCGCGCGCGGTTCTGCGGCCCGGCGAGGCGCTGGTCCTGACCGGCCATTGCTACATGCGCGGCGGCGTGCTGTCGGATTTGAGCGAGCGCAAGATCCTGGGCGGCAATCTGCACGCTCTGCCGGTGGAGATTTTCCCCGAGGACGCCGCCTATGTCGCCTTGGGCCATCTGCACCGGGCGCAGTCGGTCGGCGGGTTGGATCATGTGCGTTACAGCGGATCCCCCCTGCCTTTGGCGCTGGATGAGGAGCCGTACCCGCATCAGGTGATGCTGGTGGAACTGGCCGAAGGGCGGATGGTCGGGCGGCGCGCCCTGCCCGTGCCGCGCTTCGTCGCCATTCGGCGGATTCCCGGCGGCGGGCGCTTCGCCACGCCGGACGTGGCGCTCGACGCGCTGCGCCGGATGGATCTGGACGAGACTCTGCCGCGCGAGGCCTGGCCCTTCGTCGAGGTTTCGGTCGAGCTGCCCGAACCCCGCCCTGCCCTGCGCGAGGAGGTTGAGGCGGCGCTCGCCGGGCGACCGGCACGGTTGGTCAAGTTGGCGGCGCGTTTGACCGGCGACGGCGCGGCGTTGGCCGACCACGCGCCGACGGTCGAGCTGGCCGCTCTCGCGCCGGAGGATGTGTTTCACCGGCTCTACCGCCGCCAACACCAGGGCGATCCCGCCCCGGATCTGCTGGCGGCCTTTCACGAGTTGCTGGTTTCGGTTCAGGAGGGCGTGTGATGCGGATTTTGGCGGTGCGCGGCGGCAATCTGACCAGCCTCGACGGGCCGTTCGCGGTCGATTTCAACGCCGAACCGCTGCGCCGGGCCGGGCTGTTCGCCATCACCGGCCCGACCGGAGCGGGGAAAAGCACCATCCTCGACGCGCTGTGTCTGGCCTTGTTCGACCAGATGCCGCGCCTGCCCAAGGGACGCGGCGAGCAATCGGCGGCGGAACGCGATCCGAAAACCCTATCGGCCAACGATGTGCGCGGCGTTCTGCGGCGGGGCGCGGCGTCGGGCTGGGCCGAGGTTGATTTCGTCGGCGTCGATGGCCTGTTCTACCGCGCCCGTTGGGAGGTGCGCCGCGCCCGCTTGAAGGCCAGCGGCGCCTTGCAGGCGCAAAGCCTGTCGCTGACCAGTTTGGACGGAGAGCAGCGCTTCGGCGACGGCAAGAAAGCGGTGCTGGAGGAGATTGAGACCCGCCTGGGCTTGAGTTTTGAACAATTCCGCCGCGCCGTTCTGCTGGCCCAGGGTGATTTCGCCACCTTCCTGAAGGCCCCCGCAACGGAACGCTCGGCGTTGCTGGAGTTGCTGACCGGCACCGAAATCTACTCCACCCTGTCGAAAGCCGCCCATGAACGGGAACGGCGGGAGCGGGAGGCGTTGACCGCGCTGACGGCGCAAGGCGGCGGCATCGGCGTTCTGGACGCCGACGCGCGCACGGCGCTGGAAACGGAGGTCGGCGACGCCGACGCGGCGGTCACAGCGGGCGAGCAGGCGTTGGAACTGGCGCGGGCGGCGGTGGCGTGGCACGCGCGCGACCGCCAACTGGCCGAGGCCGAACAGCAAGCGACCGACGCGGCGGCGCGGACCGAGTCGGCGTGGCGGGAGGCCGAACCCCGGCGCGTCGAGGCCGCCTTGCGGTCGGCGTTGCAACCTCTGCGCCCGGTGATCGTCGAGGCCGACCGCGCCGCGCGGGACGCCGCCGAGGCGCAAGCCGCCGACCAACGCGCCCGCGCCGCCTTGCTTCAGGCGCAAACCGCGCTGACCAACGCCGCCGAACACCACAACACGGCCAGCCTGCGCTGGGAGCAGGCGACCGCCGAGCAGGAAGCCGCCGAACCGGATTTGGTCCGCGCCGCCGATCTTGACGGGCAGATCGCCGCGCTGGTCCAGGAAAGCGACGCCGCCCGGCGCGCGCGCGACGCGGCGTCCGAACGCCGGACGACGGTCCACGCCGCGCAGGAACGGGCCGAAGCGGCGCTGACCGATTGCCGGGCGCGGGTGGTCGCCTTGGAAAACGCTTTGGCGGAGCAAAACGGTTTGGCTCCGCTGGCGACGCAATGGTCACGCTGGGACGCCGCGCTGGGACGCCACGCCGAGGCGGCGCGCCAATGCGCCGAGGCCGAACGTGAGGTCGCGCGGCGCGCGACGACGCTGACCGACCTGACCCGGCAGGCTGAAGACGCCGCGTTGGCCGTCACGGAAGCCGAAGGCCAAAACGCCCAGGCCGAGACCACGTTGGCCACCGTTTTGGCAGAAGACGCCCCGGCGTTGGAGGCGACCAGCCAAGCCCGCAAGGCGGCGAGCGAGCAGCGCGACCGGCTGCGCGCGCTGGCCAGCCTCGCCGAACGGGCGGCGCAACGGCGCGAGGAACGGACGACCGCCTGCGCCGAGGAAGCCCGCCGCCGCGACGAGGCCGAGCGCGAAACCGCCGCCGCCGCGACCTGCGCCGAGGAGGCGCGGATCCGGCAGGCGGCGCGCGACGAGGCCGAACAGACCTTGCGCCGCCTGCAACTGACCCAGCGCGAGGATGTGGAAACGCTGCGCCATCGGCTGGTGGCGGGCGAGTCCTGCCCGGTCTGCGGATCGGAGGATCACCCGTGGGCCGACCACCGCGCGCCGCTCGCCCGGCTGACCCACGAGCAAGAGGAACGGCTCGCCGCGTTGAACGAGGCCGTCGCCGCTCTGCTGTCCCGGCAAGCCGGTCACGCGGCGACCGCGCGGGCGGCGCGGGCGGCGGCGGACGCCTTGGCCGAACGCCGCAGCGCCCTGTCGCGCGAGATTGCCGCCGACGCCGGGCGCTGGACCGAACAGGCCGCCGCCTTCGCCCTGCCCGTCGAACCGGACGGCGCGGCGGTCGCGGAACGGCTCGCTGAATTTGATACGCGGCTGGCGACCCTCGCCGACGATGAAACGCGCGCGCTTGACCACCGGCGGCGGTTGGACAAGGCGCGGGCGGCACAGACGCGGGCAAATCAGGCTCTGGTCGAAAAAAGGGCTTCTTTGCAAACGGTTAAAGACACGCTCGACGCGGCGGGCGCCGCCCAGGCGTTGGCGCTGGCCCGGCGCGACCACGCCCAGGCCGACCGCGACGCGGCGTTGGACGAGGTGGCTGAAGCTTGCGCCGGTCAACCCAACTGGCGGGCGGCGGCGGTCGCTGACCCCAACGGATTCCGGGCCGGATTGGCGGCGCGGATCACGGCGTATCAAAATCAGCGAGAGCGGTTGGCGGTGGAACAGCGGGCGGCGGACGAGGCCGCGCTCGATCTTGACCGCAAAAACGCCGAACGGGCTGGGGTGGAGACGGCGGACGTTGAGGCGCGGCAACGCTTTGACGATGTGTCCACACGATTGGCGGCGCGCCAGACGGAGCGCGCCGGGTTGCTCGACGGCCAGCCGGTCGCCGAACGCCGCGCCGCGCTGGCCGCGCGCGCGCAGGAGGCTGGGACGGCGGCGCAACGCGCGGCGCTGGCCCGGCAGGATTCCGCCGCCCGTCTGACCGCCGCCGAACGCGAGGTCGAACGTTGCGGCGCGATGGCCAAAAGCAGCGCCATCCAGGCCGATTCCGCCGCGACGGCGCTGTCCAACGCCGCGACGGCCTGCAAGGTGACGGCAGCGGAGGCGCGGAGCAAGCTGGCGCTTCCCGAGGCCGAACGGCTGGCGGAGGAGCGGGCGCTCGCTGAACTTGAAACGGCGCGGCGCGACGCCGCGCTGCTGGCCAACGAACGCCAACGCCAGCGCGCCGACCACCACGCCCAGCAGCGCCCGGAAACCGACCCGACCGAAGCCGAAGCGGCGGCGAACCGCTTGGCCGAACGCCTGACGGCGGATCGGCTGCGCCAAGGCGCGGCGCGCGGGCGCTTGACCGCCGACGACGCCAACCGGGCGCGCTTGGCCGATCTGACCGTCGCCATCGACGCGCAAAAGGCCCAACATGGGCTGTGGGCCTCGCTGGCCGGGTTGATCGGTTCGGCGGACGGCCAGAAAATGCGCAATTTCGCCCAGAGCCTCAGCCTGGACATGCTGTTAGGCCACGCCAACCGGCATTTGGACGATCTCGCCCGCCGTTACCGGCTGGAACGGGTGGCCGGGGCCAACCTCGACATCCAGGTGATCGACCGCGAGATGGGCGACGAGCGGCGCGGCGTTCACAGCCTGTCGGGCGGCGAATTGTTCCTGGTGTCGCTGGCCTTGGCGCTGGGGCTGTCGGCGATGGCGGCGGGAACCGCCGGGGGGATCGGCACCCTGTTCATCGACGAAGGATTCGGCTCGCTCGACCCCGACAGCCTGGACGTCGCCCTGTCCTGCCTGGAAGCCTTGCAGGCCGGAGGACGGCAAGTCGGCGTCATCAGCCATGTTCCGGCGATGGTCGAGCGCATCGGCGCGCAAATCCGCGTGACCCCGCTGGGCGGCGGGCGCAGCCGGGTGTCGGTGCTGTCCACCGGCGTCGGCGGAACGGAGGCGTAAGACGCGGGCGCGTCAGCCGGGCGAGCGGGTGAGGATCGCCCGGCTGAAGGCCAGAAAATCACCAAGATGGCGCTCGATCACCGCGACGGTGATGGACAGTTGCAGGCTTTGATAATCGTGAACGGCGATGTTGCGGTAGCCGACCATCCGTTGCAGCGCCTTGGCAAGATCGGCGTCGATCCATCCGGCCTGCCCCAGCAGCGTGAAGACGTCGCGGGCGCTCTGGGGGGCGCCCAGCCGCTCGCGCCGGATGATGACATGGCCGATGTCCAGACAGGCCTCGCACGCCCGCTGGATGTTCAGAATGGCGGCGTCCTGCCGGGTGAGGTCGCTGGCGAAGCTGGCCGGATCCTTTTGGTACTCTTCGGTCGCCCGCGCCACGCAGCGTTCGATGGTGGCCGCCTTGTTGAGCAGGACGTCATCCACCATAGACGCGCCCATCCCTCACAATGTCGGCCAACAGCGGCGCGCGGGCTTCGTTCAAGGACGTCATCGCGCTCCTGATGTAGGCGTCGTAACGATCCGCCTCCGCCCCATCGGCAAAGAGGCGGCGTCCGGTGGTGATGATTTGGAATTGCATCACCGTGCTGGCCGTCCGCAAATCAACCAGATCGACATCGACGTTCAATTGCCGGGCGATGGCTTCCCCGGCGTCCCACAGCCGAACGGGATCGGCGGGCTTGGGCAGAAGAACGGCGAGGTCAAGGTCGCTGTCAGGACCATTCGTCCCCGCCGCCCGGCTGCCGAACAGGATCAGCGCCTGGAGATCGGGCAGCGCCGCCCGCGCCGCCGCCAGAATGTCGATGTCGGAGATCGCCGCCATGCCCTCGCCCCACCATCATCCGTTGGGACGATAGCGCGTCGGGCCGCGCGCCGAAAGAGCGTGACGACCCAACCCCCGACCGAGGCCCGTCAGCGCAGCAGGGCCGGACGCAACACCGCGTGCTTGTTCGACGGCACGGCGGGCGGCGACGGACGCAGCAGCAGGCCCTTGGAGGTCGGTTCGATGTTGGCGTCGGGATAGACCGCCATCACGTCCTTCAAGGCTTCCTTCAGGCGGAAGGCCAGCACGCGATGCTCGCTGACCGACCCGAAATGCTGGGACAGCGCGTGCCAGGGCACCAGCGTCTGCTTGTCCAGCCGGTGCAGGCGGTGGACCAGCCAGACATAGGCGTCGAGCGCCAGGGCCGAGTTTTTCAGCTTGGCGATGGCGTGCTCGTCCAGCGGAACGGCGTGTTCCATCAGATGGTCGAAGAAGGAGGTGGTCAGACGGACGAAGCGCACCCATTCGCCGCCGGTGCGGAACAGATCCGGGGCGTCCTCGTCGTCGCGCCACAGCTTGATGCCGTCGATCAGCCGCTGGTCGGAGATTTCGGCGCTGGAGCTGCCGGTCGTGGTCCGCAGGGTGAATTCGCACCGGGCGATGCGCAGAACCTGTTCGCGCACCGGCTTGTAATTGCCGCGCTCGCCGCCGGTGGGGGCCAGACCGAGACGGCGCAGCCACGCGCTCATGCTCGGCCCCAGATCGACGTGCGGCGTGCGGGTCTTGCGCGCCTCGGTTTGCAGGTAAATCATAATCAGCCGCGCCTTGGCGCCGTAAGGCACCCCGACATCCAGCACGGTGCCGTCGCGCAACGGCAAAATGCCGGGACGGACGACGAGCTGGTAGCGACCGTTGTTGCGCACCCAAGGGGCGGTTTCGTCCTTGGGCTTGCGGTGGGGCAGCGAGGCTTGGCAGAATCCGGCGTGGAGATAGCCGATGGCGTCGATCTCGTTGGAGATCGCCTCATGGGCCATAATCACGCGCCGCCGCTCCTTGGGGTCTTCGGTTCGCGCCAAGACCGCCTCAAAGCCCTCCAAGGTCAGTTGCTCGTGGATCTTGGCCATGGACACCCTCTGCTTCCTTCTCGACGCAACCGGCTGCTCACCGCCAGTTCGTTTCAGAAAACACAAAATCTGGGGGCTGTGAAGCCGCGCCACGTCAAGATTCGCTGAGTTTGCAACGTCGGCTGCGGAATCCGTTGCAAGTTCAGCGAAGGCCCAAAGCCGCTGATCCGGTCGCATGTTTCAAATTCAGCGTCAGCCTTTCCGTCGAAACCCCGGAAAATGGCGGTTTTCCGCCAATTCGTCCGAACTGCCGCCGGGTTGTCCACGCTGACTCCGCAACGCGACGGCCCGCTTGGCCAACTGTCCACGCTGACTCCGCAACAGGCCCGTCGCTGAAAACGCAACGCCAACCCCGGATTTCGCGCTGAAGTCGCAACGAATCCAGGGCTTTTCCACGCTGAAGTCGCAACCATGTCCTATATAAGACTCCCTATAAGATTCTCCGATAGAGTCCGGTCGCGCGCAGCCTGCCCGCTCGCATCGCGAGAAACCCAGCGTTTCCGCCAAATTCCCGCCGAATCGCTCCACACCCCTCGCTGAAATCGCAACGCGCCAGCCCCGATTCGGGCTTAGCGAGTGGTTTTCGCGAGGGTTGATCGCTGATTTTGACACGAGGGATGCATTCCCGTGAGACTCGGAAAAGGCCAACCCAGGACCGCTGAATTTGAAACAGAAACACAGCAAAGCATTGCCAACGCTGACTTTTTACGACTCGCCACGACTCGCGATTCGCAACGCTGAACTTGAATCACGGCGTTCCCGAGTCGGAACATTCGAGCAACGCTGAATTGGCAACAATCAAGGTTAAGGGAATCAAGGATCGACTCGCAACCAACGGGTTCCCCCAACGCTGAATTTGAAACATCATCGGCTCGGCCATTCGCCCCTATAAGAGAAGAGTGCGCGCCGACCAAAATTGAGCGTTTCTGACCCATCCCGTCATACGACGTCGTATAGGAAAAACCTCTCATACGACGTCGTATAATCACCCCATCGGACCCTCGTATGACGCAAGCGATGCGGTTCGGCTTGACCGCTTGCGTCACATCCGTAAAGTGGCGGCGAGCGCGGAATCCCGCCTCGCCACCGAATTCGGAGATCTCATGACCGGCGAAGAACTGCGCGCCCTGCGGGAGCGGCGCGGCGAAGACCAGCTTGGATTCGCCGGTTGGCTGAACGGCCATCTCAACCGCCGCTACGACCGTTCGCGAATCAGCCGTTGGGAAAGCGGGGCGGAACGCATCCCCCAGCAGATCGAAAGCTTCATCCGGGCGCAGACCGCGCCCGTCTCCGGCCCTGCCCTGCCCGCCGAACTGCGCCCGGTGCGCCGCGCCGTCATCGCGGTCGCCAACCAAAAGGGCGGCGTCGGCAAAACCACCACGGCGGTCAATCTGTCCTACGCCCTGGCCACGCTTGGCTTGTCGGTTCTGTTGATCGACAGCGACCCGCAGGCCAACGCCACCGTGCATCTGGGCATTGATCCAGGCGAGGTGGAAACCGCGCGCAAGGGGCTTTACGGCGTGCTGCGCGGCGGCGCGGGCTTCGACAGCATTTTGCAGGCGGTCTGCAACGGCGCCTTCACGCTCGCCCCGTCCAGCATCGGCTTGGCGGCGGCGGAAACGGAACTGGTGGCCGAACCCGACAATTCGCTGGTGCTGAAAGAGAAGCTGGCCGACGTGCGGGAACGGTACGACGTCGTCGTCATCGATTGCCCGCCAAATCTGGGCCTGTTGACCATCAACGCGCTGGCGGCGTCCGATCTGGTGCTGATTCCGGTGCAAACGGAGGTCTTCGCGGGCTTGGGCGTGCCGCTGTTGATGGAGACCATCGCCAAGATCCGGCGGCGCTCCAACCCGTCGCTCAACATTTTCGGGATTTTGCCGACCATGTATTCGGCGCGGCTGACCCAGGATCAAGCCAGCCTGAAAGAGATTCAGGCCCATTATGAAGGCCGCACGCGGGTCTTGTCCGTCGTCCCCCGCGCCACCCTGTTCGCCCAGGCGTCCGGCGCCGGGCGTCCGGCGATTGAGGCCGACCCCAATTCGGCCAGCGTCCAGGCCTACACCGACCTTGCCCGCGAGGTCGCCGCTCATCTGATTGCCCGCCCTGTGGAGGCCCGCCATGGCGCCGCGTAAGCTTGAACGCACCAGCAGCTTGATTCTCGACAAGGCGGCGCAGCGCGGCGGCGACGCCCTGTTTGGTCTGTCGGCGGATTTCCCCCGCCTGATCGAGCTGGATCTCGACCGCGTTCACCCCAACCCTGACCAACCGCGCCGCCATTTCGACGAGGAGTCGTTGCGCGAGCTGGCCGACTCCATCGAACGCCACGGCCTGAAACAGCCGGTGCTGGTGCAGGAGATGGGCGAGGGCGAGTACCGTCTGGTGGCGGGCGAGCGGCGCTTGCGCGCTTGCGGCTTGGCCGGGCGGCGCACCATCTTCGCAATCGTCACCGACGGCGATCCCGACGAGCTGGCCTTGATCGAGAACATCCAGCGGGTCGATCTCGACGCCCTGGAAATGGCCCGCGCCTTCGCCCGCCTGATCGACCGCCACGAGTACACGCACGAGGCGCTGGGCCACGTCATCGGGCGCAGCCAGGCGGAGGTGACGCGCACCCTGTCGCTGCTGCGCCTGCCGCTGTGGATCCTCGACGACTTTGAAACCCGCTACCGTTCCGTCCCGAAAAGCATCCTGACGGAGATCGCCGCCGTCGATGACGAGGACGTCCAACGCCGCCTGTGGAATCTGGTGAAGGACGGCGGCACGGTGAAGGCCCTACGCGAGGCCAAGCGCGGCGAAGCCCCCTCCCCGCGCGGCGACCGCAAACCGGCGCCGCCGCCCATGGTCCGGCTGGTCACGGCGGCGCAAAAAATCGCCCGCGACTTCGCCAACGTCGATGTCCGCGACCTGCGCGACCATCGCGGACGCTTGAGCGATGCCGAATGGACGGAACTGCGCCGTTTGCACGCGCTGCTCGATCAGCTTTTGGCGTGATCCGGGTGCGGCGCGCCAACAGCCGGTAAGCGCCGCGCGCCGCGCCAATCTTCAAAGTTGCTTTTCCTCGCCCCTCTTCGCATCATGACCGCTAAGGCGACCGGATGCGGGGATGGGCTATGGATGACGCGCTGCTGAAAAGCCTGGGGCAGATCGCGGGCATTGGCGGCCTTGGCCTGGGCGTGGTCTTGCTGGTGTTCCGCGAGATCATCCGCAAAAGCGCGAGCGGACCGGGCAAGGGCGCAAACGATAGCCTGCTGACCACGCTCGCCTTTCTCATCACGCTGGTCGGATTGGTCGGGATCGCCGCGTGGGTCTGGGGCAACACGAAGGGGGGCGATGCCGCGCCCACACCCTCAACCCACAGCATCAGCGGCGACGTCAAGGCGACCAACGGCGGTGCCGTTATCAATGGCGACGTCCACGGCAACATTGGCGGCGCAGCCCCGTCGGCGCCAAAAGCGCCGTGATCCGATGAACTGCTCTGCCCTTTCCGTGATTGGGGTGTCGTTGCTGTCCCTGTTGGCAGGGGTAGTGATTACAGATCGGTTCTCAACACCCTCCTCAAACGCGCGGGATATCACCGCCGATCACGGCGGCACCGCTGTGAACGGGAATCTATCCGTGTCATTTGGGCTGACGCTGATGCAGCTTAAAAAGTTGGTGATCGAGTACGCTCGGGAGGACAGCGCGGCGGTTCAACAGGTCACGGTCCTCAGCGAACAGTTGGGGGTGACGAAAGGGGCGCTTCGTAGTTTTTTTAAGACCCTGGAGCAGAAGGAGGTTCCGCTCGACCAGCTTGCCACGCGGTTGAGCGAGATCGCGCGCGATCACAAAAAGCTGTTGGCGGAGGTAGCGGCCTTCCGGGGGAAGGATGATCCGAATATCGTCCGCCTCAGCGACGACGCCGAAACCGCCCTCCGTGATGGCCGGAACGATGATGCGCGACGCCTGTTGACTCAGGCCAAGACCGCCAACATCGCCGCCGCTGACCGGCTGGGCAGCGCGAAGAATACACACAAACGCCGCGCGGCGGAAAAGGCAGCGGCGCTGGGGGGCTTGGCCAACACCGAAATTGACTACCAGAGCGCGGCAGCATCCTTCGCCGAAGCCGCCGCGCTGTGCCCACCGGGCGACGCGCCGCTGTGGGCTGGCTATCTGTACAGCGCTGGACTGGCAGAATTCAGAGCCGGACTCTACACGACGGCAATTTCGTTTTTTATCAAAACCCTGGAGATTCGCGAGAGGGCGCTCGGCCCCGATCATCCCGACACCGCCTCCAGCCTCAACAGTCTGGCTGCGGTGTACGCTGCGCAGCGTCAGTATGATGCCGCCATGCCTCTCTTCAGTCGTGCCCAGTCGATTTATGAGAAGGCGTTTGGTCCCAACGATCCCAATACGGTTCTCGTCCTAAATAACCTGGCCAAGCTGCATCAGGCAGAGGCCGAGGCATTGTTCGCGGAGGTCAAAGCACGGGAGGGGCGAGCGGCCAACCAAGCGGCGACGAAAACCGCGCTGCCTTGAGGGCAGGGGGTATCGCATTTGGAAACAAAACTCCTTCCAACGAGGATTTTCGTTATCCCCGCGAAGGCCGGTTTCTTTGAAAAGGAGCCTGCTCGTCATAGGCGATCACTCTAACCTTAAGCCCGCAACCGCTCGATTTCCGCCTTCACCACACCATACCAAACCAGCTTTTCGCCGTAGGGCAGGCGGGCGAGGCCGCTGGGGGAGGGGATGACGATGTCGGTGACGCCGTTGAACAGGGCGTCAGCCTGCACGCCCCAGGGCGCTTCGGCTCGCCCGCTCGCCGCCAGATAGACGCCCTTGCCGGTGTAGGCCAGGATGGCGGGGCGGATGGTTTCGACGATGCGGGCCAGACGGGGCAGACCGGCGCGCAGTTCGGTCCGGCTGAGGTCGGCGGCCGACGCGGTGGCGCGGGCGACCAGATTGGTGGAGCCGAGGCCGAAGCTGGGCAGCAAGCCGTCCTCCTCGCAGCGCAAAAGGCGCGGGGTCAGACCGGACTCGGCCAGCAGGCGCCAGAACTGGTTGCCGCGCCCGGAATAATGATGGCCGAGCGCGCCCGACCGCAGGCCGGGGTTGAAGCCGACGAACAGCGCCGCCAGCCCCGGACCCAGCACATCGGGCAAAGGACCGTCAGGCGGTGGAAGCGCGGCGGCGGCGGTTGGCTCAGGGTTGGTCATGCGGGATGTCCAGGCCGCCCAGCGTGGCGGCGCAGGCGTCGCGCACGCAGCCGCGCAGCCAGCGGTGGGCCGGGTCGGCGTCCAAACGCGGGTGCCAGAGCAGGGAGATCGTCACCTCCGGCGCGGCGAAGGGCAGGGGGAGGCTGCGCAACCCGTCGCGCAACAGGCCGGTGTGGCGTTCCGGCACGGTGGCGATCAGGTCGGAGCGTCGGGCGATGGCCAGCGCGGCGGCGAAACCGCCGACGCTGGCGACGATGCGCCGTTCCAACCCCAACGCCCGCAATGCGCCGTCCACCGGCCCCTTGCCGGGCGCGGTGCGGGTGACGCAGACATGCCGCCCCTGGGCGTAGCGGTCGGGGGTGAGGGGGGCGTCGGCCAGCGGGTGGCCGGGGCGCAGCACGGCGACGAAGCGGTCTCGGAACAGGGCCTGGGCGCGCAGCTCCGGCCCCATCGCCGGGGTGACGACGCCGGTTTCCAGATCGACCGCGCCGTCGCGCAAAGGGGCGCTGTCCTTGTCGGGTTTGGGCAGGAAGAACAGATGCACGCCGGGGGCGACCGCGCCGACCGCCGCGATCAACTCCGGCCCGACATTCTCGACGAAACCCTCGCTGGTCCGCAGGGTGAAGGTTCGGGTCAATTGTTGCGGATTCAGCGTCTCGGTTGGGCGCAAAACCGCCGCGCCCTCCTCGACCAGTTGGTGGACCCGCTCGCGCAGTTCCAGCGCGCGCGGGGTGGGGACCAGAGCGCGCCCGGCGCGGACCAGCAGCGGATCGCCCGTCGCCTCGCGCAGGCGGGCCAACGCGCGGCTCATCGCCGATGGGCTGAGGCGCAGCCGCCGGGCGGCGCGGGCCACGCTGCCCTCGGCCAACAGAACGTCCAGCGTGACCAGCAGGTTGAGATCGGGAAGCGGCATGGGCCGACTGTAGCATGATCCGACGGGAGCATGAATTGGGCTGACGGCGAGGCTGGCGATGTGGCGTCGCGCGCATCCATTCCCTGCGCCCGACGCGCGTTCCGCCGCCGTCCGGGGCGGGGCTAGGTTGGGGGCAACGGTCAGGCCGGGGCGGATCACAGACCCCGGCGCCCATGACGTCGGAGTGTTTGCGATGAAGAATCCCACGGACCCGCCAGCCCCCTCCCCCGGCCTGGATGGCGCGGCGACAGGGCGGGAGCGCCGGGCGCTCGTCAGCCTCTGTCTGGTGACGCTGCTGTCCTCGTTGGGGGCGAGCAGCGCGAATGTCGGCCTGCCCACCCTGGCGCGGAGCTTCGGCGCGTCCTTCCAGGACGTGCAATGGATCGTCTTGGCCTATCTGTTGGCCATCACCTGTTTGATCGTCGGGGCCGGGCGGCTGGGCGACCGGCTGGGCCGCCGCCGTCTGCTGTTGGGCGGGGTGGCGGTCTTCACCGTCGCGTCGCTGCTGTGCGGCGTCGCGCCCACTCTGGGCCTGTTGATCGCGGCGCGGGCGGCGCAGGGGATGGGGGCCGCCGTCATGATGGCGCTGACCATCGCCATGATCGGCGACAGCGTGCCAAAGGCGCGGACGGGCCGCGCCATGGGGTTGCTCGGCACGATGTCGGCCATCGGCACGGCGCTGGGGCCGTCGGCGGGCGGCGCGCTGCTCGCCGTGGCGGGCTGGCCCGCGCTGTTCCTGGTGAACGCTCCGTTGGGGTTGCTGGCCTGGGCGCTGGCGCGCGGCAGCCTGCCCGCCGACCAACCGCGTTCATCGGAGCGGCGGCCAGCCTTCGACGTCGCCGGAACGCTGCTGCTGGCGCTGACGCTGGCGGCTTACGCGCTGGCGATGACGGTCGGGCAAACGGGTGGGGGGGCGGATTTCGGGTCAACCGGGGTGGGGTTTCTGTTGGCGGCGGCGGTCGGGCTGGGGCTGTTCTTGCGGGTCGAGGCGCGGGCCAAGGCGCCGCTGGTCACGCTGGCTTTGTTCCGGGATCGGGCCTTCCGCGCCAGCCTCGCCGCCAACGCGCTGGTGTCCACGGTGATGATGGCGACGTTGGTGGTCGGCCCCTTCTTCCTGTCCCGGTCGCTGGGGCTGGGCGAGGCGCTGGTCGGGTTGGTGCTGGCGAGCGGGCCGGTGACGTCGGCCTTCAGCGGCGTGCCCGCCGGGCGGCTGGTGGACCGCTTCGGAGCCGACCGTATGGTGTCGGCGGGGCTGGTCTTGGCGGCGGCGGGGGCCGTGGCCCTGGCGCTGCTGCCGGGTTGGTTCGGCGTGGCGGGCTATGTCGCCGCCATCGCGCTGCTGACGCCCGGCTATCAACTGTTCCAGGCGGCCAACAACACCGCCGTGATGATGGATGTTCCTCCGGATCGGCGCGGGGTGACGTCGGGGCTGTTGACCCTGTCGCGCAATCTGGGGCTGGTGTCGGGGGCGTCGGTGATGGGCGCGGTGTTCGCGCTGGCCGCCGGCGACGTCGCCAGCGCGGGGCCGCAGGCGGTGGCCGACGGCATGCGGATCACCTTCCTGGTCGCCGCCGGGCTGGTGGTGGTGGCCTGGCTGTGGTTTTCTCCAAAACAGCGCCGCGTTGTCTGATCCGGCGTTCCTGTTGGCGACAGAGTCCAGCCCCCATGCAGTTTGATCGTTCCCGTTTGGCCGACCTCAGCGTCTTCGCCACCATCGTCCGGCGGCAGAGCATCAAGCAGGCCGCGCACGAGTTGGGCCTGACCAGTTCGGCGCTGAGCCACCGTTTGCGCAAGCTGGAGGCGGATCTGGGGGTGCGGCTGGTCAATCGCACCAGCCGGTCTTTGACGCCGACGGAGGCCGGGGCCGCGTTGGCGGCGCAGATCGAGGCGGCGTTGCGGCTGATCGGCGACGCGCTGGCCACGCTGACCAGCCAGCAGGACGCCCCGTCCGGGCGGTTGCGGATCAATGTGTTGCGCGACGCGGCGCGGTATCTTCTGGCCCCGGCGCTGCCGCGCTACGCGGAGCTGTATCCGGGCATGTCGCTCGACATCACCATCGACGACCACATGGTCGACATCGTCGCCGAAGGGTTCGACGCGGGCATCCGCTACGGCGACCGGGTGCCGCAGGACATGATCGGCGTCGCCCTGTCGGGGCCGCAGTCCTGGGTCGTGGTGGGATCCCCGGCGCTGATCGCGCGGGTCGGGCGTCCCCAATCGCCCGACGATCTGTTGCAACGGCCCTGCATCGAGATGCGGTTGGGCGACAACAGCCGTTACGCCTGGGAACTGGGCAACGCGGAGGAACTGCGCCGGGTGGATGTCCGGGGGCCGCTCTGCGCCAACGAAAGCCAACAGGGCATCGAAGCGGCGCTGGGCGGCGTCGGCTTCGCCTATTGCCTGGAGGCGCTGGTCGGCGACCATCTGGCCAACGGTCGTTTGGAGGTGATGTTGCCCGAATGGCGGTCGGACGGCCCACCCTTCATGATCTATTACCCAAGCCGCCGCCAGCTTCCGCCGGGAATGCGCCGGTTGATCGCGCTGATTCGGCAACAGCAGGGGCTTCCCCCATTGGCGATGGACGGCGGTGGCTGACCGCATCGTGTATCTGCGCTCAACCCATCATTGACTGTGGTTCAGGGGGCTGGCGTTGCGTGGGCGGCGGGCTTGGTCCATCTCAGGTGGCGTCGCCTTTCGGGAGAGTCATCATGAACTACGCAGCCGCGCCAAACCGCTACGCCTCGGGCATGGTCTATCGCCGCACGGGTCGGAGCGGCATCGACCTGCCCGCGATTTCGCTTGGCCTTTGGCACAATTTCGGCGGCGCCGATGTTTTTGAAAATGGCCGCGCCATTCTGCGCCGCGCCTTTGATCTGGGCGTGACCCATTTCGATCTGGCGAACAATTACGGCCCGCCGCCCGGCTCGGCGGAGGAGAATTTCGGTCGGATCCTCGCCAGCGATTTCCGGCCCTACCGCGACGAGATGATTGTTTCCTCCAAGGCCGGTTGGGACATGTGGCCCGGCCCCTATGGCGGCATCGGCGGCAGCCGCAAATATCTGATCGCCAGCCTCGACCAATCGCTGCGGCGGATGGGGTTGGATTACGTCGACATCTTCTATTCCCACCGCGTCGATCCCACGACGCCACTGGAAGAAACGATGGGGGCGCTGGCGCATCTGCACCGGCAGGGCAAGGCGCTGTACATCGGCATTTCCAGCTATTCGCCCGAACTGACGCGCAAGGCCGCCGCGATCCTGAAGGAGGAACGGGTGCCGTTGTTCATCCACCAGCCGAACTACAACATGTTCAACCGCTGGATCGAACATGGCCTGTTGGATGCGCTGGACGAGTTGGGGACCGGCTGCATCGCCTTTTCGCCCCTGTCGCAAGGGCTGCTGACGTCGCGCTATCTGAACGGCGTGCCGGACGACGCCCGCGCCAAGCGTCTGGGCGGGTCGCTGGGGGCCAGCGCGGCGAACGAGGCGCTGTTGGGCCGCATCCGCGCGCTGAACGCCATCGCCGAGGCCCGTGGCCAGACGTTGGCGCAGATGGCCATCGCCTGGACGTTGCGCGACCCGCGCGTCACCTCGTCGCTCATCGGGGCCAGTTCGGTCCGGCAGTTGGAAAACTCGCTGGGCGCGCTGGACAATCTGGCCTTCAGCGCCGAGGAACTGGCCGCCATCGAGCCGCACGCCCACGACGCCGGAATGGATTGGTGGAAGTCCTCCACCGAGCTGTGAGTCGGCGAGCTGTGAGCCGGGATCATCGGCTGCGGGCCATTGAGCGGCTTGGCGCGCGGTGGGCAAGGGTGGTAAAACGCTTGTGCGTCGGGCCGCTGAATTGGTGACAAAGCCCGGAAACAGCCTGTGTTTTCAACGCGCCGACGCTGCGATGATACGCAAATCCTGTTTTGCTTCCGAGACTCCTGGTCGGCGCGGCGCGCCCTTCCTCCCCCGCGACGCAGGAGAGGAAGCGGCGGGCGTCGCGTCAGGCCGCTTTCTTGGGGGCGCTGTGGTGGGCGCCCTCCAGGAAATCAAGCAACTCGGCCCGGTATTCGTAATAGCGCGGGTGCTCCAACAGCGATTGGCGGGTGCGCGGGCGGGGAATGTCCACCTTCAGCACATGGCCGATGCGGGCGTTGGGGCCGTTGGTCATCATCACCACGCGGTCGGCCAGCAACAGCGCCTCGTCCACGTCGTGGGTCACGCACACCGCCGTCACCTGCGTGCGCGCCCACACCTCCATCAGCACCTCTTGCAGTTCCCAACGGGTCAGGCTGTCGAGCATGCCGAACGGCTCGTCGAGCAGCAGCAGCTTCGGCGACAGGGCGAAGGCGCGGGCGATGCCGACACGCTGCTTCATGCCGTTGGACAGCTCCGCCGCCTTCTTGTCCATGCTGTCGCCCAAGCCGACGCGGGCGAGGTAATAGCGGACGATGTCGGCGCGCTCCGCCCGCTTGGCGTGGGGATAGACGCGATCCACCCCCAGCATGACGTTTTCATAGGCGGTCAGCCAGGGAAACAGGCTGGGGGCCTGGAAGACGACGGCGCGGTCGGGACCGGCGGTCGTCACCTCCTTGCCGTCCAGCACGATGCCGCCGCTGGTGACGTCGGCCAGACCGGCGACCATCGACAGCACGGTGGATTTGCCGCAGCCGGAATGCCCGATCAGCGAGACGAACTCGCCCTTGCGCATCTTCAGGTCAAAGCCGTCCACGATGGTCAACGGCCCCTTGGGCGTGGCGAAGGTTTTGGTCAGTCGGGTGAATTCCAGATAGCGCTCATCCACCACATGGCTGGCCTGGGCGGCGCGGTAGGCCTTGGGCGGTTCCGACGCGGTGATCGGGCGGATGTCGGGCAGGGGCAGATCCTCCCCCGTCGCGGCGGCGCGCGCGATTCCGGCGTTCATCAGATAGGCCGTGACCTTCGCCCGCAACCGCTTGAAATCCGGGTCGTGGTTGACGGCGGTGCGGTCGCGCGGGCGGGGCAGATCGACGGTGAAGGCCGGACCCAGCGTCGCGCCGGGGCCGGGCGTCAACGGGATGATGCGGTCGGCCAGCAGGATCGCTTCATCGACGTCGTTGGTGATGAGGATGACGGTCTTGCGGTCCTTGCGCCAAATCGCCTCGATCTCGTCCTGCAATTTGGCGCGGGTCAGCGCGTCGAGCGCCGACAGCGGTTCGTCCAGCAGCAGCATGTCGGGCGACATCGCCAGCGCGCGGGCGAAGCCGACGCGCTGGCGCATGCCGCCCGACAGTTCCTTCGGTCGGCGGTCGGCGGCGTGGCCAAGGCCGACGGTTTCCACCGCCCGCCGGGTCAACACGCCGCGTTCGCCGCCGTCCTTGTCCTTGTGGACGGAATCGACGGCCAGCGCGACGTTCTCCTTCACGCTCAGCCACGGCATCAGCGAGTAGCTTTGGAAGACCACGCCGCGCTCAGGCCCGGGGCCGCGCACCGGCTTGCCGCGCATCAGAACCTCGCCGCTGTCGGGCGTCGTCAGGCCGCCGATCAGGTTGATGAGCGTCGTCTTGCCTGAGCCGGAAAAGCCGACGATGGCGACGAACTCCCCCTCCGCGATGGTCAGATCAATGTCGCGCAGGATGTTGGTCGCGCCGTAGGACTTGGAAACGCCCTTGAGTTCCAGAATCGCCATGGTCGTTGTCTCCGGGAGCGAGAGGTCAGCGGTTGCCGGTGTGGGTGACGGCGGTTTGGAAGGCCAGCATCACGCGGTCCAACAGGAAGCCGATCAGGCCGATGGTGAAGACGGCGACCATGATCTTGGCCAGCGAGCTGGACGACCCGTTCTGGAACTCGTCCCAGACGAACTTTCCAAGGCCGGGGTTCTGCGCCAGCATTTCCGCCGCGATCAGCACCATCCAGCCCACGCCCAGCGACAAGCGCAGACCCGTGAAGATGAAGGGCAGGGAGGAGGGCAGAACCAAGCGGCGCACCATGGTCAGGCTGGACAGTTGCAGCACCTTGCCGACGTTCATCAGATCCTTGTCGATGGACGACACGCCGACGGCGGTGTTGATGAGCGTCGGCCACAGCGAACACAGCGTGACGGTGATGGCCGAGGTGAGGAAGGATTTGTCAAAATACGGGTTGTCGCTCGACACCGTGGCCGACACCACCATCGTCACCAGCGGCAGCCAGGCGAGCGGCGACACCGGTTTGAACAGTTGGATCAGCGGGTTCATCGCGGCGTTGATGGTGCTGGACAGACCGCAGGCCACACCCAAGGGAACGGCGATCAGCGCGCCGATCAGGAAGCCGGTGAAGACCGTCTTCAGGCTGGTGACGATCTGGTCGAGGTAGGTCGGCTTCCCGGCGTAGGGGCGGGTCTTGACCTCCGCCGCTGGATCCTTGGCCAGGGTTTCGGCGTTGCGCTTGGCCTGCCGGTCGTAGAAGGCGGCCTCCTTGGCGCGTTCGGCCTTGTGGTCGGCGTAGAGGTTGGTCGCCTGTTCCCACACCTGGGCCGGGCCGGGGATGGCGCCGAGGCTGGTGTGGACCTGCGGGGCGGCCCACGCCCAAGCGGCGAGGAACAGCAGGATGGCGGTCAGCGGAATGCCCATCTGCCGCCACAGCTCGACGGCCTGGACGCGCGGGTTTTCACCGGCGGCGAGCCGCAGCAGCGGCGCCAGCCAGCCCAGCCCGACGGCGGTTAGCCCGGAGGCGATGCGGTTGAGCGTGTGGGCGCGCCGGGCCTTGCGTTGGGCGCGGGCGAGGTCGGATGGGGCGGCGTCGGTCAGACTGGTCATGGTGGTTGGTTCCTTCATGATCCCTTCTCCCCCCTGGGGAGAAGGTTAGGATGAGGGGGTTCGGCGGAGCCGAAAACGTCCGGCTGGCGCGTCCCCCTCACCCTGACCCTCTCCCCGGGGGGGAGAGGGGATGAATCGCGGTGGAGGGACGCGCGGGGAATGGAGCGATCACCCCCCCACCAACTGCCCGCCCTCGACCTTTTGATTGCCCTTCAGGCCGATGGGCTGCTTGTTCAGATACTCGTTCGGCTTGTGGCCGTCGTAGGCGATGCCGTCGATGAAACCGGCGTCGGCCGGCTTGTAGCCGTCGCTGGTCCAGGGGAAATCGGCCTCCTTGGCCTTGCCCTCTTCCACCAGCAGCTTGGCGGCTTTCAGGTAAATCTCGGGCTTGTAGACCTTGCGGGCGGTCTCGTCGTACCAGGAATCGGGCTTGGCCTCGGCGATCTGGCCCCAGCGGCGCATCTGGCTGAGATACCAGACGGCGTCCGAATAGAAGGGGTAGGTGGCGTTGTAGCGGAAGAAGACGTTGAAATCGGGAACGTCGCGCTTGTCGCCCTTTTCATACTCGAAGGTGCCGGTCATCGAATTGGCGATCACCTTGGCGTCGGCCCCGACATACTCCGACTTGGCCAGAATCTTGACCGCTTCGGCGCGGTTGGCGTTGTTGTTTTCGTCCAGCCATTGGGCGGCGCGGATCAGCGCCTTGACCACGGCCAGATGCGTGTTGGGATTCTTGGTCGCCCAACCGTCGGTGACGCCGAAGACCTTTTCCGGGTTGTTCTTCCAAATTTCGGTGTCGGTGATGACCGGCACGCCGATGCCCTTGGCGACGGCCTGCTGGTTCCACGGCTCGCCAACCGAATAGCCATAGATGGTTCCCGCTTCCAACGTCGCCGGCATCTGCGGCGGCGGGGTGACGGACAGCAGCGCTTCGGCCTGGATCTGGCCCGACACGTCGTTGGGGGCGTAAAAACCGGGGTTGATTCCGCCCGCCGCCAGCCAATAGCGCAGCTCGTAATTGTGGGTGGAGACAGGGAAGACCATGCCCATGTTGAAGGGCTTGCCCGCCGCGCGGTAGCTGGCGATCACCGGCTTCAGCGCGTCGGCCTTGATCGGGTGCGCCGGCTTGCCGTCCGGGCCGTTGGGCACGTTGGCCTTCATCTTCTGCCAGACCTCGTTCGACACGGTGATGCCGTTGCCGTTCAGGTCCATGGAAAAGGCGGTCACGACATGCGCCTGGGTGCCAAAGCCGATGGTGGCGCCCAAGGGCTGCCCGGCCAGCATGTGGGCGCCGTCCAATTCGCCGGAGATCACGCGGTCGAGCAGGACTTTCCAGTTCGCTTGCGGCTCCAGCGTGACCGACAGGCCTTCATCCTCGAAAAAGCCCTTTTCGGCGGCGATGGCGAGCGGGGCCATGTCGGTCAGCTTGATGAAGCCGAGCTTCAGTTGTTCCTTCTCGACCTTCAGCGGGGCGGCCAGAGCGGGAATGCTCACCGAAAGGGCAATCGCGGCGGCGGCGGAAGCGAGCAGGGTGCGGAAGGGAAGGGCGGTCATCACGTCGGTTGCTCCATCTCAGAATGCCAGGCAATAGCGGCGGACCATTGGAGGGCGGTGGCGACACCGGCGGCGCCAATCCGAAAGGGCTGTTTTTTGGGCGTCGGCGCAAAGGCCGGGCTTCCATAGAACGCGTCCCGTTGGATCGGTCTCCACAGCCTTGAGAAAGGCCCAGAGAAACCGGGGTCGGCGGCACTGCCGAGGAATGGCCCAACGTTGGACGCTTCGGGATGCGCACCGTCGTTGGCGCGTCTCTCGGCCCATCCTTCGCAAAGCTCATGCCAAAGGATGGTTTTCCCGATGAATTGGCGTGAGGGCTTGGTTTTTGGGCGGTTTCATCGGCGGAAGGTATGGCTCCTCGCAGGGTGGGCCCATACCAAGTGATGAATTTTGCAGCGCACAAACGCTCGTGTGGCTGTTTTCTGACCAATACCTAAGAATGAGCGGAAAACAGGCGCCTAAGCATCGGACGGCGGGATGGTCCGTTTTTGGCGGAAACGCTGGCGTTGCGCCCGCCAACGCCCGACTTCGGCGTGTTTTTTGGCGTTTGGCACGTCCTTTGCGAAGAGAGCGGCGAGACAAGACGGAGGCTGGCAACGTCGCCATCCCCCGCCAAAGGGCCGGATCCGGGCGACGCGGCGCGGATTTCGGCCAAGGTTCGACGACGAACCGCCCGGACAACGGCGTCCGAACAGGTTGGCTCCCGCCCCGCAGCGTGGAAACGCCCGCCCGTTCGGACGCCACTTTTTTTGGCCCCGCGCCTGCCTTGCCGCAGGACGGACACGAGACGAGGCAGACGCCATGGACATGCATCACCCGCTCTCATCGCCCGACGGGCGGATCGCCGCGCAGGACGCGCCGCGCAAGGAACGTTTGGTCGTCGTCGGCAACGGCATGGCCGGAATGCGCACGGTCGAAGAGTTGCTGGCCAAGGAGCCGGACCGCTACGACATCACCGTGTTCGGCGCGGAACCGTTGCCCAACTACAACCGGATCATGCTGTCGCCGGTGCTGGCGGGCGAAAAGACCTTTGACCAGATCGTGCTGAACAGCCGGGCCTGGTACGAGGACAACAACATCACCCTGCTGACCGGCGAGCCGGTGGAAAGCGTCGATCGCGCCGCCAAGACGGTCACGTCGATGAACGGTCGCGTGGTGGGCTATGACAAGTTGCTGCTCGCCACCGGATCAATGCCCTTCATCATTCCGGTGCCGGGATCGACCCTGCCCGGCGTCATCGGCTTCCGCGATCTGGCGGATGTGGACGCGATGCTGGCGGCGGCGGCCAAGGGGGGGCGCGCCGTGGTCATCGGTGGCGGGCTGCTGGGGCTGGAGGCGGCGAACGGCCTGCGGGTCAAGGGCATGGACGTCACCGTCATCCATTTGATGCCGACGCTGATGGAACGCCAGCTTGACCCGTCGGCGGGCATGCTGCTGCAACGGGAGTTGGAACGGCGCGGCATCACCGTGCTGACCGGCGCCGACACCGCTGAAATTGTGGGCGGCGAGCGGGCCGAGGCGGTGCGGCTGAAGGATGGGACGGAGCTTCCCGCCGACATCGTGGTGATGGCGGTCGGCATTCGCCCCAACATGGCGCTGGGCAAGGCGGCGGGGTTGGAGTGCGGGCGCGGCATCCGGGTGGATGATTCGATGCGCACCAGCGACCCGTCGGTGTTCGCGGTTGGCGAATGCGTCGAACATCGCGGCCTGACCTATGGCCTTGTCGCTCCGCTGTTCGAGATGGCCAAGGTGCTGGCCACCGCGCTGGCGGAGGGCGAGGAGAGCGCCTACACCGGCTCCGTCACCTCGACCAAGCTGAAGGTCACGGGCGTGGACGTGTTTTCCGCCGGTGATTTTTCCGGCGGGGAGGGAACGGAGGAGATCGTCTTCCGCGACGCCGCGCGCGGCGTTTACAAGCGCCTGGTCCTAAAGGATGACAAGCTGCTGGGGGCGGTGCTCTACGGCGACACCAAGGATGGCGGTTGGTACTTCTCGCTGCTGAAGGACGGGGCTGACGTCAGCGGCGAACGCGACACCATGATTTTCGGACAGGGCTTTGGGGGGGCCGACGCCGGAAACCCTAACGCCGCCGTTGCAGCCCTCCCCGACAGCGCGGAGATTTGCGGCTGCAACGGCGTGTGCAAGGGAACCATCGTCAAGGCCATCACCGACAAGGGCCTGACCAGCCTGGACGAGGTGCGCGCCCACACCAAGGCCTCGGCCTCTTGCGGAAGCTGCACCGGCACGGTGGAACGGCTGTTGGCGGTGACGGCGGGCGACGCCTTCAAGGCGGGACCGGCGGTCAAGCCGATGTGCAAATGCACACATCACAGCCACGACGTCGTGCGCGCCGCCATCGTCGCCAAGAACCTCCGCACCATGCCGGAGGTGTTCCAGGCGTTGGAATGGACGACGGCGGACGGCTGCGCGTCCTGCCGTCCGGCCTTGAACTATTACCTGCTGTGCGCGTGGCCGGGGGAATACGTCGACGATTACCAGTCGCGCTACATCAACGAACGCGCCCACGCCAACATCCAAAAGGACGGCACCTATTCGGTGGTGCCGCGCATGTGGGGCGGATTGACCAGCGCGACGGAGCTGCGCGCCATCGCCGACGTGGTGGACAAATTCGCCATCCCGACGGTGAAGGTCACGGGCGGCCAGCGCATCGATTTGTTCGGCGTGAAGAAAGAGGATCTGCCCGCCGTTTGGGCGGATCTGAACGCGGCGGGCATGGTGTCCGGCCACGCTTACGCCAAGGGGCTGCGCACCGTGAAGACCTGCGTCGGGTCGGAATGGTGCCGCTTCGGCACGCAGGACTCCACCGGCCTGGGCGTGAAGCTGGAGCGGATGACCTGGGGAACCTGGACGCCGCACAAGGTCAAGCTGGCGGTGTCGGGCTGCCCGCGCAACTGCGCCGAGGCCACCATCAAGGATCTGGGCGTCGTCTGCGTGGACAGCGGCTATGAACTGCATGTCGGCGGCAACGGCGGTCTGCATGTCCGCGCCTGCGACCTGCTGACCAAGGTGGCGACGGAGGAGGAGGTGTTGGAATACACCGGCGCCTTCATGCAGCTCTACCGCGAAGAGGCCCGCTATCTGGAACGCACCGCGCCGTGGGTCGAACGGGTCGGGCTGGACCACATCAAACAAGCGCTGGTCGAGGATCCAGAGGGGCGCAAGGCGCTGCACGCCCGCTTCCTGTTCTCGCAAAGCTTCTCGCAAGACGATCCGTGGGCCGAACGCGCCGCCAAGGGCGTGGACCGTCACGAATTCTCGCTGCTCGCCAAGGTGGGGTAAGACACATGGACCAGATCCTTTCCGTTCTTCCCGAGGACGTCGTGTGGACCAGCGTCGGCGCGGTGGCCGACATCCCGGTTCTGGGGTCGCGCGTGGTTCGCACCGCCAGCGGCGACGTCGCCCTGTTCCGCACGGCGGACGACGCGGTGTTCGCGTTGGAGGATCGCTGCCCGCACAAGAACGGACCGCTGTCGCAGGGCATCGTCCATGGCCGCCGCGTCACTTGCCCGCTGCACAATTGGGTGATCGATCTGGCGACCGGCGACGCGGTGGCCCCGGATGTGGGCAACGCCGGGCACATCCCGGTGCGGGTCGTCGATGGGGCGATCTCCGTCGCGCTGGGGCTGGCCGTGCGGGCGCAGGGCGGCTGCAAAGGAGCCTGCCATGTTTGACGGGCCGGAGCCTGCCCCCGGCGCGCCAAGGGAGGCTGTCGCGCGGGAGGTCAAGACCACCTGCCCCTATTGCGGGGTCGGCTGCGGGGTGATCGCCACGGTGACGGACGATGGCCGAGGGGATGACCGCGTGACCGTGCGCGGCGACGCCGACCATCCGGCCAACCGGGGGCGGCTCTGTTCCAAAGGATCGGCGCTGGCCGAAACGCTGGTGCGCGACGCTGACGGCGGCGGGCGGCTGATCCACCCGGAAATCGACGGGCGGCGCGTCGGTTGGGACGAGGCCCTCGCTGAAGTCGCAACGCGTTTCGCCGACACCATCGCCCGGCATGGGCCGGACTCGGTGGCCTTCTACGTCTCGGGCCAATTGCTGACCGAGGATTACTACGTCGCCAACAAGCTGATGAAGGGTTTCATCGGTTCGGCCAACATCGACACCAATTCGCGCCTGTGCATGGCCTCGTCGGTGGCGGGTCACAAGCGCGGTTTCGGGGCCGACGCGGTGCCGGGAAGCTACGCTGATTTTGAAACGGCGGATTTGGTGGTGCTGGTCGGCTCCAACCTCGCCTGGTGCCATCCGGTGCTGAATCAGCGTTTGCTGGCGGCCAAGGCGGCGCGCGGCACGCGGATCGTCGTCGTCGATCCACGCCGCACCGCGTCGGTCGATGGCGCGGATTCGCATCTGGCGCTGGCGGCGGGCACGGATTCCGTGTTGTTCAACGGGCTTTTGGTCCATTTGCACCAGATGGGCCGCACCGACGCCGTGTTTGTCGGTCGCCACACCAATGGGGAGGAGGACGCGCTCGCCGCCGCCCGCGCCGAGGCCCCCGACATCGCCGCCGTCGCTCGGCGTTGCAAACTCAGCGAGGCGGAGGTCGCCGCCTTCTACGCTGAAGTCGCAACGACGGAGCGGGTCGTCACCGTTTATTCCCAAGGCGTCAACCAGTCGAGCCAAGGCACGGACACCGTCAACAGCATCCTGAACGTCCATTTTCTGACCGGGCGGATCGGCCAGCCGGGCATGGGGCCGTTCTCCGTCACCGGCCAGCCCAACGCCATGGGCGGGCGCGAGGTCGGCGGGCTGGCGAACCAATTGGCGGCCCATATGGGCTTCACGGTCGAGGACATCGACCGGGTTCGCCGCTTTTGGAACGCGCCGCGCGTGGCGGCCAAGCCGGGGTTGAAGGCGGTCGATCTGTTCCGCGCCATCGAACGCGGCCACGTCAAAGCTGTGTGGATCATGGCGACCAACCCGGCGGTCAGCATGCCCGACGCGGGCCGGGTTCGCCGGGCGCTGGCCAAATGCCCGACCGTGGTGGTGTCCGATTGCATCGCCGACACCGACACCGGGCGTCTGGCCCACATCCGCCTTCCGGCGGCGGGGTGGAGCGAGAAAGACGGCACCGTCACCAACTCCGACCGGACCATCTCCCGCCAGCGCGCCTTCCGCGCGGCGGAGGGGCAGGCGCGGCCCGATTGGTGGATCATCGCGCAGGTGGCGCGGCGCATGGGGTTCGCCGATGGTTTCGGCTTTGACAACGCTGCCGCCGTGTTCCGCGAGCACGCGGCCCTGTCGGGATTCGAGAATGACGGCGCGTCGGGGCGAGCGTTCGACATCGGCGCGCTGGCCGAGGTCAGCGACGCTGAATTTGATACGCTGGCGCCGTTCCCCTGGCCCTGGCGGGCGGGTGGCCAGCCGCAGGCGCGTTTGTTCACCGACAACCACTATGTCACCGACGACGGGCGGGCGCGTTTCGTCCCGGTGACGACGAAGCCCTTGCCGCGCACGCTGCCCGACGGCGCGCTGCTGCTGAACACTGGGCGGTTGCGCGACCAGTGGCACACGATGACCCGCACCGGCTTGTCGGCCCGGCTGTCGGCGCACGCCCCCGAACCCTGCCTGGATCTGCACCCGGCGGACGCCGCGTCGCGCGGAATCGTCGATGGCGGTTTGGCCCGAATCACCAGCGTGGCGGGGGAGGCGTTGGCGCGCGTCCGCGTCACCGACGCGCAACGGGAGGGAACCGCCTTCCTGCCGATGCACTGGACCGACGTCTTCACCGGATCCTGCGTCATCGGTCGCTTGATCGACGACGAGGCGGTGGATCCGCTCTCCGGCCAACCCGATTTGAAGCGGATGCCGGCGACGGTGCTGCCCTATGTCCCGGCCTGGACCGCCTTTCTGTTGAGCCGCACGCCGATCAAACCGACCCATGGCGGCTATTGGGCGCGGCGGGCGGTGGCGGGCGGGCACCTGATTGAACTGGCGGGAAGCGGACCCCTGCTGGACTTTGTTGCGGAGTTCGCGCCGGACGACTGCGCGGCGATCAACTTCAGCGACACCGCGCGCGGCAACCAGCGGACGGCGTGGCTGCGCGGCGACCGGCTGGAAGCCTGTTTGTTCGTCAGCGCCGACGGGCGCTTGCCGGGCCGCGACTGGCTGGCCGGTTTGTTGGACCGCGATGGGCTGGGCGACGGCGACCGCGCCGCCCTGCTGGCGGGCCGCGCCCCCGGCGCGAAGGCCGACGACGGGCGCATCGTGTGTTCCTGTTTCAGCGTGGGCGTCAACCGTCTGATCGCCGCCATCCGCGACCAGTCCTTGACCAGCGTCGAAGCGGTTGGCGCGGCGTTGAAGGCCGGAACCAACTGCGGATCCTGCGTTCCCGAACTCAAGGAGGTGCTTCGTCATGCGGTTCAGCGCGAAGTGGCGTAACGGCTTTGGTCGACTTGTTGAGATTCTGGGAGCCGTCGGGCTGCTTCCCCCCACCCCGGCCCTCCCCCGCTGGGCGGGGGTGGGGGATTTCTCGGCCTTGACGCGTGAATCCTCCATCTTGCGGAGGGCGGAACCCCGCCAATCCCCTCTCCCGCCCAGCGGGGGAGGGCTAGGGTGGGGGCACGTCACCCTGGTCGGCGCCGGGCCGGGCGATCCCGATTTGTTGACCGTCGCGGCGGTGAAGGCGCTGGCGGCGGCGGACGTCGTGCTGTTCGACCATTTGGTCGGCGACGGCATCCTTGATCTTGCGCCGCCGACGGCGGAACGGATCTGCGTCGGCAAGCGGTCGGGCCGTCATTCCCTGCCGCAGGAGGCGATCAACGCGCTGATTTCGCAACAGGCGCTGTTGGGGCGACGGGTGGTCCGGCTGAAGGGCGGCGACCCGATGATTTTCGGACGGGCAGGGGAGGAGATTGACCATCTCGACGCGCTGGGCATCCCGGTGCGCGTCATTCCCGGAATCACCGCCGCGCTGGGCTGCGCCGCATCCGCCGGTCTGTCGCTGACCAAGCGCGGCGTGTCGCGCGCCGTCACCTTCGTCACCGCCCATGGCCGCGACGGCGAACGGTTTGAACCGGATTGGGCGCGGCTGGCGGACCCGCAAGGCACGCTGGCGATCTATATGGGGCGCGAACAGGCCCGCGCGGTCGGGGCCGGGTTGACCGGAGCGGGCTTGCCCGCCGACACCCCGGTTCTGGCGGTGGAAAATGGCTGCCGCCCGGACGAGCGCCGTTTCTGGACGACGCTGGGCGCGATGGCGGCGGACGGCGTGGCGGCGGGCAAGGGGCCGACCTTGCTGTTGATCGGCGAGGCGCTGCGGGCGCACGACGCCGCCGACACTCTGGCGGGCGTTGGCGCCGTGATGATGGCCGGGGAGTGACCGATCACAAACGACCGATCACAGCCCCGGCGCCAACCGTCGGGGCGCCCGCGTCGTCGGCAGACGCAGCGGCCAGCGGCGGAAGGCCAGCAAGCCCACGCACAGGGCGGCGTAGACCAGCGGCGACGTCTGCCAGCCCTTGACCAACAGGATGAAATGCAGGCACCCGGCCAGCCCGGCGAGGAACACGCCCTTGTGCAGCGCGCGCCAACGCTTGCCGCCCAACCGCTTGACCATGCCGTTGGTCGAGGTGGCGGCCAGCGCCGACAGGATGACAAAGGCCCCCATGCCGATGGTGATGTAAGGGCGCTTGATGATTTCTTTCCAGATGGCGGGCCAGTCGAAGAATTGATCCAGCCCGACATAGACCGACAGATGAACGCTGGCGTAGAAAAAGGCGAACAGCCCGATCATCCGACGAAAGCGGGCCAGCGCCGCCACCCCGGTCAACATCCGCAGCGGCGACACCGCCAGCGCGATCAGCAGAAAGCGTATGGCCCACAACCCGCTTTGCTTGACGCTTTCCAGAATCGGTTCGGCCCCCAATTCGCCGCTGTAGGCGAGCCAGACGGTCCAGAACAGTGGAACCAGCGCGACGGCGAAGACGATGGGCTTGGCCCAGCGTGACGACAAAGCGGCGTTGGCGATCTGGCGCAGGTTGGCGGCTGGGGCGCTGGCGGGCGTGTTCGTCATGGTCAGAAATTCGCCCGCAGATCCATGCCGCTGTACAGCGACGCGACCTCTTCGCCATAGCCGTTGAAGGGCAGGGTCTTGCGGCGGGAGAAATCGCCGACCCGCCGTTCGGTCGCCTGACTCCAGCGCGGGTGATCGACGTCGGGATTGACGTTGGAATAAAAGCCGTACTCGCGCGGCTGCGAACGGTTCCAGGCGGTTGGCGGCTGTTCCTTGACCAGCGAGATCTTGACCACCGACTTGATGGATTTGAAACCGTATTTCCACGGAACCACCAACCGGATCGGCGCGCCGCTCTGGTTGGGCAGGGTTTCGCCATACATGCCGACGGCCATCAGGGTCAGCGGATTCATCGCCTCGTCCAGCCGCAGCCCTTCGACATAGGGCCAGTTCAGCACCCAGGATTTTTGCCCGTACATCCGTTCGGGATCCAACAGGGTTTGGAAGGCCACGTATTTGGCGTTGGCGGTCGGCTCCACCCGCTTCAGCAACTCGGCCAGCGGGAAGCCGACCCAGGGGATGACCATCGACCAGCCTTCGACGCAGCGCAGGCGGTAGATGCGCTCCTCCATCGAAAATTTCAGCAGATCGTCGATGCCGATGGTGATCGGCTTGGCGACCTCGCCGTCGATGACGATTTCCCACGGGCGGGTGCGCAGCGCCTTGGCCCCGTCGGCGGGGTCGGACTTGCCGGTGCCGAATTCGTAGAAATTGTTGTAGGTGGTCGCCGACTTCATCGGCGTCACCGCGTCCATCGCCACGTCGGCGGGCTTGCGGGTGGTCGGAACCTGGAAGGTCGCGGCGTCGGCCAGACTGGGCCAGCCCGCCATGCCGCCGACGGCGAAGGCCGCCGCGCCGCCACCGATCAGGCTGCGGCGGGAGAGGAACAGCGCGCGCGGCGTCACCTCGTCCTCACGGGCCTGCGAGGCGGCGGGGAATTTGAACAGCATCGGGTCTCTCCCAATCCAAAGGTCAGGTCATAACCATAGAGCGGGAGGATGGCCCCGGCAAATCACAGGCGGACACTTTCCCGTGAAGAGCGGGTGGAATAAAAATTCCATCGCGCCGTCTTCCGTGACCGCCGCGTCTTGACCGTCCAACGCGGTTCAACGCCGATCATACGGGAGGAACAGCGTTTCCCATCCGGCCTTGGCGTCTGTCAGCACGCGGTGCGGCGGATCACCAAGTCCGGCGCCACCAGATCGACGGTGCGGCGAGGCGGGGCGCCGTCGCACACCTCGGCGATCATCGCCATCAGACGGGTCACTTGCGCGTCGAGATTCGGGCGCAGGCTGCTCAGGCCAAAGGCGGGCCAGGCGGCCATCGGAATGTCGTCGAAGCCCAAAATCGCCACATCCTCCGGCGCCCGCAGCCGGAAGGCGGCGGCGGCCTGAAGCGCGCCCAAGGCGAACATGTCGTTGAAGCAGAACAGCGCGTCGGGCCGCTCCAGCCGGGCGAACAGGCGGGTCGCGGCGTTGTAGCCGCCCTCGAAGCTGTTCTCTTCGGAATGCTCCTCCAGCAGCGGCAACCCGGCGGCGTCGAGCGCCGCCGCCAGACCGGCGCGGCGGCGTTGGTTGGAATCGGTCTGCGACGCCTTGGTCAGATAGGCGATCCGCCGCCGTCCGCTGCGGATCAGGAATTGGCCGCCCAGCAACCCGCCAAGATGGCTGTCGCAGGCGACGCCGCCCAACCCGTCCAACTGGCGGCCAAACTGAAACACCGGGGTGTCGAGCGCCCGCAACTGCCCGACCACCCGGTCGGACACCGTGCCGCCGACGACGATGATGGCGTCCACCTGATAATCCAGCGCGTGCATGGTCGATTCGGTGACGTCCTGCCGGGGCGTTTCCGGGATCACCAGGGCGCGCTTGTCGGCCTCCGCGATGGCCAGCAGCAGCTTTTTCAGCACCAGATCGACGTGCGGGTTTTCCATTTCCGCCAGCAGCAGGGCGACCAGCCCGGTGCTGCGCCCGGTCAGCGACCGCGCGATGGCGTTGGGGCGATAACCCAACGCCTCCGCCGCCGCTTCGATCCGCTTTCGGGTGTCGTCGGACACCAGCCCGTCGCCGAAACAGCGGGACACGGCGGATCGCGACACTCCGGCCTTGTCGGCGACATGCTGGGCGGTCACACGCGATTTCACAGACGCCACCGATCCTGTTGATTGCCGACGTTTTTCGGCTCAGGGCGATTCTGGACCGAGAGCGCATCGCTTCGCAAGCCGCCCGTGGCGGGGCGGGCGGGGATGGGCGTTTTTGCGCTGCACGCGCGTGCATAAACAGTGGTTGTTCGGAGCAAGGAACGCTGACCACGCTGGACGACGGGTGATTGCGGCAGGGCGGCCGACGCCATGCTTCGTATCCCAACGGCTAAAATCTGCGGATTTCCTCGCGAGCGCCGCCGGTGGAATATTTTTTCCATCACCGACGCGCCGAGGGATTGACAGTGATTGGGTGTTCGAATAGCTTATGTGGCGAATGAACGCGCGTGCATTAATCAACCCGAACCCGCCGGATGACTCGTCCGGTCGCGGCGTGGGCGGGGCCGCTCCCCCCGTCCGTTTGTGACGACGGCGTGAACGCCGCCGCTGGAGCCAAAACACACCAAATTCTTTGGGAGGACCCTCATGCATCGCAACAACCGCCGCCGTTGGACGGTCACATCGTCGCTGTCCCGTCTGGCGCTGTTGGCGTCCGGCGCGCTGGCGGCCTTTGGCGCCGTTGCAGGCCTTGCTCCCACTGCGGCGTCCGCCGCCGAGGTGGTCGTCTATTGTTCGGTCAACGAGGATTGGTGCCGCGAGGCCGTGACTTCGTTTGAGCGGCAAACCGGCGTCAAGACGCTGATGACGCGCAAAAGCTCGGGCGAGGTCTACGCGCAGCTCCGCGCGGAAAAGACCAACCCCAAGGCCGACGTCTGGTTCGGCGGTTCGGGCGATCCGCATTTGCAGGCCGCCGAGGAAGGGCTGACCGAACCCTACAAATCGAACAAGTTGGACGAGCTGTACGGTTGGGCGGTGAAGCAGGCGGAAAACTCCCATTACCGCACCGTCGGAATTTACATGGGCGCGTTGGGCTTCGGGTACAACCGGGATCTGCTGGCCAAGCGCAAGCTGACCCCGCCCGCCTGCTGGTCCGATCTGATCGGCGCGGGCTTCCGTGACGAGGTTCAGGTCGCCGATCCCAACTCGTCCGGCACCTCCTACACCATGCTGGCGACGCTGGTGCAGTTGATGGGCGAGGACGCCGCCTTCGACTACATGAAAAAGCTGCACAAGAACGTCAACCAATACACCAAATCCGGCGCCGCTCCGGCCAAATCGGCGGCGCAGGGGGAAACCATGGTCGGCATCGCCTTCCAGCATGACTTGCTGACCGAGGTGTTGGCGGGCGCCCCCGTCTCCATCGTCGCGCCGTGCGAAGGCACCGGCTACGAAATCGGCTCCATGAGCATCATCAAGGGCGCGCGCAATATGGAGACGGCCAAGGCCTTCTACGAATGGGCGCTGACGCCGGAAGCTCAGGCGCTGTCGGCCAAGGTGAAGAATTACCAGATCCCCAGCAACGCGGGCGCGCCGATTCCGTCGGAAGCGCCGCGCATCGACAAGATGAAGCTGATTTCCTACGACTTCGCGCGCTACGGTTCGACCGCCGAACGCACCCGCCTGCTCGGCAAGTGGGACCGCGAGATCAAGTCCCTGTCGAAATAGGCGGTCCCCATCATGCAACGACGTCTGGGTTTCTGGTTGGCGGCGGGCTGGGCGGCGGTTCTGCTGCTGCCCTGGCACATCGCCGAGGGCTGGCCCACCCCCTGGCTAACCGGCTCCAACGACGCTGGCGGCGGTTCGGCGCTGCTTCAGGGGCTGCTTCTTGGCCGGTGGTGGCTGTCGCCGCTGGCCCTGCCGCTGTTGGCGGGGCTGGTGGGGGCGCTGAGTCCGGATTCGCAAGGCCGCCCACGCGCCGCTTGGTTGATCGGCGCCGGTTTGGGCGGGCTTGGGTGGTTGGCGCTGGAAAGTGTGCTGGTCGCTCAGCCGGGCTTGGGGTTGGGCGCGGTGCTCTACGCCGTGACCGCGCTGGTTTTGTGCGCCCATGGGTTGGCGCTGCGCGGCTGGTGCAAGGGCGACGTCTTCATCGTGTCGTCCATCGGTTTGGTGCTGGGGTCGATCCTGGTCTTCGTCGGCTATCCGGTCATCCGTATTTTGCTTTCGGCGGTGCAGGACAATGATGGGCATCTGACGTTGGTCGGGCTGTTCGACAAGCTGACCGACGGCGGAATCTGGGGCCTGGGCTGCGTCACCGGGTCGGGCAGCGTGTGCGGCGTGGCCTGGAACACGCTGGCGCTGGCGACCGTGGTCGGGTTGATGACCACGCTGAGCGGGCTGGCCTTCGCCTTGATCGCCGTGCGCACGGGGTTCCGCTTCAAGGCGGCGCTGCGTCTGGTGTCGATCCTGCCGGTCATCACCCCGCCCTTCGTCATCGGTCTGGCCATCATCCTGCTGTTCGGGCGGGCGGGCGTCGTCACCGACCTGATGTCCACCCTGTTCGACAGTCCCCGCTCGCGCTGGATTTACGGCATGCCGGGGGTGGCGATGGCGCAAGTCCTTGCCTTCACGCCGATTTCCTTCCTGGTGTTGGTCGGCGTGCTGCAAGGCGTCAGCCCGACGCTGGAGGAAGCCTCGCAAACCCTGCGGGCCACCCCGTGGGTGACGTTCCGCACGGTGACTCTGCCCTTGATCCGCCCCGGCTTGGCCAACGCCTTTTTGATCTCCTTCATCGAAAGCCTGGCTGATTTCGGCAACCCGTTGGTGCTGGGCGGCAATTTCGACGTGCTGTCCACCAAGATCTTCTTCGCCGTGGTCGGCGCCGCGCAGGATCAAGGCCGGGCGGCGGCGCTGGCGATCATCCTGCTGTCCTTCACCCTGTCGGCCTTTTTGGCGCAACGTCTGTGGCTGGGCCGCCGGTCCTACACGACGGTGTCGGGCAAGGGCGACGCCGGTTTGGCCAGCCCGCTGCCGATCGGCGTGCGTTGGATCGCGACAATCATCGCGGCGCTGTGGACGGCGCTGACCCTGCTGGTCTATGGCGCCATCCTGGTCGGCGGTTTCCTGAAAAGCCTGGGGCGCGACAACACCCCGACGTTGATCCATTACCAGACCGCCTTCGGGATCGAGCATGGCCCCAACGGCTGGTGGTTCAGCGGCTCCGCCTGGGATTCGCTGTTCACCACGCTGGGGGTGTCGCTGGTCGCCATGCCGCTGACCGCCGCGCTGGGTCTGCTGACCGCCTATCTGCTGGTTCGCCAGAACTTCATCGGGCGCGGCGCGTTCGAGTTCATCACGATGCTGAGCTTCGCCATTCCCGGCACGGTGATCGGCGTCAGCTACATCCTGGCCTTCAACACGCCGCCCATCGAGCTGACCGGCACCGGCCTGATCCTCATCATCGCCTTCGTCTTCCGCAACATGCCGGTGGGCATCCGCGCCGGCATCGCCACGCTGAGCCAGATCGACAAAAGCCTGGACGAAGCGTCGCTGACGCTGGGCGCGCGGTCCTTCACCACGCTGCGCCGGGTGATCCTGCCCTTGCTGCGCCCGGCCATCGTCACCGCCATGGTGTACAGCTTCGTCCGCGCCATCACCAGCGTCAGCGCCGTCATCTTCCTGGTCACGGCCAAATACAACCTCGCCACCGCCTACATCGTCGGGCGGGCGGAGGTTGGCGAATATGGTCTGGCCATCGCCTATTCCTCGGTCCTCATCGCCATCATGGTGCTGGCGCTGCTGATGATCCAACTGCTGGTCGGCGAACGCCGCCTTGGCCGCCGCGCCTCCGCCCTGTCCGTCCGCTCTTCAGCCTCGAAGGTCAACGCATGACCCATTTTCCGACCTCCGTTCCGCTGGGAACGCCCGCCCCCGCCCCCGCCCCCGCCTCATCCGTCAACCGCCCAGCGGTGGAGTTCCGCGCCGTCACCAAGCGCTACGGCGCCTTCACCGCCGTGACCGACGTCAGCTTTTCCATCGAAACCGGCACGCTGGTGACGCTGCTTGGCCCGTCGGGCTGCGGCAAGACCACCACCTTGCGGATGATCGCCGGGCTGGAGCAGACCTCGATTGGCAGCATCCTGATCGGTGGGGAGGACGTCACCACCCGATCCGCCGCCGAACGCGACGTCAGCATGGTGTTCCAGAGCTACGCGCTGTTCCCGCACATGTCGGTTCTCGACAACGTCGCCTATGGGCTGGTGGTTGGCGGCATGGCGAAAAAGCAGGCGGAAGAGGCCGCGCGCGCCAAGCTGGAGCTGGTCGGGCTGGCCGGTCTGGAAAAACGGCTGCCCAGCGAATTGTCGGGCGGCCAACAGCAGCGCGTCGCCGTGGCCCGCGCCATCGTGCTGGAGCCGCGCGTCCTGCTGTTCGACGAGCCGCTGTCGAATCTGGACGCCAAGATGCGCCGCCGGGTGCGCGAGGACATCCGCCAGCTTCAGCAAAGCCTGAAACTGACCGTCGTCTACGTCACCCACGACCAGGAAGAGGCGCTGGCCGTGTCCGACCGCATCATCGTGATGGCGGGCGGCACGATCGCGCAGGACGGCTCGCCGCGCGATCTGTACGAGCGCCCGGCCAGCCGTTTCATCGCCGACTTCATCGGCGACGCCAACATCGTTCCGGCGCTGTTGGAGGCGCGCGACGGCGGGCTTGGCCGCTTCAAGGTCGGCGCGGCCTCGCTGATCCTGCCGCACCGCGACGTGGCCGAGGGGCCGGTCGAACTGGCCGTCCGCCCGCACGCCATCCAGTTGGCGGCGGCGGGCGAGGCGAGCGGCGGCGTTCCGGGCCGCATCCTCTACGCCGCCTATCTGGGCGATCACATGGAGTATGAGGTCGCCGTGACGCTGGGCGGGCGCGAGATCACGCTGTTCGCCTGCACGCTCGACGTGGACTCCCCGCGCGCGATTGGCGACGCGGTGTCCGTCGGCTTCGCGCCGCAGAGCGTCACCGTCATTCCCGCTTGATCGTCCGCAACACCCCATCGGGCCGCGTCGGCCCGCAGCGATAAGGAAGTCCGCCGTGGGCGCCACGCATTGTTTCGCCGCCGCCGCTTTGGCCGCGACCGTGACCTTGACGGGAAGTTTTCTGGCCGGCGCCGCGCGGGCGGAACCGGCGGATCCCAAGCTGTCGGTCATCGACAACATCGTCGTCATCTATCTGGAAAACCGCAGCTTCGACACGCTGTACGGGCTGTTTCCGGGGGCCGAGGGGCTGGAATCCGCCCAGCGGACCCAGGCCGGAACCATCCAGGTGGACCGCGACGGCAAACCCTTCGCCACGCTGCCGCCGCCGCTGGACGGCAAGAAGAAGCCGGACGCCCGGCTGGCCCACGTCACCGCCAACGGGCCGTTCCGCCTGGATCCGGCGGTTGGTCTGACCGACCGCGTCGCCAGCCCGATCCACGCCTTTTTCACCCACCAGCGTCAGATCAACGGCGGGCGCAACGACCGTTTCGTGTCGGAAGGCACCACCGGCGGCCTGCCGATGGGCTATTTCGACGGCTCGTCGATGGCGCTGTGGGACGTCGCCAAGCGCTACACGCTTGCCGATCACTTCTTTCAGTCGGCCTTTGGCGGGTCGTTCCTCAATCACATGTGGCTGGTCTGCGCCTGCACCCCGGTGTTCCCCAACGCGCCCGACGCGCTGCGCGAGGTCGCCGGAACCGGCAAGGACGCCAAGGGCGGGGAGCCGACCGTCACCGCCGACGGCTACGCGGTCAACACCATCCAAGGGGCGTGGCTGCACGACACGAGCTTGGAGCAGACCTTGCTGCCGGTCCAGACGCTGCCGACCATCGGCGACCGGCTGACCGACAAGGGAATTGGTTGGACCTATTACGCGGGCGATTTCGATCAAGCGGTGGCCGGGATGGCGGCCAAGCAAAGCCCCGACGGCTTTTCCTTCCACCATCACCCCTTCACCTATTTCAAGCGTTTCGTCGACAGCGCCGAGGAGCGGTCGCTCCATCTGAAGGATCTGACCGATTTTGAAACCGCCATCCTCGACGGCGCGTTGCCGCCGGTGGCCTTTTACAAGCCGACCGGCAAATACAACCAGCATCCCGGCAAGGCGTCGGTGGCCGACGGCGACCGCCACGTCGCCGACCTGATTGGCCTGCTGGAGAAAAGCCCGCAATGGAAGAGGATGGTGGTGATCGTCACCTCTGACGAAAATGGCGGTTTCTGGGATCATGTGGTTCCGCCCAAGGGCGACCGCTGGGGGCCGGGGTCGCGCATTCCCGCCTTGATCGTTTCCCCCTTCGCCCGCAAGGGCGTGGTCGATCACACGCCCTATGAAACAGTGTCGATCCTGCGGTTGATTGAGCAGCGCTTCGGCCTGGATCCGTTGGGCGAGCGTGACGCCAAGGCGACCAGCCTCGCCCGCGCGCTCGACCTTCCCTAACCCCTGTTTTTTCACACTTTCAAGACGACCGGGCCGACCCTGTGGGGCGGCGCCGATGGAGCCTGCACGCCATGACCGATTTTGACAGCCGCCGCCGCCTCGCCATCGACCTCGCCGTGGAGGCGGGCGCGCTCGCCCGTTCCATGCGCCAGGGGTTGGGGGCGATTGAAAGCAAAAGCAGCATTGATTTCTGCACCGCCGCCGATCTGGCCGTAGAAACCCTGGTCCGCCAGCGCCTCGCCGACGCCTTCGGCGATCCGGTGATCGGGGAGGAGGCCGGGGGCGAACCCGCCGATCTGGTGTGGGTGGTCGATCCCATCGACGGCACCACCAACTACATCCACGGCACGAACAACTGGTGCGTCTCGCTGGCGCTGGTTCAGCGCGGCGTGGTCGAGCTTGGCGTGATTTACGCCCCCGACCTCGACCAACTGTTCGTCGCCCGGCGCGGCGCGGGGGCGACGATGAACGGGCGGGCGATCCGCGCCAGCGGCTTGCGCCATGGCGGCGGGGCGGTGGTCGAAATGGGCTGGTCGGCGCGCCGCCCGCTGGCGCACAGCCTGGATCTCATCACCCGGATGATCGCCGACAACATCGAGTTCCGCCGCTGCGGGTCCGGCGCCATGGGGTTGGCCAACGTCGCGCTTGGCGTCAGCGACGGTTATGTCGAGCTGCACATCAACGCCTGGGACGCGCTGGCCGGTTTGCTGCTGGTTCGCGAGGCGGGCGGCTGGACCAATGACTTCCTGGCTGACGACGGCCTGCGCCACGGCAATGTGGTCGTCGCCTGCACCGCCGAACTGACCGAACGGCTGTTGGCGCTGGAGCCGCTGCGCGGCGTGGCCTGACGCCGCGCGCCCGTTTGATTTCATGAGTCCTCCACGGCGCGATGGGCGCGTGGTCCTTGCTCCCCGTCGTCCGATCCGCGTGATCGGACGACGGGGAGTTTTTTCATGTCCGGGGCGTGGTGATTTCCCGATTGACCGGCTGATTATGTACATACATTATCGTCGCCACGCTGAGCGATGATGCGGAGGGCGGGGTGCAGGGTGCGGCGCGACAGAGCCTGACCGAGCGCGCGAGCGGCGCGGATCCCAGCCTTGACGGCAAGGGGCCGCTGTTTGGTCAGATCAAGCGCGCGGTCGCCGGGCAAATCCTGCGCGGGCGTTGGCAGGCCGGGGAACGGTTGCCCAACGAAGAACAGCTTTCCTCCCTGTATGGCGTGTCGCGCCAGACCGTGCACAAGGCCATCGCGCTTCTGGCGCGCGAGGGCTTTCTCGTCCGCCGCCGCCGGGCCGGAACCTTCGTCGCCAGCGTGCGGCATGACCGTTTCGCCCTGCCGATCGAGGACATTGGCGACGTCATCGCCCGCAGCGGCGGCGTGTATGAATTCCGCATTCTCGACCGCAAAACCTTGCGCAACGGCGAGGCGATCCGCTGGCCCGACGTGCCGGACGGAACCCCGCTGCTGTCCCTGGAATGCCTGCATCTGAGCGACGGCGCGCCGATCCAGTTCGAGCGGCGCCTGGTCAATCTCGACGCCGTGCCGGAGGTGGCCGACGAGCCGTTCGACAGCGTCGCCCCCAGCCGTTGGCTGGTCAATCAGGTGCCCTGGTCGTCCGCCGAACACACCGTCAAGGCGGTCAACGCCGCCGCCGACATCGCGGCGCTGTTGGGGGTGGAGCCGGGAACGGCCTGCCTGTCGATCCGCCGCCAGACCGTTCATCTGAACCGCAGCATCACGCTGGTTCATTTCCTGTCCGTCGGCGAGCGTTTCAGCCTGAGCGGCTCGTCGATCACCGACAGCGCGACGGAGCTTAATTTGTAAACACAAAAGACCGGCGATCCGTCAACCAGCGCCGGTCATCCAACAGGGGGTTCAACGATTATGGAGTCTTTTGCGATGCGCGTCTCGACGAACACGACCGGCCGTTTCGGCCAAACCCTGCGCGCCGCCCTGCTGGGCGCGGCGGTTCTGGCGCTGGGCGGCGCCGCCGGCGCGATGGCCGACACGCTGGCCGACGTCAAGAAATCCGGCACGATCAACGTCGCCACCGAAATGCAGTTTCCGCCCTTCGATTTCCTGGAAAACAACGAATACAAGGGCGTTGACCGCGACTTGATCGACGAGGTCGCCAAGGAGCTGGGCGTCAAGCCGAAATACATCGATCTGCCCTGGACCAGCGTTCTGCCCGGTCTGGAAGCCAAGAAGTTCGATCTGGTCATCGCCCCCGTCACCATCACGAAGGAGCGCATGAAGCGCTATTCCTTCACCGTGCCGATTTCCGAAGCGACGGCGGCGATGATGAAGCGCACCGGCGACACGTCGATCAACAAGCCCGAAGACATCGCGGGCAAGAATGTCGGCGGCGGCAAGGGCACCTCGCAGTTGGCCCAGGTCAAGGAATTCGCCCAGGCTCTGACCCCGGCCCCGACCATCAAGGAGTATGTGGACAGCAACCAGTCCTACGCCGATCTGGCCGCCGGTCGGGTGGACGTGTCGGTGAACTCGCTGCCGAACCTCGCCTTCGCCGCCGCCCAGCGCAAGGAGACCTTCACCGTCGTCATGCCGCCGTTCGGCAAGCCGTCCTTCTTCTCGTGGGTTGGCCGTCCCGGCGACGACGACAAGAGCCTGATCGAGGCGGTGAACGTCGCGCTGGTCAAGATCCAGAAGGATGGCCGCATGGCGGCGATTCAAAAGAAGTGGTTCGGCGTCTCCGCCGATCTGCCGACGGTCGTTCCCGAACCGCAATTCTGATCGGTTTCCCAACGACCGTTTCAGGAACGAAAGCCCCGTCTTCCCCTGCGGGGGACGGGGCTTTCCCAGGCTTGCGGGCCGACGCAAGCTTGCGGCTTTGAGAATCCGAAGGTGTGCCGATGAAGTTCAGCGTCATCGTTGACGCGCTGCCCCATCTGTTGGGGGCGGCGGTCACGACCATTTGGATCTCGCTGCTCGGCGTCCTGCTGGGGCAGGTGATCGGCGTGCTCGTCTGCGTGGCGCGGCAATCCGGCAACCGGGGCCTGGACATGGCGGGCGGCGTCTATGTCAGCTTTTTTCGCGGCGTGCCGCTGCTGATCCAACTTTTGTTGATCTATTACATGCTGCCCTTGATCGGCATCGACGTGCCGCCGCTGGTCGCCGCCATCAGCGCGCTCAGCCTCGCGTCGGGCGCTTATGTGTCGGAGATTTATCGCGGCTCGCTGAACGCCGTGCCGCATGGCCAATCGGAAGCGGCGCTGGCGTTGGGCTTTTCCAGCAAGACCATCTGGACCCGCATTTTGCTGCCGCAAGCCTTCCGCTTTTCCGTTCCGGCTCTGGTCAACGAGTTGATTTTGCTGTTGAAGGCGTCTTCGCTGATCTCCGTCGTCGGGGTGGCGGAGTTGACGCGGACCAGCCAGACCATTTCGGCCAGCAACTTCCGCCCGCTGGAAATCTATCTGGCGGCGGGCGTCATCTATCTGGCGATCAACAGCGCGCTGGCCCTGTTCGGCACGCTGGTCGAACGCCGTCTTCAGCAGGGGTGAGGCGACCGATCCATGGACTCCAACCTGCTTGTTCAATACGGCCCGGCGCTGCTGCGCGGCTTCGGCGTGACGATCATGTGCTGGGCGGCGGGCTGCGCCATCGGCTTGGCGCTGGGCTTCGTTCTGATGCTGCTGCGGCGGATCGACGTCAAACCGCTGCGCTGGATCATCCGCACGTACATTGAAGTGATCCGGGGCACCCCCTTTCTCATCCAACTGTTCCTGCTCTACAGCGGCGGCCCGGCCATCGGCCTGCGGTTGGAGGCGACGACCGCCGGGATCCTCGGGCTGGGCGTCTATGGCAGCGCCTATTTCGCCGAGATTTTCCGCGCGGGCTATCAGGCGGTGCCGAAGGGGCAGGTGGAGGCGGCGCTCAGCCTTGGCATGCCCTATGGCGGCATTCTGCGCCGGGTGATTCTGCCCGGCATGCTGGTGTCCACCATCCCGGCGCTGGTCAACATGATGGCGATCTTGACCAAGGAAACCGTCGTGCTGTCGATCATCACCGTGCCGGAATTGATGTACGAGATGCAGACGATGGCGGCGGAGACCTTCGCCAGTTTTGAAACCATTCTGGGCATGGCGCTGTTTTACTGGCTGCTGGTCGAGGCGGTGTCGCGCCTGGGCCGCCGTCTGGAAACGCGCATGACCCGCTTCCTGTCCCACCCGTCGAACGCGAGGGCCTGACGATGGCCGTGACCGATACCCCAACCGCCTCCGTCCAGCGCGTCGCCGCCGCCGATGACACCGCCCCGATGGTGACGATTCGCGGCGTCAGCAAGGCCTATGGCAGCAACGAGGTGCTGCGCGACATCGACCTGACCGTGAACAAGTCGGAGGTCGTCTGTCTGATCGGCCCCAGCGGATCGGGCAAAAGCACGCTGCTGCGCTGCGTCAACTTCCTGGAGGTCTATGATCGCGGCGAAATCCGCATCGAAGGCCAACTGGTCGGCTACAGCGACACGACGCCGCGCCGCCGCCTGTCGAACGCCGAACTGCGCGGCCTGCGCCGCAACGTCGGCATGGTGTTCCAGCAGTTCAATCTGTGGCCCCACATGACGGCGCTGGAAAACGTCGCCGAGGCGCTGGTTCAGGTGCGTGGGCTGGACAAGATCGCCGCCGCCGAGCGCGCCCGCCTGATGCTGGCCCGCGTCGGGCTGGCCGACAAGGCCGATAGCTACCCGTCGCGCCTGTCCGGCGGGCAGCAACAGCGCGTCGCCATCGCCCGCGTCATCGCCATGGAACCGCATCTGATGCTGTTCGACGAGCCGACCTCCGCCCTTGATCCCGAATTGGTCGGCGAGGTGTTGCAGGTCATGCGCGATCTGGCCGCCGAGGGCATGACCATGGTGGTGGTGACGCACGAAATGGGCTTCGCCGCCAACGTGGCCGACCGCGTGGCCTTCCTCGACCGTGGCCGCATCGCCGCCTTCGGCCCGCCGCGTCAGGTCTTCCACGAAAGCCCGGAACCGCGTCTGACGCAGTTCCTGCAAACCTACCACGAGCGCAACAGCTTCTGACCGTCGCGCCCGTCGCGGTTTTGCCGTCACCCGCCGAACAGATGCGCGGCGATGGAGGGCGGCTTCATGGTGATGGAGAATCCCGGCGCGGTGGGCGCGCGGTAGCGGCCCTGTTCGACCACGCACGGGTCTTCAAAATGCTCGTGCAGATGATCGACGAATTCGGCGACCCGGCCGTCCCAACTGCCGGAGACGCACAGATAATCGATCATCGACAGATGTTGCACATACTCGCACAGCCCGACGCCGCCCGCGTGCGGGCAGACGGGTTTGCCGAACTTCGCCGCCATCAGCATGATCGCCAAATTCTCGTTCAGCCCGCCGACGCGGGCGGCGTCGATCTGCACCACGTCGATGGCGTCGGCTTGCAGGAACTGCTTGAACATGATGCGGTTCTGGCACATTTCGCCGGTGGCGACCTTGATCGGGGCCACGCCGTCGCGGATCGCCCGATGGCCCAGAATGTCGTCGGGGGAGGTCGGCTCCTCGATGAACCAGGGATTGAAGTCGGCGAGATCGCGGACCCAACCGATGGCCTCGTCCACCTCCCAAATCTGGTTGGCGTCGATCATCAGCACGCGATCCGGGCCGATTTCCTCGCGCACCACGCGGCAGCGGCGGATGTCGTCGGCGCGGTCGCGCCCGACCTTCAGCTTGAAATGGCTCCAACCCGCCGCCACGCCTTCGCGGCACAGACGGCGCACCTTATCGTCGTCGTAACCCAACCACCCGGCGGACGTGGTGTAACTGGGATAGCCGTCGGCCAACAGCCGCGCCCGGCGTTCCGGCTCGCCCGCCTTGGCGCGGGTCAGGATGGCCAGCGCCTCCGCCGGAGTCAGCGCGTTGGTCAGATAGCGGAAGTCGATCAGGCGGAGGATTTCCTCCGGCGTCATGTCGGCGACCAAGCGCCAGACCGGCTTGCCCGCCTGTTTGGCCCACAGATCCCAGACGGCGTTGACCACGGCGCCGGTGGCCAGATGCATCACGCCCTTGTCCGGCCCGACCCAGCGCAGATGCGAATCGCCGGTGACGTGTCGCCAGAAGGCGCCCATGTCGGCGGTGATGTCCGACAGGCTCAGCCCGATCAGGCGGGGCATCAGCAGATCGATGGCCGCCCGGCACAGATCGTTGCCGCGCCCGATGGTGAAGGTCAGGCCATGGCCTTCCAAGCCGCCCGACGTCTCCAACACCACATAGGCGGCGGAATAGTCGGGATCGGCGTTCATCGCGTCCGATCCATCCTTTTGCGAGGAGGTGGGAAAGCGAATATCGTAACTGCGGTGGCCGGTGATGCGGAGTTCGTCGGGCATGTCGCCTCCCCGTGATTTTTGATGGAGTGTTTTCTCTGTGAAATGGATAATCATATATGAAACGATCCGTCAAGACGTCATGCCCGTCAAACCATCATGAGGGTTCCCGCGTGAGCGAGTCCGACATCGACCCCATTGACCCGCCCGACCCCGCCAACCCCGAATCCGGCGACAAGGAGCGCCGTTACTCCGCCCCGGCGCTGGAAAAGGGCCTCGACATACTGGAATTCCTGTCCGAACGCCGGGATCCGCAATCGCTGCAACAGATCGGCGAGGGGGTGGGGCGGACCAAGGGCGAAATTTTCCGCATGGTCTCGGTGCTGGCCGAACGCGGCTACATCGAACGCACCGAGGGCGACGACCGTTTCCGCGTCACCGACCGGCTGTTCCGGCTGGGAATGAACCGCCCGGTCAACCGTTCGCTGGTGGAAATCGCCCTGCCGACGATGAACGCCTTCGCCGAAAGCACCGGCTACGCCTGTCATCTGGCGGTGCAATCGGGAACCCAGATCGCGGTGATCGCGCGGGTGGAAAGCACCAGCCACATCGGCTTCACCGTGCGCATCGGCTACCGCCAGCCGCTGGTGCTGACCGGATCGGGCCATTGCCTGTTGGCCTTCATGAGCGCCCGCCGCCGCCATCGCGTCTATGAGGATCTGCGCCGCGAGGATCCGTGGATTGATCTGGACGCACTGACCCAAACCCTGGACGGCGTGCGCGCCGCCGGGCATGTCCGCCGCCCCAGCGGCATTTCCGAGGCGGTGGTCGATCTGTCCCATCCGATTCTGGACAGCCATGAAGGCGGCGCGGTCGCCGCCCTGACCTGCCCCTATCTGCGCACCCGGCAGAATCCGAAGGAGCCGGACGAGCTTTTGGCGGCGCTGGGCGAAGCGGCGCGGCGCATCTCCGACGCGCTGTCCCTCGATTGAAAGTGCGGCATCAGAATGAAATGACGATTTACAGGTAAAGCAATGTTGTGTATGCAGGACCCAACGATCCGTGACGCGGATCACCGGAAGCGGCCCGGACCATCGGGCCGCGCAAGGGGAGGGGAGCGCCAGCCATGGCCGCCAGACTGCACGGCAAGACCGCCATCGTCACCGCCGCCGCCCAGGGCATGGGCCGGGCCGCCGCCCTGGCCTTCGCCGCCGAAGGCGCGCGGGTCATCGCCACCGACATCAACGACGCGCTGTTGGCCGAACTGGCCGACGTGCCGGGCGTCACGCCGCAACGGCTCGACGTCTGCGACCCGGCGGCCATCGCCGCCTTCGCCGCCGCCACGCCCGCCCCGTCGGTGCTGTTCAACTGCGCGGGCTATGTCCACGCCGGAACGATTCTGGATTGCGACGAGGACGCCTTTGACCGCTCGGTCACGCTGAACGTCCGCTCGATGTACCGGATGATCCGCGCCTTCCTGCCCGGCATGCTGAATGCTGGCGGCGGGTCGATCATCAACATGGCCTCCGTCGCCTCCTCGATCATCGGGGCGCCGAACCGCTTCATCTATGGAACGACCAAGGCCGCCGTGGTTGGCCTGACCAAATCGGTCGCCGCCGATTACGTGACGCGCGGCGTCCGCGTGAACGCCATTTGCCCCGGCACGGTGGACAGCCCGTCGCTGCACGACCGCATGCGGGCGCTGGGCGATTATGACACGGCGCGCGCCGCCTTCATCGCCCGCCAGCCGATGGGCCGTCTGGGCACCGCCGACGAGGTCGCGGCGCTGGCCGTGTTCCTGGCCGCCGACGAATCCGCCTTCATGACCGGGCAGGCCATCGCCATCGATGGCGGCTGGTCGAACACTTGATTTTGCGAACGGGAAGCAGACGATGAAACTGTTGCGTTATGGTCCGCCGGGGGCCGAGAAGCCGGGCGTTCTGGACGGCGAGGGCCGCATCCGCGACCTGTCGGCCCATGTCGCCGACATTGCGGGCGCGACCCTGTCGCCCGACGGGTTGGCCGCGCTCGCCGCGCTGCCGTTGGACGGGCTGCCCATCGTCGATCCGGCGGTGCGGTTGGGGCCTTGCGTGACCGGGACGGGGAAATTCATCTGCATCGGTCTGAATTACTCCGACCACGCGGCGGAAACCGGCGCGACCGTGCCGACGGAGCCGGTGATCTTCATGAAGGCGACCAGCGCCATCCAGGGGCCGAACGATCCGGTTGAAATCCCGCGCGACTCGGTCAAGACCGACTGGGAGGTCGAACTCGGCGTCGTCATCGGCAAGACGGCGAAATACGTCTCCGAAGAGGACGCGCTGGACCATGTCGCCGGTTATTGCGTCATCAACGACCTGTCGGAACGCGCCTTCCAGCTTGAGCATCAAGGCCAATGGACCAAGGGCAAAAGCTGCGACAGCTTCGGCCCGGTCGGCCCCTGGCTGGTGACGAAAGACGAGGTCGCGGACCCGCAGGCGCTTGACATGTGGTTGGAGGTCAACGGCCATCGCTATCAAAACGGCTCGACCCGGACGATGGTTTATGGCGTCGCCTTCGTCGTGTCCTACCTGTCGCGTTTCATGAGCCTGCGCCCCGGCGACATCATTTCCACCGGCACGCCGCCCGGCGTCGGGCTGGGGCAAAAGCCGCCGGTCTATCTGAAGGCGGGCGACCGGATGGAATTGGGCATCCAGGGCTTGGGCCAGCAGCGTCAGATTTGCGTCAACTGCTGATCCAGCGGTCGGTCGAAGCCTTCAGGTGCTGGCGCATCGCCGTTTGCGCGGCCAGCGGATCGGCGGCGTCCAGCGCCTGAAGGATCGCCTCATGCTCGTCCAGCGCCGCTTGCCAGGTTTGGGTGCTGTCGAACCGCTCGCGCAATTGGGAGGAAATCGGGCTGTGCCGTTCGTCGAACAACTCCCCCACCAGCCGCACCAGCACGCTGTTGCCGCTGAGCGCCGCGAGCGTCAAATGGAACTGCTTGTCCTGTTCCACGGGATGGCCGCCCTGCTCCATCTCCGCCCGCATGCGGGTCAGAATGTCACGCAGACGGGCCAGCCCGTCGGCGGTGACGCGGGCGCAGGCCAGAACCACCGCCGATCCTTCGATCACCGCGCGGGCCTGCATCAGCTCCGACGGGCTTTCGCCCAGCGCGGCGGTGGCCGGGGCGGGGCGTTCGGCGGGCGGGCAGACATAGACGCCCGATCCCATGCGAATCTCGACGCTGCCGTCGATCTCCAGCGCGATCAACGCCTCGCGCAGGGACGGGCGTGAGACGCCCAATTGCTGGGCCAGATCGCGTTCCGGCGGCAGGCGGGTTCCCGGCGTGATGGCGTTGCTGGCGATCAGCGCGCGGATCTGGTCGGCCACCTGCTGGTACAGGCGGCGCGTTTCGATGGGTTTGACCAGATTGGACATGCGCGCGGCTCCCGGTGAATTGGCCTTACCATATAGGCTGATTTGGCGGTCAACAAGCGCGTCATTGGCGTTTCATGCCGAAGCGATGCCAAAAATCGTATCTTTCGCTATATGGTCAAGCCAATTTAGAAATTTTGGTAAATTGGCTTGACCAAAACAATCCGTGCTCCTATCGTTTTCGCCAGGGCCGACCCCGCTGTTTTCCGGGCGGCCCTCAAACCACCGGACAGAGTGGGGCCGCGCGCAAGCTCAACCGCTTGGCGCTGATTGGGAGGAAGCATGACGCCGTCCATAGCCAGCCGGGCTTTGCCCGAATTTCACAGCGCCGCCATTGGCGCCGAAGTGTTGCGGCTGACCAACGTCAGCAAACATTTCCCCGGCGTGCGCGCGCTTGACGAGGTCTGTTTCGACCTGCGGCGCGGCGAGGTCCACGCGGTGTGCGGGGAAAATGGCGCGGGCAAATCGACCCTGATGAAGATCATCAGCGGCCAATATCAGCCCGACGGCGGCGGCATCGCCTATAAGGGCGAGGCGCGTCGCTTCGCCAATTCGCTCGACGCCGAACGGGCGGGCATCGCCATCATCCATCAGGAACTGAACCTGATTCCGCATCTGTCGGTGGCCGAAAACATCTATCTGGCGCGCGAACCCAAACGCGGCTGGTTCATCGACCGCGCGACGCTGCGGCGGAACGCGCAAGCCTGCCTGGACCGGCTGGGGGTGGACATCCGGCCCGACGCGCTGGTGAAAAACCTGTCGGTCGCCCAATGCCAGATGGTGGAAATCGCCAAGGCGCTGTCGCTGAACGCTGAAATCGTCATCATGGATGAGCCGACCTCGTCCCTGACCGAATCCGAAACGGCGCTGCTGTTCCAGGTGATTCACGAGTTGAAGCGGGAGGGGGTGGGCATCGTCTACATCTCCCACCGGCTGGACGAGATGGCGGCGATCGTCGACCGGGTGACGGTGCTGCGCGACGGGCGTTACGTCTCCACCCATGATTTCGCGGCGACCAGCGTGGACGACATCGTCGCCCGCATGGTGGGCCGCTCGCTGGAAGAGAAGTTTCCCGAACGGACCTCGGTTCCGACCGACGAGGTTTTGCTGTCGGTCAGCGGCCTGACCCGCCGGGGCGTCTTCCACGACGTCGGGTTCAAGCTGCGGCGCGGCGAGATTCTGGGTTTCGCCGGATTGATGGGGGCCGGGCGCACCGAGGTGGCGCGCGCCATTTTCGGGGCCGATCCGCTGGATGCCGGGCGCATCCGGTTGGGCGAGCGCGAGATCACCGTGCGCAGCCCGCGCGACGCCATCGACCATGGCCTCGCCTATCTGTCGGAAGACCGCAAAAGCCATGGCTTGGCGGTCAAAATGTCGGTGGTGCAGAATCTGACGCTCGCCACCATGGACGCGATGTCCAACCGCTTCGGCTTCATTGATTTCGCGGCGGAGGCCAAGGCCGCCAAAACCTACATCGATCTGCTGTCGATCCGCACGCCGTCGCCCCATCAGGTGGCGAAACTGCTGTCGGGCGGCAACCAGCAAAAGATCGTCATCGGCAAATGGCTGCTCCGCCAATCGCGCATCCTGTTCTTTGACGAACCGACGCGCGGCATCGACGTCGGCGCCAAATTCGCCATCTACCAACTGCTGGACCGGCTGGCCGCGCAAGGCATCGGCGTCGTCCTCATCAGCTCCGAATTGCCGGAGATCTTGGGCCTGACCGACCGCGTCGCCGTGTTCCACGAAGGCTGTCTGACGGCGGTGTTGAACACCCGCGAGACCAGCCAGGAAGAGATCATGCATCACGCCTCGGGCCACAGCCGCCCGACCGCGCCGGGAGCCGCAACGTCATGAGCGACATCAGCACCACCACCAACTCAGCCCCCCCATCGGCGCGCGAGCCGGGTGAGCCAAAGGCCCGCATGATGAACGATAAGAAAAAAGACCTGATCCAGAAATTCGCCGCGCTGGCCAGCCTGATGCTGCTGGTCGCCGTGTTCGCGATGACCAGCGACGCCTTTCTCAGCGTCAACAACGGCATGACCATCGCGCTTCAGGTCACGTCCATCGCCTATCTGGGCATCGGCGCGACCTGCGTCATCATCACCGGCGGCATCGACCTGTCGGTCGGTTCCGTGCTGGCGTTGGCCGGGGTGGTGGCGGCGCTGGCGGTCAAGGCCGGGGTTCCGGTGCCGTTGGGCATGGGGTTGGGCATTCTGGTTGGGGCCTTTTGCGGTTTGCTGAACGGCCTGTGCGTCACCCGGCTGAAGCTGCCGCCCTTCATCGCCACGCTGGGCATGATGCTGGTGGCGCGCGGCGTCGCCTTGCAGATCACCGGGGCGCGCGCCGTGTCGGGCCTGGGCGAGTCCTTTGGCGAACTGGGCAACGGCGCGCTGTTCCGCGTCGTCACCATCGGCGACGACGGGTTCCCGAACGTGGTGTTTCCCGGCATCCCCTACCCGGTCATTTTGATGGTCGTCGCCGCCATCGGCGTCGCCGTGATGCTCAGCCGCACCACGCTGGGCCGTCACATCTACGCCGTCGGCTCCAACGCCGAAGCGGCGCGGCTGTCGGGCGTCAACGTCGCCCGCGTCACCCTCGTCACCTACATCCTGTCGGGCAGTCTGGCCGGTCTGACCGGCTGCGTGCTGATGTCCCGCCTCGTCACCGCCCAACCGAACGAGGGCGTGATGTATGAGCTGGACGCCATCGCCAGCGCGGTCATCGGCGGCACCTCGCTGATTGGCGGGGTCGGCACCATCTCCGGCACGGCGATTGGCGCCTTCGTCATCGGCATTCTGCGCAACGGGTTGAACATGAACGGCGTGTCCGCCTTCACCCAGCAGATCATCATCGGGTTGGTCATTCTTCTGACGGTGTGGATCGACCAGATCCGCAACCGCCGCTGAGAACCGCCGGATCTCCATCACCGCCTTATCACCGAACAACCATCAAAAATCTTTGGGAGTGAAACATGCGCAAGATCGTCTCGGCCTGTCTGGTTTCTGTTCTGGCTCTGGCCGCCGGATCGGCCTTGGCCGCCGACAAGGAAATCGCCGTGGTGGTGAAGACCGTCAATTCGACCTTCTGGCAGAATGTTCAGAAGGGCGCGACCGCCGCGCAGAAGGAAGCCAGCGGCTACAGCATGACCTTCCAGGGTCCGGCTTCGGAATCCGCCATCGCCGATCAGGTGAACATGGTGGAAAACGCGGTCAACCGCAAAGTGGCGGGCATCGTGCTGGCCCCGTCCGACCCCGACGCGCTGGTTCCGGCGCTGAAAAAGGCGTGGGAAGCGAAGATCCCGGTGGTGTTGATCGACTCGCAAATCGCCGACAGCGGCAAGCAATATTACCAATCCTTCCTCGCCACCGACAACGAGAAGGCGGGCGAGCTGTGCGCCAAGGCGTTGATCGACAAGGTCGGGACCACCGGCAAGATCGCCGTCATGTCCTATGTCGCCGGGGCGGGGTCGGAGATTGGCCGGGTCGGCGGCTTCACCAAATACATCAAGGCGAATTCCCAGCTTAAGATCGTCGGTCCCTTCTATTCGCAGTCGCAGATGGCGACGGCGCTGAACCAGACCACCGACATGCTGGCCGCCAACCCGGATCTGAAGGGCGTCTTCGGCGCCAACGAGCCGACCGCCATCGGCATGGGCCGCGCGCTGGCCCAAGCGGGCAAGGCGGGCCGCGTCGTCGCCGTCGGCTTTGACGGCAACCAGGATCTGCAAGGCTTCGTCAAGGACGGCACGCTGGAGGCCATCGCCGTCCAGGGGTCCTACCAGATGGGCTATCTCGGCGTGCAGAGCGTCACGAAGCTGCTGAGCGGCGAGAAGATTCCGAAGTTCCTCGACACCGGCGTGGTGCTGGTCAACAAGGCCAACATCGAGCAGCCGGAAGCCAAGAACGTTCTGTATTGATCGCCCGTTTCCGTCTCCATCCATCCTGAACCGGGCGCGCGTCCGTCTCTCTCCCTCGCGACGCGCGCCCGTCTTTTTGCCAACCCCCGTTTTTTCCAACCCCGTTTTTTCCAACCATGGCGACAGCGACATGACATCCCTTGACGAACGGCGGTCCCTTCCGCGCTCCGGTCTGGCGATTCCGGTTCTTGGGCTGGGCTGCGCCCAGATGGGCGGGCTTTACCGGGCCAGTTCCCCGGCGGAATCCGAGGATGCCGTGGCCTGCGCCTGGGAAAACGGGATCCGCCTTTTCGACACCGCCCCCTATTACGGCTATGGCCGGTCGGAACGCCGGTTGGGCGCGGCGCTGTGCGACCGCCCGCGCGACGAATTCGTGCTCAGCACCAAGGTCGGGCGCTTGATCCGCCCGAACGCCGACGGCGCGCGGGTGGCGGGGCTGGACGCCAACGGCTGGGCCGATCCGCTTCCTTTCCATCAGGTCTATGATTATTCGCAGGACGGGATTCTGCGGTCGGTCGAAGATTCCTTGCAGCGGCTGGGGCTGGCCCGCATCGACATTCTTTATGTCCACGATATTGGCCGCGTCACCCATGGCGAACGCCACGATCATCATTGGCGGCAACTGACCGAGGGCGGCGGCTTCCGCGCGCTCGACGAGCTGCGGCGCGACGGTCGGGTGTCGGCCATTGGCCTGGGGGTGAACGAGTGGGAGGTCGTGCAGGACGCGATGCAGGAAATCGACCTGGATTGCACCATGCTGGCCGGACGCTACACCCTGTTGGAGCAAGCCAGCCTGTCGCCTTTCCTGGAGCGCTGCGTCGCGGCGGGGCACGCCATCGTCGCCGCCGGGGTTTTCAATTCCGGGATTCTGGTCGGCAACGGCAAGTTCAACTACGCCGACGCTCCGCCCGACATGATCGCGCGGGTCGAGGCGCTGGCCGCCGCCTGCCGTGATTTCAACGTCGAACTGCCCGCCGCCGCCCTGCAATTCCCGTTGGCCCATCCGGCGGTGGCGAGCTGCGTCACCGGCGCGCGCACCCGCGCCCAGTTGGAAACCAACATCACTTGGTTCCGCAGCCCAATCCCGGCGGAGTTCTGGCAAGCGTTGAAAACGCGCGGCCTGATTGACGAAGCCGCGCCGGTTCCGGCGGGGGCCTGAGCCATGGTGATCGACGCGCATCAACATTTCTGGCGGCTCGACGCCCGCGCCGGGCAATGGCCGCCGCCCGAATTAACGGCGATCCACCGCGATTTCCTGCCGCCCGACCTGTCGCCGCTGCTGGCTGAAAGCGGCGTGGGCGGCACGATCCTGGTGCAGTCGCTGCCGTCGGTGCAGGACACCCGCTTCCTGCTGGAACTGGCCGACCGCCATGGCTTCGTCCGGGGCGTCGTCGGCTGGGTCGATCTGAAGGGCGCGGACGCGCCGTCGCAGATCGCGGCGCTGGCCGCCCACCCGGCGCTCAAGGGTCTGCGCCCGATGCTTCAGGATCTGGAGCCGGAATGGCTGGATGATCCGGCGCTGGACCCGGCTGTCGCCGCGATGCTGGCGGCGGGCTTGCGTTTCGACGCGCTGGTCTTGCCGCGCCATCTGCCCGCCCTGCTGCGCTTCGCCCGGCGTTTTCCCGATCTGCCCATCGTCATCGACCATGGGGCCAAGCCGGAGATCGCGCAAGGCGGCTCGCCCGATTGGACCGCCGATCTGGTGGCGCTGGCCGCCTTGCCCAACCTGTGCTGCAAGCTGTCGGGTTTGCTGACGGAGGCTGGCGCGCGGACGGGGATCGACGACATCCGCCCCTATGCGGACACGCTGTTCACCCTGTTCGGGCCGGATCGTTTGATCTGGGGCAGCGATTGGCCGGTGCTGAAGCTCGCCGGCGCCTATGGCGGTTGGCTGGCGATGTGTCGGGCGCTGATTCCGCCCAGCGCGCACCCGGCGGTGTTCGGCGACAACGCCCGCCGTTTTTATGGTTTGGACTGAAGGAGGCGCCAATGCAGCGCATGGGCATGGTGATCGGCGTCGCGCCGGACAAGATCGACGAGTACCGCCGCCTGCACGACGCCGTCTGGCCGCAGGTTCTGGCCCGCATCGCCCAATCCAACATCCGCAATTACACGATCTTCCTGCGCGAGCCGGAAAATCTGCTGTTCGGCTGCTGGGAGTATCACGGGGAGGATTTTGAGGCCGATATGGCCGCTATCGCCGCCGACCCGGAAACCCAACGCTGGTGGAGCTTTTGCAGCCCCTGCCAAGTCCCCTTGTCCAGCCGCGCGCCGGGCGAACATTGGGCGATGATGGACGAAGTGTTCCATGTGGACTGACCGATTGGCGCGCGTTTTGCCCTGATTGGCCTTACCAAAAAGAAAATAGCTGCGTAAGGAAGTTGCGTTTCGGCGGAAAACCCCTGAAATTCCCATGGTTTTCGTCTTGGTCAAGCCAATTTAAGAAAATTGGTAAATTGGCTTGACCAAAACAATCCGTCCCCCTATCGTTTCTTCAAGGCCGCCGGAAAGGCGGATCGCGCGGGCCAAAGAGTCCGTCGCAAACAGGCTACGGCAGGCGCCCATCTTTGGCTTAGGCAACTCTTTGGAAGAAAAAGAACTTTCATCCGTCATCCCCGCGAAGGCGGGGATCCAGAGTTTTCCAGACGAACCTTATGGGTAAGTCTGGATCCCCGCCTTCGCGGGGATGACGGGAAAGCCATTTAATTTCAATTGGTTGTGGCAAGAAAAAGGATGTGTGAATGCCACGAGCCAAACAGGAGAGGGGGAGGGCCATGCAAGCCGCGTCACCGCGCGAGAATCGTCACGTCCGCGCCGGGGATCCGCTGAGGATTCCGCTGTGAGTTACCAGTTTGATTTCGCCGCGCTGCTGCCCTATTGGCCGGAATTCGCCATGGGGGTGTGGCTGACGTTGCAATTGTCGGCGCTGGCCACCGTGCTTGGCTTCGTCCTCGGCACGCTCTGCGCCATTGGTCGGGCCGATGGGCCGCCCGCCGTCAAATGGGCGGTCGCCGCCTATGTCGAAATCATCCGCAACACGCCGCTGCTGGTTCAGATCTTCCTGGTCTATTTCGGAATCGCCACGCTGGGCGTGCATGTCAGCGCCAACATGGCGGCGGTGGCGGCCCTGGTGGTCAATGTCGGCGCCTACACCAGCGAGATTGTGCGGGCCGGTCTGGAATCGGTGCACAAGGCGCAGTTGGAAGCCGCCGATTGTCTGGGGCTGAGCCGGGCGCAAACCTATTGGCACGTCATCCTGCGTCCCGCCGTGGAACGGGTCTATCCGGCGCTGACCAGCCAATATGTGCTGTTGATGCTGGCCTCCTCCATCACCTCGCAGATTTCGGCGGAGGAGTTGACGGCGGTCGCCAACCGGGTCCAGTCCGACACCTTCCGCAGCTTTGAAACCTACATCGTCGTCGGGCTTTTGTACCTGCTGCTGTCCTTTGTCGTGCGCGTCGCCTTCTGGCTGTTCGGCATGGGCGTCTTCGCGCGTCGGCGCAAACTCGGCACCGCGCTGTAAGGGGAACCGCCATGCAAAGCTTTGGTCTTATCCATGTCGAGTTTCTCGCCTGGGCGGCGTTGTGGACGGTCGGGCTGTCGTTGATCGCCTTTGTCGGCGGCGGGCTGCTGGGATTCGTCGTGGCGCTGGCCCGCGTGTCGGGCAGTCTGGCGGTGCGCGCCGCCGCCATCGTCTACATCCAGATCGTGCAGGGGACGCCGCTGCTGATCCTGCTGTTCCTGATCTATTTCGGCGTCGCCGTCGCCGGTTTCAGCGGGGTTCCCGCCATCCTCGCCGCCGGGGCCGGTTTGACCGTCTATTCCTCCGGCTTTCTCGCCGAGATCTGGCGGGGCTGCATCCAATCGGTGCCGAAAACCCAGTGGGAGGCCGCCGAATGTCTGGCCCTGACCCGCTGGCAACGGATGACGCGGGTGATCCTGCCGCAGGCGCTGCGCATGGCCACGGCGCCGACCGTCGGCTTCCTGGTGCAGATCGTCAAGAACACCTCGCTGGCTTCGGTCGTCGGCTTTGTCGAGCTGTCGCAGGCGGGCAAGCTCATCAACAACTCGATCTTCGAGCCGTTCACGATCTTCGTCACCGTCGCCCTGTTCTACTTCGTCCTCTGTTTCCCGCTCTCGACCTGGAGCCGCAGCCTGGAGAGAAAACTCAATGTCAGCCGTCGCTAAAGCCCCGCGCGCGCAATCGGAGAATTCTCCCATGTCGTCCACCCTGTCGCCTGTCGTCAGCCTGTCCAACGTCCACAAGAGCTTCGGCGCGCTGAAGGTGCTGGACGGCGTGTCCTTCGACGTCGGGGTGGGCGAGGTCGCCGCCATCATCGGTCAATCGGGTTCGGGCAAATCCACCGCGCTGCGTTGCATCAACGCGCTGGAAACCATCCAGCAGGGGACGATTCATGTCTGCGGCCACGCCATCCACGACCCGGCGCTCGACCGCCGCGCGCTGCGCCGCGACGTCGGCATCGTCTTTCAAAGCTACAACCTGTTTCCGCATCTGACGGTCGAACAGAACATCATGCTGGCCCCGACCTGCGTGAAGGCGCTGTCCAAGGCGGAGGCCCGCGATCTGGCGCGCGAGGTGCTGTCTCACGTCGGGTTGGCGGCGAAGGCCGACCAATATCCCGAACAACTCTCCGGCGGGCAGCAGCAGCGCGTCGCCATCGCCCGTTCGCTGGCCATGCGGCCCAAGCTGATGCTGTTCGACGAGGTGACGTCCGCCCTCGACCCCCAACTGACGGGGGAGGTGTTGAAGGTCATGGAGACGCTGGCGCGCGAGGGGATGACCATGATCCTCGTCACCCACGAAATGGCCTTCGCCCGCAAGGTCGCCTCGAAAGTCGTTTACATGCATCAGGGCCGCGTTTGGGAAACCGGAACCGGGGCGATGCTCGACGATCCGCAAACGCCGGAATTGCGCGCCTTCATCGGCAACGGGCTGTAAGCCGCGCGGCCCGCGCGACCCATCAACAACAAACAAACGCCACACAGGAGGATTCCATGAATCGCAGGATGTTCGTCGCCGCCGCCGGGTTCGCCCTGCTCGCCGCCTCCGCCGTTCCGGCGCTGGCCGACAGTCTGGACGCCATCAAGGCCAGCAAGACGCTGCGCATCGCCCTTGATCTCGGTTCGCCGCCCTTCGGCATGAACGACGCGGCGATGCAGCCGACCGGCTCCGACGTGGAAAGCGCCAAGCTGCTGGCCGCCGATCTCGGCTACACGCTCGACATCGTGCAAGTGACCAGCCCGAACCGCGTGCCTTTCCTGCTGACCGGCAAGACCGATCTGGTGATGGCGTCCTTCAGCATCAGCGAGGAGCGCAAGAAGGTCATCGACTTTTCCGACCCCTACGGCGTGATCCAGATCGTCATCGCCGCGCCGAAAAGCGTAACGATCAAGGATTTGAAGGACGTCGTCGGCAAGCGTCTCGGCACCACGCGCGGCTCGACCAACGACAAGGAAGTGACCGCCCAGGCGCAAGGGGCGGAGATGGTGCGTTACGACGACGACGCCACTCTCATCACCGCGCTGATTTCCGGGCAGGTCAACATCATGGCCTCCTCGCCGCAGACCATGGCCTCGGTCAACGCCCGCCGCCCGAACGACCCGTTGGAGGTCAAGCTGGTGGTCAAGACCAACCCCTACGCCATCGGCATCCGCAAGGGCGACGACGCCCTGCGCGCGGTGGTCAACGAGTGGGTCCACGCCAATTTGCGCAACGGCAAGCTGGACGCGATCTACAAGAAATACAACGGCGTCGGCCTGCCCGCCGAGATGCTGAACTGATCCAACCCGCCGCCGGGGAACGCGCCACGCGCCGCGTTCCCCGGCCCCTTCACCCCTTTTTTCTGTCGAGGTTTCCCTCATGCTGACCGTCATTTGCGACACCCCCGGCGCCCTGCGCGCGGAAACCCGAGCCAAGCCGACGCGCGGCGATGGGGAGATTCTGCTGCGGGTGAAGCGCGTCGGCGTTTGCGGCACCGATCTGCACATCTTCACCGGCAACCAGCCCTATTTGCAGTACCCCCGCGTCATGGGCCATGAGCTGTCCGGCATCGTCGAGGAGGCGCCGGACGGCAGCCGCCTGGCGGCGGGCGACCCGGTGTTCGTCATGCCCTATCTGTCCTGCGGGACCTGCCACGCCTGCCGCCAGGGCAAGACCAACTGCTGCCAGAACATCCAGGTTTTGGGCGTTCACCGCGACGGCGCCTTCACCGAATATCTCAGCCTGCCGGAAGCCTTCGTGCACAAGGCCGACGGCATCACGCTGGACCAAGCGGCGATGCTGGAATTCCTCGCCATCGGCGCGCACGCCGTGCGGCGCGGGCAGGTGGAGGCCGGGCAGCGCGTGCTGGTCGTCGGGGCCGGCCCCATCGGCATGGCCGTGGCGATCTTCGCGGGGCTGCGCGGCGCCGCCGTCACCCTGCTGGACGGGCGCGCGGATCGGCTGGCCTTTGGCCGCGCCCATCTGCCCATCGCCGCCGCCGTGCAACTCGGCCCGACGGACGAGGCCGAATTGTCGGCGCTGACCGACGGGGTGTTTTTCGACCGGGTGTTCGACGCCACCGGCAATCCCAAGGCGATGGAGCGCGGCTTCCAGTTCGTCGCCCATGGCGGGACCTATGTGCTGGTGTCCATCGTCGGCGCGACCATCGGCTTTTCCGATCCCGAATTCCACAAGCGGGAAATGACGCTGATGGGCAGCCGCAACGCGACGGTGGAGGATTTCGACACCGTGTTGACGGCGATGCGGGCTGGGCAAATCCCCGACGCGGCGCTGAACACCCACCGGATGACGCTGGCCGAGGTGCCGAACCTGTTCGCCGATCTGTTGGCCCCGTCCGCCGGGGTGGTCAAGGCGCTGGTGGAGTGCTGAGACGATGACCGACGCCACCCCGATCCTGCAATTCGGCACCAGCCGCTTCCTGCAAGCCCACGCCGACCTGTTCGTGTCCGAAGCGCTGGAGCGGGGGCAGGCGCTGGGCCGCGTCGCCGTGGTGCAGACGACCGACAGCGCCGACAGCGCGGCCCGCGTCGCCGCGCTGGCCGATGGGGCGGGTTATCCGGTGCGGGTGCGCGGGCGGCAGAACGGCGCGGTGATCGACGCCGAACAGCGCTGCCACGCCGTCGCCGCCGCCTTTCAGGCGCGACGCGATTGGCGGCGCCTCCGCGACTTGGCGGCGGGGGAGGTTCGGGTCATCCTGTCGAACACCGGCGACCGGGGTTATCAGCTTGACGATGGCGACGGCCCGGCGCTGCTCGACCAAGCCGATCAGGCGCCGCGCAGCTTTCCGGCCAAGTTGCTGGTTCTTCTGCATCACCGCTGGCGGAACGGGGCGGCGCCGCTGTCGCTGTTCCCTTGCGAATTGGTGTCGCGCAACGGCGATCAGTTGAAGCGGATCGTCGGCGATCTCGCCGCCGCCTGGGGCCTGCCCGCCGCCTTTTTGCGCTATCTGGCGGAGGATTGCCGCTGGGCCAACAGTCTGGTCGACCGCATCGTGTCGGAGCCGTTGCGCCCGGTCGGCGCGGTGGCCGAACCCTACGCCCTGTGGGCCATCGAACGGCAAGACGGGTTGATCCTGCCCTGCGTCCACCCGGCGATCCAACTGGTGGACGAACTGGCCCCGGTGGAGCGGTTGAAGCTGCATCTTCTCAACCTCGGCCACACCTGGTTGGCCGACGGCTGGCTGAGAGAGGGGCGCGCGCCGGAAGAAACCGTGTTCCAGGCGATGAACGTCCCGGCCATCCGCGACGATTTGGAAGCGCTGTGGCGGGAGGAGGTGTTGCCGGTCTTCGCCGCGCTGGGCCAGGGGTCGGAAGCCGAAACCTACCGCGACAGCGTGCGCGACCGCTTTCTCAACCCGTTCCTGGATCACCGTCTGGCCGACATCGCGCAAAACCACGCCGACAAGCTTCAACGCCGTCTGGCCCCGGTGGTGGCGCTGGCCGCCGATTTGACCCTGTCCATCCCGCAGGCGCGTTTGCGCGCCGCCTTGACCTGTCTCTAAAAGGACGCCGAACCGATGACCGCGCCCGCTCTCATCCTGCTGAACCCCGCCGATTCCGTCGCCGTCGCCACCCGCGAGATTGCGGCGGGAACGCCCGTGCAGGTCGGCGACTTCACCGGCGTGGCGCGCGACGCCATCCCCAGCGGCCACAAGATCGCGCTGCGGGCGCTCGGTGTTGGCGCGCCGGTGCTGAAATACGGGCAGGTCATCGGCAGCGTGACGCAGCCGATCGAGGCGGGCGCGCATGTCCACGTCCACAATCTGGGCATGGGCGACGCCCGGCTGGACGAGGCTGTGGGCGGCGCCTACCAACCGACGACGGTGACGGAGGACGCGAGTTTTCAAGGGATCGTCCGCTCTTCCGGCAAGGTCGGCACGCGCAATTACATCGGCGTCATCGCCAGCGTGAATTGCTCCGCCACCGTCTGCCGCTACATCGCCGAGGCGTTCAAGGGCGACGCGCTGGCCGACTTCCCGAACGTTGACGGCGTCGTCGCCATCACCCACGGCAGCGGTTGCGGCATGAGCGGCAGCGGCGAGGGGCTGGCGATCCTGCGCCGCACCCTGCGCGGCTACGCCGACCACCCGAACTTTGCCGGGATCCTGCTGATCGGGCTGGGCTGCGAGGTCAACCAACTCGCCCCGTTGGCCGACAGCCTCGCCCCGCGCGCCGAGGGACTGCTCGCCCGTTTGACCATCCAGGACGAAGGCGGCACCCGCGAAACGGTGGAGCGTGGGATTGCGCTGATTAAGGCCATGCTGCCCGTCGCCAACGCCGTCACCCGCCAGACGGTCCCGGCGCGTCATCTGACGGTCGGGCTGCAATGCGGCGGTTCCGACGGCTATTCCGGCATCACCGCCAACCCGGCCTTGGGCGCGGCGGTCGATCTGCTGGTGCGGCAGGGCGGCACCGCCATCCTGTCGGAAACGCCGGAGATTTACGGGGCCGAGCATCTGCTGACCGCGCGGGCGGCCAGCCCGGCCATCGCCGACAAGTTGCTGGGACAAATCCGTTGGTGGGAGGAGTACACCCGGATGCACAAGGGCGACATGAACAACAACCCGTCCCCCGGCAACAAGGCGGGCGGCATCACCACCATTCTGGAAAAATCGCTGGGCGCGGTCGCCAAGGCGGGCGGAACCGGGTTGATGGGCGTGGTCGATTACGCCGAACCAGCGGCGCCGCGTGGTTTGGTCTTCATGGACACGCCGGGTTACGACCCGGTGTCGGCGACTGGGCAGGTGGCGGGCGGGGCGACGTTGATCTGCTTCACCACCGGGCGCGGATCGACCTATGGCTGCAAGCCGACGCCCTCGCTGAAGCTCGCCACCAACAGCGCGCTGTTCCGCCGTATGAGCATGGACATGGATTTCAACGCCGGAATCATCCTGGACGACGGCGTCAGCGTCGCCGAAGCCGGGGCGGCGCTGTTCCAACTGATGCTCGACACCGCGTCCGGCGCGCCCACCCGCAGCGAGGCGCACGGCATGGGCGACAACGAGTTTGTGCCCTGGCAGTTGGGCGCGGTTATGTGAGGCGATTGGCGTCGTCACGCGCAACGCGGCGGGGCGCCCCACGCGCGAAAAGACTTGGATTGAGAGAGACCGCCGGGCTACCCTTCTGCCCGGTGGTGCGCGGCGTTCCAGCGACGGCCGCGTGAAAAGGGAATCCGGTGCGGTCCAACAGGGCCAAATCCGGGGCTGCCCCCGCAACTGTAAGCGGTGAGCATTGGGTCACGACGCCACTGGCCATCCAGCCGGGAAGGCGACCCAATGCGTGACGCCGCAAGCCAGGAGACCTGCCACCGTTCCAACAACCCCAGCACGCCGTCGGTGGGACGGCGGGGAGGTGGCGATGACGTTTTTCTTATCGGGCTGAGCGTTGAGTCCGTCCGACCAAGCGCGGCTTTTGGGGCGCGACTGGTCGCATTTCCGCTTTTCACCGCTCAGGACATCCGCACATGCACATTGAACCCGGCGTCCTTGACGCCGTCAAAGTCACCGCCGCGAATAGCGCGGCGGTGGCGGCGCTGGCCGTTTACAGCCCGGCGCTGATTCGCAAGCCAGTTGAACTGGTTAAAACCGCCTTTGCGGCGCTGTTCTTTTCCATCTTCATGGAGATCTTCCATCTGCCGGTCGGCCCGTCGGAACTGCATTTTATCGGCGCGTCCGCCGTCTATTTCACCTTCGGCTTCCTGCCCACTCTGTTCGGATTCGCCATCGGCCTGCTGCTGCAAGGCGTGTTGTTCGAGCCGCAGGATCTGCTGCATCTGGGCGTCAACAGCCTGTCGCTGATCGTGCCCCTGGTCACGGTTCATGAAACCGTGGGCAAGCGCTTCTTCGCTGAGGGCGCGGCCAAGGCCACCGTCACATGGCGGCGCATCATGGCCTTCGACGCCGCTTATTATTCCGGCGTGGTCGCCATGGTCGGCTTTTGGCTGTTCCTGGGCGAAGAGGCCACACCGCTGGCCGATTGGGCGCTGTTCGCCGCCTCCTATCTGCCGCTGGTGCTGTGCGAGCCGGTCTTCACCTGGGTGGCGTTGAAGGGCGTTGATCGTTTGACCGTCGCCAGCCCGCTGCGTCGCGTCACCGCGCTGGACCGCTTGGCGCTCGCTTGACGCCAACGCGGTAGAAAATCGACCGACGGCGTCGCACGGACAAGACGTCGTCGGTTCGATCAATGCACCAACCGGGAGCCGGGATCGGCGCCAACCATCCGCCGGGATTCGGGGAAGTCGATCACCCGCCCGGTCACGGGGGCGCCGTCATGCAGCGTCGGCAGATGCAAACCGGCGCGGTCCAGCGCGTGGGCCAGAATGCACAGCGGCGCCAAAGCCATGCGGACCCCCGACATCGCCAGCCAATCCGCCAGCAAAACCCCGGCGTCGCCGTGCTGGTCCTGTTGAATCAAACGAATCATGCCGAGCAACCGGGCCTCGTCGGTTCCCAGCGCCGGGCAGGTCGGGCGGTGAACGTCCAGCGGGCGCAGCGCGGCGGCGATGGTGACGCGCATCACCGTGTCAAAGGCGACCGCCGCGTCGTTGGACAGACCCGCCGCCATCAAACCATCCTGCCAATGGGGATGCGCCTTTTCGGGATCCCGCAACGGTTCGGCCCACAGGCGCAAGGTCATCACCACCAGATTTTCCGCCGTCTTGAGTTCGGCAAGACGCTTGCGGTGGTCGGAGAAGGTGGGGGTGGTCGGCATCGACGGCTCCGGTTCGGGGTGAACACGGGGCGGAGCGTAAAACCGGGGCGCTTTATTTGCAAATGATTCTTAATAGCGACTGTGTCAGCGATATTCAGGCCGCCGCGCCAACCCCGCCTTCAGATGGCGGATGGCGGCGTGAACCTTGGGCGGGGCGTGGCGCTTTTGCGGGTAGACGGCCCAGACGGCGGTGTTGGGTGGGGTGTGCTGTGGCAGCAGATGCGCAAGCCGCCCGTCGGCGATGGGGGCCTTGACGTAATAATCGGGCAGTTGGCACAGGCCAAAGCCGCGCAGCGCGGCGTCGAGCACGGAAAAGCCGCTGTTGCAACGCCAGCGCCCGCGCGGGCGGAACAACCAATCCCGCCCGCCATCGTCGAACAGCCAATGGTCGGCGGTGCCGATCAGGCAATCATGGGCGGCCAGATCGGTCAGGTTGGCGGGCGCGCCGTGTCGGGCCAGATAGGCGGGAGACGCGCACAGATGCATGACGCGCGGCGCGAGGCGGGTGGCGACCAGACTGGAATCGCCCAACCGTCCCAACCGGATCGCCAGATCGAAGCTCTCCTGCACCAAATCCAGCGGGCGGTTGGTCAGCTCGATTTCGACGCTCAGCAGGGGATGACGCTCCATCAGGTCGTTGACCAGCGGAACGATGAATTGCTCGCCATAGGCGGTGGCGCAGGTCATGCGCAGCAACCCCTTGACCGCGCCCTCGCCGCCGCCCTGAAGATCGCCGATGGCTTGCACCGCCTCGTCACGCTCGTCGATCAGGCGTTGGCAGCGGGCGAAAAAGGTCCGCCCGCTTTCGGTCAGGCTAACCTTGCGGGTGGTGCGGTAGAACAGGCGGGCCTGCAAACGATCCTCCAACCGCGCCACGCTGCGGCTGACGTGGGAGGAGGAGACGCGCAACCGTTCCGCCGCGCGGGAAAAGCTGCCGGTGTCGGCCACCGCCACAAACTCGTCGATGCCGTCCCAACCGCTCATGCCGCGCGCGCTCCATTATCCCTATGCAGCAAAAATCTATCCCTGAAATCGTCGTTTTGGCAATGACCGCCGCCGGTTTACACTGACCGCCAACGCCGTTGTTTTTGCTTTGGGAAGGAAACCCGCATGGTCCTGTCACGCGCCGCCGTCGCTTGGGAAGCCAACCGTCCGCTGGAGATCGAAGAGGTCGAGGTGGCCGCCCCCAAGGCGGGCGAGGTGATGGTCCGCATCGTCGCCACCGGCGTTTGCCACACCGACGCCTACACCCTGTCGGGCAAGGATTCCGAAGGCATTTTCCCCTGCATCCTCGGCCATGAGGGCGGCGGCGTGGTGGTGGAGGTTGGGCCGGGCGTGACCTCCGTCGCCGTCGGCGATCATGTGATTCCGCTCTACACGCCCGAATGTGGAACGTGCAAATTCTGCCTGTCGGGCAAGACCAACCTGTGCCAGGCGATCCGCGCCACCCAGGGCAAGGGCCTGATGCCCGACGGCACCAGCCGTTTTTCGCTGAAGGGCCAGCCCATCGCCCATTACATGGGCACCTCGACCTTCTCCGAATACACCGTGCTGCCGGAAATCGCGCTGGCCAAGATCAACAAGGCGGCGCCGCTGGAAAAGGTCTGCCTGTTGGGCTGTGGCGTCACCACCGGCATGGGCGCCGTCATGAACACGGCGAAGGTGGAGCCGGGATCGACCGTCGCCATCTTCGGTCTGGGCGGCATCGGCCTGTCGGCGATCATCGGCGCGACGATGGCCAAGGCCTCGCGCATCATCGGCATCGACATCAACGAATCGAAGTTTGAGATCGCCAAGCAGTTGGGCGCCACCGACGTGGTCAATCCGAAAAACTTCGACCGTCCGATCCAAGAGGTTCTGGTCGATATGACTGACGGCGGCGTCGATTACTCGTTCGAGTGCATCGGCAACGTCAACGTCATGCGCGCCGCGCTGGAATGCTGCCACAAGGGCTGGGGCGAGTCGGTCATCATCGGCGTCGCCGGGGCGGGCGAGGAGATTTCCACCCGACCCTTCCAACTCGTCACCGGGCGGGTGTGGCGCGGCTCGGCCTTTGGCGGCGTGCGCGGGCGCAGCGAGCTGCCGGGCTATGTGGATCGCTATCTGGCGGGCGAGTTTGAACTCGACACCTTCATCACCCACACCATGGGGCTGGACCGCATCAACGAGGCGTTCGATCTGATGCATGAGGGCAAGAGCATCCGGTCGGTCATCCTCTACAACCAGTGAGTCCGATCATGACCGGGGATGTCGTCCAACTGTCGGAAACCCGCGTGTTCGGCGGGCGTTTGCTGCGGCTGCGCCATGAATCGGCGACGCTGGGCTGCGCCATGACCTTCGCCCTGTTCCTGCCGCCGCAGGTCGAGGCGGCGGCGGGGGCGATGGTTCCGGCGCTCTATTGGCTGTCCGGCCTGACCTGCACCGACGAGAATTTCTGTCAAAAGGCCGGGGCCTTCCGGTTGGCGGCGGAACTCGGCCTCGCCATCGTCGCGCCCGACACCAGCCCGCGCGGGGAGGGCGTGCCGGGCGATCCCGATGGCGCGTGGGATTTCGGCCTGGGCGCCGGTTTTTATGTGGACGCGACCGAACAGCCTTGGGCGGCGCATTACCGCATGCATGATTACGTGACGCGGGAGTTGCCGGAACTGGTGGAGCGCGCCTTCCCGCTCAACGACCGGCGGTCGATCTCCGGCCATTCGATGGGCGGGCATGGCGCGCTGGTCTGCGCGCTGCGCCATCCCGGACGCTATCGCTCGGTGTCGGCCTTCGCCCCCATCGTCAACCCGGCGGCTGTGCCGTGGGGGGAAAAGGCGTTGGGGCGTTATCTCGGCCCGGATCGGGCGCGCTGGGCGGAGTGGGACGCCTGCGCCCTGATCGCCAACGCGACGGAGCGGTTGCCGATCCTGATCGACCAGGGGGCGAGCGACAGTTTTCTGGAAACCCAGTTGAAGCCGCAAAACCTCGTCGCGGCGGCGGAGGCGGTCGGCCATCCGCTGACGCTGCGCATGCAGCCGGGCTATGACCACAGCTATTTCTTCATCGCCAGCTTCATCGACGACCATCTGCGCCACCACGCGGCGGCGTTGCTGGGGTGATTCTGAGTCGATTCATTGACGGTGGGTGGGCTCTGGAGTATAGTTCTGAGTGAGGATTGCAATTGCGCATTGTTGGTTTGACCCGTCAGCGCTTGGGTTTCCACACTTTGGCAGGAAGAGAGGCTGACTCTCTTCTCAGACAGGGCTGATCCACCGGATCACTTTCCGAACCCCAGAGCTAAGGAAGGGCTGCGACTGTCCCTCACCGAAAGGCCCCCGTCAGGGGGCCTTTTGTATGTTGCCCACCAAAACGCCATGAGCTTGCCCTTTTGGATAGGCGGTGATGACCGAATATGCCAACGCCGGGTCTTGCAAGGGGCGATGTTCGGCAATCAGCAAACCCAGAGGGCTGCGCAGAACGGCAACCCGAGGGGCTTTCATCGAAGCGCCTTCGTAATAGATGGGTGTGCTGTTTTGGATGATGTCGGCGACATAGCGGGCGACGTCGCTCTCTTGGCTGTAGCCGAGCCGCATCAGGTCCTTTTGATGTTCGGCCCAAATATGGGCGACGCCAAACCCCCGGTTTTTGCTGCGGTGGACGCCCCTTTTCAGATAGATGCCGCCACCAGGAATGTGGTGCTTAGGCAAATCAGGAATTGAGCCGAAATTGAATCCACCTTTTGGGTGTTGGATCAGGGCGTTGTGAGTCAATGGAGGCTCGCGCAGGTGCAAATCCTGTCCGATTTTGATGTAATTTTGTTTTTCATTCCACCAATAAATGCTCGCCGTCTGCTGTCGCCACAGAGGCGCCTCTCTTGCTGCTTCATCGCTTTGCAGCGCAGCAAAAACCCCCGCCGGAGCGATCCGGCGGGGGTTTTCGTTCAACGGGTCATGTGGGACCGTGTCAGGCGACCTTGACCTCGACCGTGTCGGCGACGTCCTGGAACGTCGGGATTTGGTCGAAGTTCATGTAGCGGTAGACTTCGGCGGACTTGGCGTTCAGCACGCTGACCTGGGCCAGATACTCTTCGGTGGTCGGGATCTTGCCCAGCAGCGCCGCGACGGCGGCCAGTTCGGCCGACGACAGATAGACGCGGGTGTCGATGCCCAGACGGTTGGGGAAGTTGCGGGTCGAGGTGGACACGGCGGTCGAACCCTTGCGGACCTGCGCCTGGTTGCCCATGCACAAGCTGCAACCCGGCATTTCCATGCGCGCGCCCGCCTTGCCCAGCGTGGCGTAATAGCCTTCCTCGCTCAGCATCATCGCGTCCATCTTGGTCGGCGGGGCGATCCACAGGCGGGTCGGAATGTCCGACTTGCCGTTGAGGATTTTCCCGGCGGCGCGGAAATGGCCGATGTTGGTCATGCAGGAGCCGATGAACACCTCGTCGATCTTGTCGCCCGCGACCTCCGACAGCGTCTTCACGTCGTCCGGGTCGTTCGGGCAGGCCAGGATCGGTTCCTTGATGTCGGCCAGATCAATCTCAATCACCGCCGCGTAATCGGCGTCGGCGTCCGGCTGCAACAGTTGCGGATCGGCGATCCACGCCTCCATCGCCTTGATGCGGCGCTCCAGGGTGCGCTTTTCGGCGTAACCGCTGGCGATCATCCACTTCATCAGCGTGATGTTCGAGGTCATGTATTCAATGATCGGCGCCGTGTCGAGACGTACCGTGCAACCCGCCGCCGAGCGTTCCGCCGAGGCGTCGGACAGTTCAAACGCCTGCTCCACCTTCAGATCCGGCAGACCTTCGATTTCCAGGATGCGGCCGGAGAAGATGTTCTTCTTGCCCTTCTTTTCGACCGTCAGCAGGCCCGCCTTGATGGCGTAGAGCGGGATGGCGTTGACGAGGTCGCGCAGGGTGACGCCCGGTTGCATTGCGCCCTTGAAGCGGACCAGAACCGATTCCGGCATGTCGAGCGGCATGACGCCGGTGGCGGCGGCGAAGGCCACCAGACCCGAACCCGCCGGGAAGGAGATGCCGATGGGGAAACGGGTGTGGCTGTCGCCGCCGGTGCCGACGGTGTCGGGCAGCAGCAGGCGGTTCAGCCAGGAGTGGATGACGCCGTCGCCGGGGCGCAGAGCGACGCCGCCACGGGTCGAGATGAAGGCGGGCAGCTCATGGTGCGTCTGCACGTCCACCAGCTTGGGGTAAGCGGCGGTGTGGCAGAAGGACTGCATGACCAGATCGGCGGAGAAGCCCAGGCAGGCCAGATCCTTCAGCTCGTCGCGGGTCATCGGGCCGGTGGTGTCCTGCGACCCCACGGTGGTCATTTTCGGCTCGCAATAGGTTCCGGGACGAACGCCCTTGCCTTCCGGCAGGCCGCAGGCGCGACCGACCATCTTCTGCGCCAGGGTGAAGCCCTTGCCGGTGTCGGCGGGGGTCGCCGACTGGCGGAACAGGGTGGAGGCGGGCAGGCCCAGCGCCTCGCGGGCGCGACCGGTCAGGCCACGGCCAATGATGAGCGGGATGCGACCGCCAGCGCGCACCTCGTCGAAGATCACGTCCGACTTGACGGTGAATTCGGCGATGACCTCGCCGTTCTTCAGCGCCTTGCCGTCATAGGGGCGCAGTTCGATCACGTCGCCCATGTCCATCTTGCTGACGTCCAGCTCGATGGGCAGCGCGCCCGCGTCTTCCATGGTGTTGTAGAAAATCGGGGCGATCTTGGAGCCGAGGCAGACGCCGCCGAACCGCTTGTTCGGAACGAACGGGATGTCTTCGCCGGTGAACCACAGGACCGAGTTGGTCGCCGATTTGCGCGAGGAGCCGGTGCCGACCACGTCGCCGACATAGGCGACCAGATTGCCCTTTTCCTGCAACTTGGCGAGCTGCTTGACGGAGCCGCGCACGCCGGGTTCATCGGGTTCGATGCCGGGGCGCGGGTTCTTCAGCATCGCCAGGGCGTGCAGGGGGATGTCGGGGCGCGACCAGGCGTCCGGGGCGGGCGACAGGTCGTCGGTGTTGGTTTCGCCCGTCACCTTGAAGACGGTCAGCGTCAGCGATTCCGGGACTGCCGGGCGCGAGGTGAACCATTCGGCGTCGGCCCACGACTTCAGCACGGCGACCGCGTTGGCGTTGCCCGCGTCGGCCAGCGCCTTCACGTCGTGGAAAAAATCGAACACCAGCAGGGTCTTTTTCAGGCCGTCCGCCGCCGTCGCGCCGCATTCGGCGTCGGACAGCAGGTCGATCAGCGGCTGAACGTTGAAGCCGCCGAGCATGGTGCCCAGCAGTTCCGTCGCCTTGACCTTGGAGATCAGCGGGCTGCTGTCCGCGCCCTTGGCGATGGCGGCCAGGAAACCGGCCTTGACGCGGGCGGCGTCGTCCACGCCCGCCGGGACGCGGTGGGTGATGAGGTCGAGGAGGAACGCCTCCTCGCCCGCCGGGGGGGCCTTCAGCAGGTCGATCAGCTCGGCCGTCTGCTTGGCGGACAAGGGCAGAGCCGGAATTCCAAGGGCGGCGCGTTCGGCCGCATGCTGACGGTAAGCTTCGAGCACGGCTGGGTTCCTCATAATGAAAGGCCGCCCTTTGGGTGAACACCGGCAGACGGCCCGCTTGAACTCATGGCGATTATATATCCCCGCTCAAATCAAAGAGCAAGGGGCGGCGCCTGTTCCCACGCAGAGATCAGTATGAACAAAGCGTGGTTTTTCTACTGGTATTACCTGTCCGTGGTATGACCATTTCAGCCAATCGCCTTATTTCAAGCTTGCGGCTTGTTCGGCGGTCAACAGAACGACGCCATCCTCGTCGGCGAACAGCGCGTCGCCGGGATGGACCAGCGCGCCCGGCAGTTCGACCGGCACATCGACCAGCCCCTGGTCGCGCCGGGTCGAGGCGCGCGGCGTCGACGCCAGCGCCTTGATTCCCAGATCGAGTTTTTGCAGTTCGGCGACGTCGCGCACGCACCCCCAGATGACGACGCCCGCCCAGCCGTTCTTGACGGCGGACGCGGCGATCATGTCGCCCATCAGGGCGCAGCGCAGGCTGCCCGCGCCATCGACCACCAGCACCTTGCCGGCGCCCGGCGTGGCCAGCAGCTCTTTGACCCGTGAATTGTCGTCCACGCATTTGACGGTGACGACGGTCCCGGAAAAGCGCGTGACCGCGCCGAAATCCCGCAGCCCCGGCTGAAGGAAGCGGGCGGAGTCTTTGAACGTGTCGAACAGATCGCAGGTGGCGACAAACGGCATTTCGGCGGCTCCGCGCGATGAACAGCGATGCCGAACGTCTTTGCGCCAAAGCCCCGGCCAACGCAAGGGGCAGGCGTGCGGCCTATTCGACCGCCGCCCGTTCGTCACAGCCGTTTTTCAGCGGCTCAGCCCTTTTTCGATCCGGCCCCCAGCACGCAGGCCACGGCGGTCAGAATCAGCGCCAGGGCCAGCGCCAGCCGCAGGGTCAGCGGATCGCCCAGAATGACCACCGCGCCGCTGACGCCGACCACCGGGATCAACAGGGTGCTGACCGCCGCCTCCCCCACGCTCAGGCGGCGGACGGTGACGTACCACAGGGCTTGCGCCAGACAGATCGAACAGACGATGTGCCAGACGAAGCCAACCCACACCGCGCCATGCAGATCGGTCAGCGCCGGGCCGGTTTCGGTCAGGAGCGTCCCGGCGATCATCGGCGCGGCGCAGACGACATATTGCCAACCGGCGATGACGGTCGGGTGCGCCCGCCAGACCCGGCCCTTCATCACGATGGTGCCGACGGCCCAGGACACGGCGGCGAGCAGCATCAAAGCCGGACCAAGCAGGGCGGCGGGCGGGGCCGACAAGGCTTCCGGTCCCAGCAGCACGCCCAGCCCGGCCAGCCCGCAGGCCAAACCGGCGATCTGGCGCGGCCCCGGACGCTCGCCCAGCAGCGGAATCGCCAGCAGCGTCGCCCACACCGGCATGGTGAAGGCGATGATGGCGGCTTGCGAGGTCGCCATCAGGGTTTGGGCGAAAACCGAGCACAGGTTGAAGATCAACACGTTGCACAGCCCGGCCAGCAGCAGGGCCGGACGCTCCGCCCGGTCCACCGCCAGCCGATGCCCGGCCAGCTTCGCCGCTCCCAGCATCAACACCGCGCCCGCCGTAAAGCCCACGGCGCGCAGCCCCAACGGCGGAACCTGCGTCAGGATGGTTTTCACCGCTGGCCAGTTCAGCCCCCAAAACAGGCTGATCGCCACAATCAGCAGATACTTCACCGGATCGCGCGGGCTGGCGGCGGCGGAGAGCGCGGTCATGCGGTCACGCCTTCAAACCCATCCAGGAAGCTGGCGAGGTTGGCGGCGAGGTCGTCCACGGCGTAGCCGCCCTCTTGCACCAGCACGGTCGGCAGACCGGCGGCGGCGATGCGCGCGCCCATCTTTTTAAAGCCGGGCGTGGTGACGCCGAAGGCGGCCAGCGGGTCGTTGATGAAGGTGTCGAAGCCCAGCGAGATGAACAGCATGTCCGGGGCGAAGCGGGCGATCTCGTCCAGAGCGCGCCCAATGGCGGCGAGCACGGTGGCCTCGTCGCTGCCGATGGGCAGGGGGAGATTGAGGGTGTAGCCCTCGCCCCGTCCGGCCCCGCGCTCTTGCGCGTAGCCCGCCATGTGCGGGTAGAACTCCGCCGGGTCGCCATGGACCGAGACGAAAAACACGTCGTCGCGTTCGTAGAAAATATCCTGCGTGCCGTTGCCGTGGTGGACGTCCACGTCAAGGATGGCGACGCGCCCGGCGCGGCCCTGGGCGCGCAGGATCGGCAGCGCCGATTCCGCCGCGATGGCGACGTGGTTCAGGTAACAGAAGCCCCCCGCCATGTCGCGGGTGGCGTGGTGGCCGGGCGGGCGGCACAGCGCGTAGGCGGCGCGGTCATCGCCCGTGGCGACCAGCTTGGTCGCGTGGATGGCGGCGTTGGCGGCGGCGCAGGTCGCGGTCCAGGTGTGGGCGTCGATCGGGCAAGCGGTGTCGAAGGTGTGCCACCCGGCCTGTCCGACGATGCTGGTGGGGTAAGAGGGAACGCGCTGCATCCGGTGGACGTTGGGAATCACCACGTCGCCCATGCCCGGCTCGGCGATCCAACGGGCGTGCGCGGTTTCCAGAAAGGCCAGATAGGCCGGGCTGTGGACGGCGGCGCGCGGGGCCGATCCGTAATCGTCGGGCCGGATGAGGGTTTCGCCGCGCGCCTCGATCAAGGCGGCCAACGCCCCGACCCGCTCCGGCTTTTCGGGCAGGGCGCGCAGTTGGCCCTTGTTGAAATAAATCGCCGGGTGGTGCAGGGCGGCGTCGGGGTGATGAACGAATTTCATCGGGGGAACTCCGGGCAATCGAACGGTTAGGGGCGAGGGGCGAATCCCGCCGTGGCGACCAGAACCTCGAACAGAACGGCGGCGCCGCGCGCGCCGTCGGCGGGGGCGATGTTTTCAACCTCGTTGTGGCTGATGCCGTCTTCGCAGGGAATGAAGATCATCGCGGTCGGAACCTTGCCCGCGACGTAAACCGCGTCATGCCCGGCCCCCGACACAATGTCGCGGTGGCTGAAACCGAAGCCGCGCGCCGCGTCGCGCACCCGGTCCACCAGCGTCGGGTTGAAGGGGGTGGGCGGGAAACGCCAGAAATCGGCGATCTCGGCGCGCACGCCCGCAGCCTCCGCGATGGCGGCGACCGCGTCGCGGAACCGGCGGTCCATGGCGGCGAGCGTGTCGGCGTTGGGGTGGCGCAGATCGACGGTGAAAAAGACGCGGCCCGGAATGACGTTGCGCGAATGCGGGTGGACGTCGAGGATCCCGACGGTGGCGCAGGCGTCGCCCGGCGTCTCCAGCCCCAAATCCTGCACCGCCGTCACCATGCGGGCGGCGGCGACCAGCGCGTCGCGGCGCAGGCGCATCGGCGTCGGCCCGGCGTGCGCCTCAACCCCCGTCACGGTGACTTCGTACCAGCGTTGGCCCTGCGCGCCGACGACGACGCCGATTTCCTTTTCTTCGACCTCCAACACCGGACCTTGTTCGATGTGGGCCTCCAGATAGGCGTGCATCGGGTGGTCGGTCGGGGCGTCGCCCGCATAGCCGGTGCGGACCAGCTCGTCGCCCAAACGGGCGCCGTCCTGGGCGATTTTGTCGAGGATCTCGTCCAGCGCGAAAACGCCGGTGACGACGCCCGATCCCATCATCGGTGGGGAAAAGCGCGAGCCTTCCTCGTTGGTCCAGACGGCGACCTCGACCGGGTGGCGGGTGGCGACGCCCCGGTCGTTCAGCGACCGCAAGACCTCCAGACCGGCCAGCACGCCATAAACGCCGTCGAACCGCCCGCCGGTCGGTTGGGTGTCCAGATGGCTGCCCATCACCACCGGGGGCAAGGTCGGGTCGCTGCCGGGGCGGCGGGCGAAGATGTTGCCGACGCGGTCGATGGCGACCGCGCACCCGGCCTCGACGCACCAGGACACGAACAGATCGCGCCCGGCCTTGTCCTCGTCGCTGAGCGCGAGGCGGCAGCTTCCGCCCTTGGCCGTCGCGCCGATTTCGGCCATCGCGGCCAGGCTGGCCCACAGCCGTTCGGGATTGATGGGCAGGTTGGAGGGAACGGACATGGAAAAGGCTCCTGGAACGGACGGGGTGGGGTTTGCTGGCCCCCTCTCCCGCAACGCGCTACCGGATTTACACATCGTTCAGCAAGTCAAGCTATTGGAAGTCAATGACTCTAACCGTCATCCCCGCGAAGGCGGGGATCCAGAGTTCCCAAAACGAACCCTGTGATGAAGCCTGGATCCCCGCCTTCGCGGGGATGACGAACCCCAAAGTCATTCCGTTCCGCTCTTTTGCCAAACGAGGCGATGTGTGAATGCCGTAGCCGCGCGTTGCGGGAGAGGGGATTGGGGTGAAAGCGGCGTTCGGCCCCCTCTCCCGCGACGCGGGGGAGGGTCGGGGAGGGGGCAAAGGCGCGGCGATCAGCTTGGCCGTTCGCGCGCCCGCAGATCGACCAGCGCCAGGACGGCGCGCAGCAGCGGAACCTCGACCCGCGCCCGCTCGGCCAGTTCGATCACCGCGCCCAGGATGGCGTCCAGCTCCAGCCGCCGCCCGCCCTCGTAATCCTGCAACATCGAGGTTTTGAAGTCGCCGACGGCGGCGGCGTTGGCGATGCGGTCGTCGACGCTGGTGGCGAAACGGACGCCCAGCGCCTCGGCCACCGCCTTGGCCTCCAGCATCATGGCGCGCCCGACCCCGCGCGAACCGGGATCGCCGCACAGCCGCCCCAGCGTCGCGCCGGTCAGCACGCTCAACGGGTTGAAGGCCAGATTGCCCCACAGCTTGACCCAGATGGCTTCGCGGATGTCGTCGGCGCGCGCGGCCTGGAAACCGGCCTGCCCGAACAGGCTGACGATGGCGTCAACGGCGGGACGGTCGCGGTCGGCGGCGTCGCCGAAGACGAAACGCTGGTCGTTGACGTGGCGCACCCGGCACGGCCCGTCGCCCTCCACGGCGACGAAGGTGGTGGCCCCGACCACGCGGTCGGGGTCGATGGAGCGCCAGAGCAGCCCGTCGGGATCGACGCTGGTCAAGGGGCGGTCGGCCAGCGGTTCGGGTTGGCGGTGCGGGTACCACCAGGGAACGCCGTTCACCATCGGCACGATGGCGGTGTCCGGCCCCAGCAGCGGCGTGACGCTGTCCACCGTGCCGCGCAGGGCGTGCGCCTTGACGCACAGGATCACCACGTCCTGCGGCCCCAGCGACAGGGAATCGTCGGTCACGCGCGGGGCCAGCCGGACCAGCCGGTTTTGCGGGGTCAGCATGGTCAGGCCGTTTTGCCGGATGGCGGCGGCGGCGTTGGAGCGGGCGACCAGCGTCACCTCCGCCTCCGTGGCGCTCAACCGCGCGGTCAGCAGGCCGCCGACGGCGCCCGCGCCGATGATGGCGACCTTCATCATGCTGAGACCTCCACGGTCTTCGGTCCCGCCGGGCCGTGGCGCAGATCCGCCGGGATTTGCCACTCCTTGCCGGGGATGGCGTCCAGCAGGCTGCGGGTGTAGGCGTCGCGCGGGTGGGTGAAGACCTCCCGCGCGGTGCCCAGCTCGACGATTTTGCCGCGCCGCATCACGGCGATGGTGTCGCAAATTTGCGCGGCGATGCGCAGATCGTGGGTGATGAACAGCATCGCCAATCCCAGCCGCTTGCGGATGTCGTCCAGCAGTTCCAGAACCTGCCCCTGCACCGACACGTCAAGCGCCGAGACGGGTTCGTCGGCGACCAGCAGCTTCGGTTCCATCGCCAGCGCGCGGGCGATGCCGACGCGCTGGCGCTGGCCGCCGGAAAACTCGTGCGGGTAACGATCCGCCGCCGAGCCGTCCAGCCCGACCATGGCGAGCAATTCCCGCGCGCGCTTCAGGGCGGCGGCGCGGTTTTCGCCGAAGGCCACCGGCCCTTGCGCCACGATGTCGCCGATGGTGTGGCGCGGGTTGAGCGAGGCGTAAGGATCCTGAAACACCATCTGCACCGCCCGCCGATAGGGGCGGAAGCCCTTGCGGTCGAGCGACAGCAGATCGGTTCCCTCAAACAAAATCCGGCCTGAATCCGGCTTGATGAGGCCGACGATGCTGCGGCCCAGCGTGGATTTGCCCGAACCGGACTCGCCGACCAGACCAACCGTTTCGCCGGGATGGATGGTCAGGGACAGATCGTCGCCCGCCACCACCGTTTTGGATTTCTTGAACAGGCCGCCGCCGACATGAAAGACTTTGCGGACTTTTTCGGCGACCAGCAGGGCCGGGCCGGATTTGGCGTGGTCGGCGCGGTGTTCGATGTAATGCGGGACGGAGGCGATCAGTTGCCGGGTGTAGGGGTGTTGCGGGCGGTTCAGCACCTCGTCGACGGAGCCATGCTCCACCAGTTTGCCGTGCCGCATCACCGCCACCTTGTGGGCGATTTCCGCCACCACGCCGAAATCATGGGTGATGAACATCAGCCCCATGTGGCGTTCGGCCTGGATCGCGCGGATCAGGTCGAGGATTTGCTTTTGCGTGGTGACGTCCAGCGCCGTGGTCGGTTCGTCGGCGATCAGGATGTCGGGCTGGCAGGCCAGCGCCATGGCGATCATGACGCGCTGGCGCTGGCCGCCCGACAGGCGGAAGGGGTAGGCGTCGGCCAGCTCCGCCGGGTTGGGCAGGCCGACCTGATCCAGCAGCTCCACCACCCGCGCCCGGCGTCCGGCGGCGGGCAGGCTGGTGTGCTCGCGCAGGGATTCGCCGATCTGCCGCCCGACCCGCATCAACGGATTGAGCGCGGTCATCGGCTCCTGAAACACCATGGCGATCCGTCCGCCGCGCAGGGAGCGCTGCTCGGCCTCCGGCATGGTCAGCACGTCACGGCCCTTGAACAGCAGGCTGCCCGCCGACACCCGCACATGGGGGTGCGGCAGCAGCCCCATCATGGCGTGGGCGGTCATCGACTTGCCGGAGCCGGATTCGCCGACCACGCACAAGATCTCGTTGGGGTTCAGGGTGAAGGTCAGATTGTCCACCGCCAACGGGCGGTCGGCGCCGGGCGGCAACGCGATGCTCAGGCCGCGCACGTCAAGCAGAGGCGTGGTCATGGCGGGGGTCTCCGGCGAAGGGGAGGGAAAAGAGGCGTCCATCGGATCAGCCCCGCGACCGGGCGAGCTTGGGGTTCAGCGCGTCGTTCAGCCCCTCGCCCACCAGATTGAGCGCCAGCACGGTCAGAACGATGGCCAGACCGGGGAAGAAGCTCATCCACCAGGCTTGCCGGATCACGGTGCGGGCGGCGCCGATCATGTAGCCCCAGCTCATCGCGTTGGGATCGCCCAAGCCCAGAAAGCTGAGCGAGCTTTCCAGCAAAATCGCCGTCGCCACCATCAGGGAGGCCGAGACGATGATCGGCGACAGGCTGTTGGGCAGGATTTGGCGCAGGATGATCGAACTGTTGGATTGGCCGGTGGTGATGGCGGCCTGGACGAATTCGCGGTTGCGCAGGCTCATGAACTCGCCGCGCGCCAGCCGGGCCAGCGGCGGCCAACTGACGATGGCGATGGCGGCGACGATGGTGGTCAGGCTGGGGGTGAAGATCGCCACCAGAACCACCGCCAGAACGAAGTTGGGGATGGTCTGAAACAGCTCGGTGAAGCGCATGATGGCGTCGTCCACCCAACCGCCATGGAACCCGGCCAGCGCCCCCAGCGTCACCCCGATGGCCAGCGCGGCGGCGGTCGAGGTCAGGCCGATCAGCAGCGACACCCGCGCGCCATGCGCGATGCCCGCCGCGATGTCGCGGCCAAGCATGTCCGACCCCAGCGGCGCGCCGTCCGACAGCGGCGGCTGGAAGGGCGCGGTCGCCATGTCCCACGGATCGCCGGGGAAGAAGACCGAGGCGAAGACCGCCAGCGTCAGCACGCCCGCCAGAATGACGAGGCCGAGAACGGCGCCCTTGTTGCGGGCGAAGGCCCGCCAGAAGACCCAGAAGGAGTTGGCGTTCATCAGCGGGCTGCCTGAATGCGCGGATCGACAAGGCCGTAAAGGATGTCGGTCAGGATGTTGAAGAGGATCACCATCACGGACGTGACCAGGAAAATGCCGAGCAGCACTTGATAATCGCGCTGCAACACCGCCTCGAACGCCAAGCGCCCGATGCCGGGCCAGGCGAACACCGTCTCGATCAGGATGGAGCCGCCGACCAGTTGCCCGGCCTGGATGCCCGCCACGGTGATGACCGGCAGGATGGCGTTGCGCAGGATGTGGCGGGTGACGACGCGGGTCGGCGTCAGCCCCTTGGCCTTGGCGGTCTTGACGAAATCCTGCCCGCGCACCTCCAGCATCGAGGCGCGGGTCAGCCGGGCGTAACCGGCCATGTAGAACAGCGCCAGCGTGACGACCGGCAAAATCAGATGCTGCGCCACGTCGGCGGCGTGGGCCAAGCCGGTGTAACCGGCGCCGATGGTCTCGTAGCCGAAGGCGGGCAGCCACCCCAGTTGGATGGAAAACAGCAAGCTCAGCATCAGCCCGATCCAATAGATCGGCGTGGCGTAGGCCAGCAGCGCCACCACGGTGATGGCGCTGTCGGCCCAGGTGCCGACGGTGATGGCGGCCAGCGTGCCCAGCGCCACCCCGGCGGCCAGCGCCAGCGCGAAGGCGGTCAGCGTGAGGATCAGCGTCGCGGGCAGCCGTTCGGCCAGAATGCTCCACACCGGCCGTTGCTGGCGGTAGGAAAAGCCCAGATCGCCCTGCGCGATCTTGCCGACATAGGTGGCGAGCTGTTCGTAGAGCGGGCGGTTCAGGCCGAATTGCTCGCGCAACTGAGCGACGAACTTCTCATCCGCCGCCCCGGCCTCCCCCGCCATCACCATGGCCGGATCGCCGGGGGCGGCGTGGACCAGGAAGAAGTTCATCACCACGATGGCGATCAGGATCGCAAGCGCCTTGACCAGACGGCTCGCGAAGAGTTGGGCGAATCCCAGCATGGGCGTGGCTCCTGCTTGCGGCGTGCGAAAAATGCCGCGACCTTGCCCCCTCCCTCCCATGCTTGACAGCATGGGTCCCTCCCTCCCCCGCCTTTGGCGGTGGAGGGGATGGCGGCGGCAGTCCCCTCTCCCGCTGACAAGCGGGGGAGGGTTAGGGAGGGGGCAAGGCGGTATAGATGATTTGAGATTCAGGCTTTACTTCGCCGCCAGCCAAACATCCTCGTAGGTGTCGTTGACGCCGATGGCGGTCGTGTTGGCGTTTTTCACCCGCTTGTCGAGGAAGGTCGGGAACTCCATCTCCAGCAGCCAGACGACGGGCAGCTCGTCGCTCAGGATTTGCTGAACCTCGCTGTAGAGGGTTTGGCGCTTGGCCGGATCGACCTCGCGCGCGCCCTCGGCGAACAGGGCGTCCACCTTGGGGTTGGAATAGCCCATGGTGTTGGTGAACAGCACGCCTTTGCGGATGTTGTCGGAAATGTAGGTGCGGGCGACGCCCAGCGCCGGATCGCCGTACTGGTAGAGGAAGTTGGTGGTGATCTCGTAATCCCAGTTGGCCACGCGCTGGCTCCAGCCCGCCGCGTCGGTGCTTTCCAGGGTGACGGCGATCCCGACCTTGCCCAGCGCCTGCTTCAGATACTCGCCCAGCCGCGTCCAGGTCTCGCCATAGGGCATCGGCATGATCTTGACGGTGGTGCGCACGCCCTTGGCGTCCGGCTTCAGCCCCATCTCGTCCAACAGGGCCTTGGCCTTGTCGAGGTTGGGTTCGTAAATCGTCACCTTCGGGTCATAGAATTTGACCACCGAATTGATCGGCCCGGTGGGCACGCGGCCCAGGCCGAACCAAATCTTGTCGCGGATGAACTTGCGGTCGATGGCGTAGGCGATGGCCTTGCGGAACCGCTTATCGTCCAGCGGCTTGACCCGGTGGTTGATCTCCAGCCAGGACATCGGGGCGACGAACTCATAGCCCTTGGTGCTGAATTCCAGATTGGCCAGCGTCTTCATGCGGGGAACCTCGAAAGGTTCCAGATCGCTGTATTGGGTTTGCTGCACCTGCCCGCTTTCCAGCGCCAGCGAGCGGCTGGCGGCGTCGGGGATGACGCGGAAGGTGATGCCGTCGAGATAGGGCAGGCCGGGTTTGAAATAGCTCTCGTTGCGGACGAGTTGGATGTGGCTGCCCTTGACCCATTCCTTCAGCTTGAAGGGGCCGGTGCCGATGGGGGTGGCGTTGGCCGGGTTGGCGCGGAAATCGGTGCCTTCGTAGATGTGGGCCGGAACCATCGGGGCCGACGACACTTCAAAGGATTGCAGGAAGGCCGGGAAGGCCTCCTTCAGCTTGAATTCCACCGTGTAATCGTCGAGCGCGGTGATGGATTCGCAGCGGCTGAAGACGGCGCGGGCGCGTGGGTGGACCTCTTTCAAAAAGACGTTGGTGGAGAACACCACGTCCTTGGCGGTGAAGGGCTTGCCGTCGTGCCACGTCACGTTTTCAAACAGCTTGAAGCTGTAGGTCAGCCCATCGGGCGACACCGTCCAGCTTTTCGCCAGCGAGGGCATGGGGTTGAGCTTTTGATCGTAGGTCAGCAGGCTTTGATAGATCTTGCCCGCGACGGTCTGGGTCGGCCCCTGCTGGTTCAGGCCAAGCATCAGGGTCGGCGGTTCGGGCTGCACGATGCTGTTGAGGACGCCGCCCTTGACCGGCGTCTCCTGCGCGCTGGCGGGGCGGGCGGTCAGGCCGGACAGGGCTGGAATCGCCAGAACGGCGGCGAGCAGGCCAGCGGCGGCGGCCCGTTGAAAGCGCGCGGGGAGTGCGGGAAGCGGTCGTGTCATGCGGGTGTCCTCGTCTCCGGGTGAAGCGTCTGCGGTGGGGTGATGCGGCCCTGATGCTTTTCTTGTTTTTGAAACGTTGAACGCGATTCTTAACGCGGCCCGGTCGGGCCGGTCGTGCTGTCCAGCCAGCGCACCAGCGCGTCCCATTCCAGGACTCCGGCGCGCGGGTAGGCGTGTTCGTATTGGCGGGCGGTGTGTTCGCACACCTCGGGCGACGGGTGGACCAGCGGACGACCGCCCGACAGAGCCATGATCTGTTGGCGGCAGGCCTGTTCCAGGTAATACATAAGGACCGCCGCCTCCGGCACGTCCTGGCCCACGGTCAGCAGGCCGTGGTTGCGCAGGATCATGCTGTGATGGCCGCCCAAATCAGCGACCAGCCGTTCGCGCTCGGCCAGATCCAGGGCGATGCCCTCGTAATCATGGTAGGCGATGCGGTTGTGCCAGCGCAGCGAATGCTGGGTGATCGGCAACAGCCCGTCGGCCTGGGCGCTGACCGCCATTCCGGCGTCGGTGTGCAGATGGATGACCGCGCCGACGTCGGGCCGGGCGTGGTGCACGGCGCTGTGGATGGTGAAACCGGCGGGGTTGATTCCGTGGTTGCTGTCGGGATCGATCAGCTTTCCGTCGATGTCCACCTTGACCAGATTGTCCGGCGTCACCTCGTGGAACATCAAGCCATAGGGGTTGATGAGGAAATGGTCGGGGGTGTCGGGAATCCGCGCCGACATGTGGGTGTAAATCAGGTCGGTCATGCCCAGCCGGTCGAACAGGCGATAGGCGGCGGCGAGGTCGGTCCGGGCCTTCCATTCCACATCGGAACAGTTGCGGGTGGAGCGCGGGGGATGGGCGGCTGTGGCGATCATGGCGGGGTCGTCTCGTCGGTCACGGAGAGAGAAGGGTGGTCAGAGGCGTCAAACAGGCTCCAGCCCGCACCAGTGGGCGATGAACAGCGCCAGCACGCGGGTGACGTCGCGCACGCTGTCCAACGACACCGATTCGTCCAGGCCGTGGATGCGGGTCGCCTCGGGGCCGTAGCAGGTCGCCGGGGTGTCGCCATACAGCGCGAAGAACCGCGCGTCGGTGGTGCAGGTCAGGGCGACGTGGCGCGGCTCGTCCCCGCGCACCGCGCGGTGGCAATCGGCCAGCGCCGTCAGCAGCGGGTGGGCCGGGTCGATGGCGCAGCCCTCCGCCTGGAAGCCGGTCCAGATCAGTTCGGCGGCGACGCCGGACAGGGCCGGATCGTCGCGCAGGGCGCGGGTCACGGCGTCGGCCACCTCGTCGCGCACGGCGCGCGGATCTTCGTCGGGAAAGAAGCCCAGCCGCAGATCGACGACGCAGCGGGTCGGCACCGACGACGCCCATTCGCCGCCCTCGATCCGCCCCAGATTGATGTTGATCGGGTGGGCGTGGCCGCAAAAGGCGTGATGGCGGCGGCCCGGCTCGTTCCAGCGGATTTCCAACGCCTTCAGATGCCCGGCCAGCGCCCACGCCGCTTCGATGGCGTTGCGCCCGGCGCTGGTGTCCAGCACATGGGCGGGCGTGCCGGTGACGGCCAATTGCACCCACATCACCCCGACCTGCGCGATGGACAGGGTGTGGTTGAAGGGTTCGGGGATGACGGCGGCGTCGGCGCGGTAGCCGCGATGCAGGCAGGCCAGCGCGCCGTTGCCGGTGCATTCCTCTTCGATCACCGACTGGAGATAGACCGGCGCGGCGGGCTGATAACCCAGGCGGCGCAGGGCGGCGAAGGCGCTGGTGTAGGCGGCGATTCCCGCCTTCATGTCGCCCGCGCCGCGCCCATACAGCCGCCCGTCGGCGACGCGCGGTTCAAAGGGCGGGCTGGTCCACAGTTCCGCCGGGCCGGTCGGCACCACGTCGATGTGGCCGTTCAAAATCAGCGAACGTCCGGTCGGGTTGCGCGGGCGATGGACGCCGACGACGTTCTCGCGCCCCGCGTAAGCGCCGGGTTGGACGGGCGGGGAAAAGCCGGGGAGCTTGGAGAGCGCGGCCTCGTCCACCGTGAAGCGGTCAAGCTCCAGACCCAGCGTGGCGAAGCGGTCGGCCATCAGGGCTTGCGCCCCGGCCTCCGCCCCCAACAGAGAGGGTTGGCGCACCAGATTGGACAGCAGGGCGACGCAATCCGGCTGCGCGGCGTCGGCGGCGTCGAGAATGGCGGCGCGCAGGCCCGCGTCCGGCACGGCGAGATTGCCGATCTGCGGGATTTTCCCGTCTTTGGCGCGGTTGGGCTGAGTCGTGCTCATTCCTGTTCCTTTGCGGCGTCAGACCTTCGTCGCCTTTGGATCGCGGGGGAAAGATCAGGCTGAATGATCGGCCCCCTGTCTTTTGGGATAGGTCGATCATGCGAGTGAATTTTTGTTGCGCCCTGATTTCGCTTGTTTGACGGCTCAATGGAGCGATTAGGCGCTGGGGAAAGACCATCGCGCAAATAAGCATTTTTGATTTGCCCCATGAATCTGATTTATGCCGCAGTTGCTCAGTGACGCGGCATGTGCTTAGATTTTCGTCAACGCGCGGGATGGCGCGCTTTCAGGCACGGACAAGGGAAGCGCCGACGTGACGGAATCCGAGGCGGAGCGCCACGCGCTGGCCCGTTTGGGCCAACAGCTTGACTGGAATTTGCTGCGCACCTTCATGGTGATTGTGCAGGAGGGCAGCATCACCAAGGCGGGCGTCCGCCTGTTTTTGACGCAACCCGCCGTCAGTCTGGCCCTGAAACGGCTGGAGGAGCAGTTGGGCCGCCCGTTGATCGACCGGGGGCCGGGGCGCTTCGTCATCACGGCGGCGGGCGAGCAGGTCTATGACGAGGCGGTGGCGATTCACGGCACCGTGTCGCGCCTGGGCGCCCTGGTGCGCGACGTCAAGGACGAGGTCAGCGGCCATGTCCATCTTCTGATGACCAGCCGAATCCAGACCGACCGGCTCGACCGCTCCCTGCGCGAGTTTCATCACCTGTACCCGAAGGTGACGTTCCGCATCGACGTGATGGTGTCCGCCGACGCCCACATCGCCTTGCAACAGCGGGTCGGCGCGATGGCGATCTGCCTGTTGCGCGAACCGATTCCCGGCTTGGCCAGCGTGGTGTTCCTGCGCCAGACCTATCGGCTTTATTGCGGGCCGGATTTCCGCCTGTTCGGGCGGCGCGACATCGACATCGCCGAACTGCGCCACGAGAATTTCGTCTCCTTCACCTCCGACCAGATCGACGGCGCCCTGTCGCCGCTGACCCTGTTCCGCGCGCGGGAAGGATTCGCCGGGCGCGTCATCGCCTCCTCGGCCAATCTGGAGGAAGTGCGGCGGATGATAACCTGCGGTCTGGGCATCGGCCCGCTGCCCGACCACATCGCCGCCCGCGACGTCGCCGACGGGTTGTTGTGGGAATTGCCGCCCTACGAGGGCATCGCCCCGGTGAACATCCATCTGATTTGGAACGAACAAGGCAAGCTGAACCGGGCCGAACGCGCCTTCCTCGACTATTTGCGGACCGCCGCCGCGTCGGCCTGACGGGGCGCGGCGGTTCCGATCCGGCATATTTCGCACGCGTGCCAAACAATCCCCCTTCCATTCGATGCACTAATGCATTAGTGTTTTTCTCAACGGCGAACACGCCGACGGCGCCGGGGCGGGAACGCCTTGCGCCTGGAAACGCCACATGGGGAGGAACAGAGAAATGACGGGGCGCTTTGCACGGCTGTGCGTGGGGATTGCGGCGTTGACCAGCCTGTTCGGCTTGGCCGGGACGGCGCAGGCCCAGCAGAAATCCGAAATTTCGATCACCCGCCAGCCCGGCATCTTCTACATGCCGACCTACATCATGGAGAAAAACAAGCTGGTGGAGAAGCAGGCCGAAAAGCTCGGCCTGCCCAATCTGAAGGTCAATTGGGTGGCCTTTTCCGGCGGCGGGGCCGCCACCGACGCGCTGTTGTCCGGCGGCGTCGATGTGCTGAACACCGGCGTCGGCAATCTGCTGCTGCTGTGGGACCGCACCAAGGGCGGGGTCAAGGGCATCATCGGCACCTCGGCCCAGCCGGTGACGCTCATCACCCGCGATCCGAAAATCCGCTCGCTGAAGGATTACGGCCCGACCGACAAGATCGCGGTGCCGACGGTGCGGGTGTCCACCCAGGCCATCCTGTTGCAGATCGCGGCGGCCAAGCTGTTTGGGCCGGACCAATGGTCGAAGCTGGACGCCAACACGGTGCAGCTTGGCCATTCCGACGCCGCCGCCGCCATGGCCAACCCGACGCACGAGGTGAAAAGCCACTTCGCCGCCCCGCCCTTCACCTTTTACGAGATGAAGACGCTGGAAGACCCCTACGTCGTCGCCGATTCCACCGACATCATCCCCGGCGGCATCAGCCAGGCGCAGTTGTTCACCACCACCAAATTCGCCGACGCCAACCCCAAGGCGGTTCTGGCGATCAAGGCGGCGGCGCTGGAAGCCATCGACCTGCTGGTCAACGACACGGAAAAGGCGGTGGCGCAATACCGCGAGGCGTCGGGCGACAAGACGCCGTTGCCCGATCTGCTCGCCATGCTGAAACAGCCGGGCATGATGAATTTCGATCCCACGCCGCACGGCACCATGATCTTCGCCGCCCATCTGCACAAGATCGGCACGATCAAGACGATGCCGACCTCGTGGAAAGATTATTACCTGCCGACCGCGTATGACCGGAACGGAAGCTGACGCCTTCCTGTTCAGGCCGGGCGCGTCGGTTGGCGCCGCCCGGCCGCCTCTCCCGCATTTCTTCCGCAGGCTGAACGCATGTCCACGCTCCTCGACGTCAGCGCGGTGACGCTGCGCTACAAAACGCCGTCCTCCCTTGTCACCGCGACCGAGCGGGTGAGTTTCTCGGTCAACAGTTCGGACCGTTTCGTCCTGCTGGGGCCGTCGGGCTGTGGCAAATCCACCTTGCTGAAGGCGGTGGGCGGCTATCACAAACCCAGCGAAGGGACCATCCGCATCAAGGGGCGCGAGGTCACGGAACCCGGCGCCGACCGCATGATGGTGTTTCAGGAGTTCGACCAGCTCCTGCCCTGGAAGACGGTGTTGGAAAACGTGATGTTCCCGCTCTGCGTCGCCCGCAACATGGGCAAGGCGGAGGCGCGGGACCGGGCGCGGGCCTATCTCGACAAGGTGCGGCTGACCAAATTCATCGACAGCTACACGCACACCTTGTCGGGCGGCATGAAGCAGCGCGTCGCCATCGCGCGCGGCATGGCGATGGAGCCGGACATCCTGCTGATGGACGAACCCTTCGCCGCGCTGGACGCGCTGACCCGCCGCCAGATGCAGGACGAGCTTTTGCAATTGTGGGAGGGAACGCGCTTCACCGTGATGTTCGTCACCCACTCGATCGCCGAAGCCATCAAGATCGGCAACCGCATCCTGCTGCTGTCGCCCCATCCGGGCCGGGTCAAGGCCGAGGTGAGCGACGTCGATCAGGTGTCGGCCACCGACGGCAGCGCCGCGCAGTTGGAACGGCACATTCACGATCTTCTGTTCGCCGAACCCGGTCACAGGGAGTAAGCCCGATGGGCCAAGCGCGCATCCAGATGCACACGGTGGCCGACGCCGCCAGCCACACCGACAACCACGCCGCCGAAAGCGCGGTGGAACGCCAGCTCAGCCTCGCCGAACGGCTGTGGGGCAACGGCGCGGTTCGCAAGACGCTGTTGATCCTGGTTTTGGCCTTGCTGTGGCAGGTCTACGCCAGCACCCTCGACAACCCGTTGCTGTTCCCGACCCTGACCGACACGCTGACCACGATGATGGAGCGGATTCAGGACGGCACGTTGCCCGCCCGCGCGTTGACCTCGGTCAAGGTGCTGCTGATGGGCTACACGGCGGGGATTCTGCTGGCGGCGGCCCTGACCATGGTGGCGATCAACACCCAGGTCGGCACCGATTTCCTGGAAACCATGACGGCGATGTTCAACCCGCTGCCCGCCATCGCCCTGCTGCCGCTGGCGCTGATTTGGTTTGGCTTGGGCAACGGCAGTCTGGTGTTCGTGTTGATCCATTCGGTGCTGTGGGCGGTGGCGTTGAACACCCATTCCGGTTTTCTCGGCGTGTCGCGCACCTTGCGGATGGTCGGGCGGAATTACGGGCTGAAGGGCTTCCGCTACGTCGCCATGATCCTCATTCCCGCCGCCTTTCCGTCGATCCTGACCGGGTTGAAGATCGGCTGGGCCTTCGCCTGGCGCACCTTGATCGCGGCGGAACTGGTGTTCGGCGTGTCGTCGGGGCAGGGCGGCTTGGGTTGGTTCATCTTTGAAAACCGCAACCTGCTGGACATTCCCGCCGTCTTCGCCGGTCTGCTGACCGTCATCATCATCGGCCTGATCGTCGAAAACCTCGTCTTCCGCACCATCGAGCGGCGCACGCTCCAGCGTTGGGGCGTCCACAACTGATCCGCCATCTCCCCTTGACCGTCCCATCCTCCGCGAGACGACCATGACCTCGACCAAAAAGACTCCTGAGACCCTGCGCAGCGCCCGTTGGTTCGCGCCCGACGATTTGCGCAGCTCCGGCCACCGTTCCCGCGTCATGCAAATGGGCTACGCGCCCGAGGATTGGGTGGGCAAGCCGGTCATCGCCATCCTCAACACTTGGTCCGACCTCAACGCCTGCCACGCCCATTTCAAGCAGCGGGTGGAGGATGTGAAGCGCGGCGTCTTCCAGGCGGGCGGCTTCCCGGTCGAACTGCCCGCCTTGTCGCTGAGCGAAAGCGCGGTCAAGCCGACGACCATGCTCTACCGCAATCTGCTGGCGATGGATGTGGAGGAGTTGATCCGCAGCCACCCCATCGACGGCGTCGTCCTGATGGGCGGTTGCGACAAGACCACGCCCGCCCTGCTGATGGGGGCGACCAGCGCCGGTTTGCCCTGCCTGTTCGTGCCCGCCGGGCCGATGCTGCGCGGCAATTTCAACGGCAAGATTCTGGGGTCCGGCTCCGACGCCTGGAAATATTGGGACGAGCGGCGGGCCGGGACCATCACCGATCAGGAATGGCTGGGGGTGGAGCAGGGCATCGCCCGCAGTCACGGCACCTGCATGACCATGGGCACCGCCAGCACGATGACGGCGATCGCCGAATCCATCGGCATGACGCTGCCCGGCGCGTCGTCGATCCCCGCCGCCGACGCCAACCACATCCGCATGTCCGCCGCGTCGGGCCGCCGCGCGGTCGAAATGGTGTGGGAGGATTTGACCCCGGCCAAGATTCAGACGCGCGAGGCGTTTGAAAACGGCATCGCCGTCGCCATGGCGATGGGCTGTTCGACCAACGCCATCATCCACGTCATCGCCATGGCGCGCCGCGCCGGGGTGGACATCGGGTTGGATGATTTTGAAAAAGCCAGCCGCAAGGTTCCGGTGATCGCCAACGTCCGGCCCAGCGGCGAGACCTATCTGATGGAGGATTTCTTCTACGCCGGCGGCCTGCCCGCGCTGATGAATCGCTTGGGCGACCATCTGCATTTGGATTGCTTGACCGTGTCGGGCCAGACGCTGGGCGCGGACATCGCCGGGGCCAAGGTGCACAACGACGACGTCATCCGCACGCTGGACAACCCGATCTACGCCGAAGGGGCGCTGGCGGTGCTGACCGGCAACCTCGCCCCCACCGGCTGCGTCATCAAGCCCAGCGCCTGCGAGCCGCGTTTCCTCAAGCATTCCGGCCCGGCCCTGGTGTTCGACGATTACCCGTCGATGAAGGCGGCGGTCGAGGATGAGAGCCTGGACGTCACCGCCGACCATGTGCTGATCCTGCGCAACGCCGGGCCGCAGGGCGGGCCGGGGATGCCGGAATGGGGCATGCTGCCGATCCCGAAAAAGCTGGTGAAGCAGGGCGTGCGCGACATGGTCCGCCTGTCCGACGCGCGGATGAGCGGCACCAGCTATGGCGCCTGCATCCTGCACGTCTCGCCGGAATCCTACATCGGCGGGCCGCTGGCGCTGGTGCGCAACGGCGACCTCATAAGTCTGGACGTCGCCGCCCGCAGCATCCGGCTGGAGGTGTCGGACGAGGAGATGGCCGCCCGCCGCGCCGCCCTGACGCCGCCGCCGCCGCGTTACGAGCGCGGCTATGGCTGGATGTTCAACCGCCACGTCACGCAGGCCGACAAGGGTTGCGACTTCGACTATCTGCAAACCGATTTCGGCGCGCCGGTCGGCGAACCGTCCATCTATTGAGTCCTTTTGTCTGGAAAGATCCCGATCATGAGCCTGTCGCCCGAAACCCGTGCGAAGCTGAAGACCGTCAGCACCGCGACCCTGACCACCGCCCTGTTCAAGCGCGGCTTCCGCAACCAGTTCATCCAGGACGTCCGTCCGCTGAACCCCAACAGCGAAACCATGGTGGGGGAGGCGTTCACCCTGCGCTACATCCCCTCGCGCGAGGATCTCGACCCGCTCAGCGTCTTTCAGGACCGCGCCCATCCCCAGCGCAAGGCGGTGGAGGAATGCCCGCCCGGCGCCGTGATGGTCATCGACAGCCGCAAGGACGCCCGCGCCGCGTCCGCCGGGTCGATCCTGGTCACGCGGCTGATGGTGCGCGGCGCGGTCGGCATCGTCACCGACGGCGGTTTTCGGGATTCGCCGGAAATCGCCAAGCTGGCCATTCCCGCCTATCACAGCCGCCCGTCGGCCCCGACCAACCTGACCCTGCACCACGCCATTGACATCAACGTTCCCATCGGCTGCGGCGACGCCCCGGTTTATCCGGGCGACGTGATCGTCGGCGACGGCGACGGGGTGGTGGTGATCCCCGCCCATCTGGCCGATGAACTCGCGGCGGAAGCGGTGGAGATGACGGCGTTCGAGGATTTCGTCACCGAACAGGTTCTGGCCGGCCGCTCCATCCTGGGCCTTTACCCGGCGACCGACGAGCAGACCAAGGTCGATTTCGCGGCGTGGCGGTCGGCGAACGGGCGGTAGGCTTCGGACGAGACGGCCCCCTCCCCAGCCCTCCCCCGCTTCGCGGGAGAGGGAGGCTGGCCCCTTGGCGGCGCGCGGCGGAGTTTCCTCTCCCGCTGTGAAGCGGGGGAGGGTCAGGGAGGGGGCAAACGGATTTGACAGGGCGCCCCGGTCCAGACGACAACAGCGCCGCGTGCGCGATGACGACAGCGGAGTATCCGTCGATGAGTGCCGGGGCGAGCGTGCTTCCCATGCGTCTGGACCGGGGCCGACAGGCCGCCCCGCAGGTGTTCGATCATCTGCGGGAACGGATCCTGGCGCTGGATCTCAAGCCCGGCGCCGTCCTGTCCCGCGTCGAACTGATGGAACAATTCGGGCTGAGTCAGACCCCGATCCGCGACGCCCTGCTGCGGCTGGCGGAAGAGGGGCTGGTGGACATCTTCCCCCAGCACGCCACGCTGGTCAGCGCCATCGACCTGACCCACGCGCGCCAGACCCAGTTCCTGCGCCGCTCCATTGAACTGGAGGTGGTGCGGACGTTGGCGCTCGGCGCCGACGAAACGGTGATCGCGGGCCTGAAGGCGAACCTCGCCCGCCAGCACGCCATGGTGGACACTGAGGATTTTCAAAGCTTCTGGGCGCTCGATCAATCCTTTCACCGCGCGATGTACGAGGCGGCGGGGGTGCCCGATCTGTGGCGGCTGGTGCGCAGTCGCAGCGGCCATTTGGAGCGGCTGCGCAAGCTGCATCTGCCGACGCCGGGCAAGACGGTGAAGATCCACAGCGACCACAGCCTGATCGTCAGCGCCATCGCCGCCCATGATCCCGATCTGGCCCAGCGCCATTTGCGCGACCATCTGTCCGGCACGCTGGGTTTGATCGACACCATCCGCGACCGTTACCCCGGCTATTTCCGCGATTGAGGCGGGGCGATTGAGACAATGGCCCGAACGCTTCCACATCCACGAAAGCCCTTCTCCCCTTGCGGGAGAAGGGTTGGGATGAGGGGGCGACCCGGCCAGAGGCCGGGGAAGGTCGCCTCGCCACCCCCACCCCCACCCCCACCCCCGTCAAGGGCTACGGCATTCACACATCTTCGGTTTAGGCAACTCATTGGAAGAAAAAGAACTTTTCTCCGTCATTCCCGCGCAGGCGGGAATCCAGACTTACCCATAGGGTTCGTCTGGCGAACTCTGGATCCCCGCCTGCGCGGGGATGACGGAAAATCCGTTTTATTTCAATTGGTTGCAGTAAGAAAAAGATGTGTGAACGCTGTAACCCGTCAAGGGAGAGGGGCTTTATCAGCACTCGATGGTTCAAGCGATTGCCCTGATGGGCGCTTGGCGGGCTTGGAGCGGCGGCGGAAAACTGCGACACTGCGCGCCATGACGACCGCGACGACCATGATCCGCTTCATTCTTTCACCGCTCCGCTCCGCACGTTCAGGCAGGATCTCGGGGTGAAAAAGACCGACATTGGCGCGGCGTGGCAGGGCTTGGCCAACTGCAAGGGCTGCGGCATCCGCGAAACCGCCCTGTTCGCCGATTTGACCCAGAGTGATTTCAACCTCATCCATCTGCCCATCGACGAGATCGTCGTCGCGCCCGGCGCGGCGCTTTACCATGTCGGCGACGAGCCGCAGGCGCTCTACACCGTGCGCAGCGGGCTGGTGAAGCTGGTGCAGTATCTGCCCAACGGCGGCCAGCGCATCGTGCGGCTGCTGCGGGCGGGCGACACGGCGGGGCTGGAGGCCGTCTTGGGCGAGCCGTACCGTCACACCGCCATCGCGGTTCATCCGGTGCTGACCTGCCGGATCCCGCGCGCCGTCATTCAACGCCTGTCGGAGGAGACGCAGCATCTGCACCAGCAATTGCTGCGGCGTTGGCATCAGGCGGTGGAGCGCGCCGACGCCTTTCTGGTGGAGCTTGGCACCGGCAGCGCGCGGGCGCGGGTGGCGCGGCTGTTCCTGACCTTGATCGACGAGCAGGATGATTGCGATTTCTTCGGGCGCGAGGATGTCGGCGCGGTGCTGGGCATCACCACCGAAACCGCCAGCCGCGTGGTCGCCGAACTGAAGCGCCAGGGCGTTTTGGACGAATCGCGGCCCAACCGTTTCCACTGCGACCGCGCCGCCTTGCGGGAGTTGGCCGACGGGCCTTAACGGCGGCGCGCATCGGCGGGCCGGTTCGCCGCCGGCCGCGCCTGCTCACGCCGTCAAAACGCGGCTTCGGATCCTTGGATCAAATTGGGATCAGATCCAGGAATCATCCCCGCCGCCGTCCCCGCCGCCGTCGAAGGAACCCTCGTCGCTTTGGTAGTCGGCGGTTTGCTGGTCGATGGGTTGTTGGTGGGCGACCTCGCGGGTGGCCGGGGCGGCGCCCTCGCCATAGAAATTGTTGACGACGGTTTCGTTCACCACCGTTTCGCTGATCGGCGCGGCGGCTCCGGTCGCGCCGCCAAGCGGACCCGACGAATGGCTGAACAGCGAGGAAATCGCGCTGGCCGCCAACATGCCGCCCGCCACGCCGGCGGCGGTCTGCGCCGCGCCCGCCAGGAACCCGCCGCCGCGCGGCGCGTAGCCTTGCGGGGCGAAGCCCGGTTGGGGCGGGTAGGCCGGTTGCTGGCCGTAGGGGCTGGCCTGCGGCGGCGCCCCCCACGGGCTGCGCGCGGGGGCCGCCGTGGGTTGCGGGGCCGGCGCCGGGGCGTCGGACCGGGCGCCCCAAGGGCTGCGACCCAGCCCAAGCGCGTTGGACAGGAAGCTGCCGCCTGACGCGGGGGCCGGTTGGGCGGCCTTGCTCTGCGCCTCTTTCAACTGGCGTTCCAGATCCTCGATGCGGGTGTGGGCGGCGCCCAACGCCTGCTGCTGCACCAGAATGGCCTGCGCCATGTAATAGGGGGCCAAGGGCTGGCTCTGGGCCGACTGGCGGATGAAGCTTTCCGCGTCGGCGTCGCGTGGCTGCGATTCCGCCTCGCGCAGATTGCGGAACAGGTCGGTCAGAAGGGTGCGTTCCTCGGGGGTCATCCTGCATCTCCATGGCACGGGATCGGTCGTGCGTGAGGAGTATGTGGCGTCGCCCTCCCCCCCGTTGCAAGCCCCCCTTGGCGATGATCGCGGCGGATCGGGAGGTGGGCCTATGACCCTCGGCGGATCCCTTCCGAACGTCCTGCGACATTCCGTTTGTTGTGGAAATTGTGAAGACGCCGATACACTGCAAGACGCCCTGCAATTGAGGGCAAGAACCGTCGCAACGGTTCCAAATCGTCGCGCAAGACGACGAACCATCGTCACATCGAGGGAGAACGCCCAATGCCGATCCTGGATCTGCCCCGCGCGCCCGAGACGGGTTTTCTGGCGCAGGATGAAATCGCCGTCATCGCCGCCCACGAACATCTGACGATGCAAGAGGCGACCAAACGCGGCGCCGACATGATGCGCGAACCGTGGGGTCACGCCGCCTTGCGGCAAATGGTGTGGGACATGCTGTGCATCGCCCGCCGCCGGGCGGACGAGAGTGAAATCGCTCGCCTGGACGATCTCTACCGCAACGTCTGTCTGCGCTACGCCTGCCCGCATGACCGGCGCAGCGCCCCGACGCGGAAGATTCACCCCTTCCCTTACACAGGCCCGCAATAACGCGACCGCTTGAACGGTCGAGGGGGAAGAAAGCCCCTCTCCCTTGACGGGTTACTGGATGCACACATCTTCGGTTTAGGCAACTCATTGGAAGAAAAAGAACTTTTCTCCGTCATTCCCGCGAAGGCGGGAATCCAGACTTACCCATAGGGTTCGTCTGGCGAACTCTGGATCCCCGCCTGCGCGGGGATGACGGAAAATCCGTTTCATTTCAATTGGTTGTAGAAAGAAAAAGATGTGTGAATACTGTAGCCCTTGACGGGAAAGGGGTTGGGGTGAGGGTGGCGAAACGACCGCCCCGGTCTTCGACCGGAACCGCACCCCTCATCCCAACCCTTCTCCCGCAAGGGGAGAAGGGCTTCCCCTCATACCACGTCGCTGAAGACGCCGTGATGCCCGCGCGTCGTCGTCAAGCGGCGTAATGCTTGCCAAAGCGGTTGGCGAGGAAGGCGTCGAGCGGGACTTGCTCCTGCCGGATGAAGCCGGATTGCGGGATGCTTCCCTCGCGCAGCAGGTCGAGGATGGCGCAGATCCCGGCGGCGGTCGTCACCTGGATGGCGCTCCACACCCGTCCGCCGATGGTCTTGCTGTAGATCTTGGTGGCGAAGGTTTCCTGCCGCAACTCGCCGTCCTGCACGCCGGTGGCGGTGGCGACGACCAGAACCACGTCCTGCAAGGTCAACGGCACGGCGGTTTCCAGCACGTCCTTCAGCAGATGGCGGCGTTCGCCCAGACGCAGGTCGCGGATCAGCAGGCGGACGATGTCGCGGTGGCCGGGGTAGCGCACCGTCTTGTAATCCAGATTGCGCACCTTGCCCGCCAGCGTCTCGCACAGCGACCCCAGCCCGCCCGACGTGTTGAACGCCTCGTAATCCACGCCGTCCAGCGCGAAACGCTCGTCGCCTTCCAGCGGCATGACCTCGCGCGGTTTGCCGTCGACGATGGCCTCGCACGGGTTGCAATATTCGTTGATAAGCCCGTCGGTGCTCCAGGTCAGATTGTATTTCAGGGCGTTGGTCGGGTATTGCGGCAGGGCGCCGACGCGCAGATGCAGATTGTGCAATTGGTCGAACCGCCGGGCCAGATCATGCCCGACGACGGAGATGAAGCCCGGCGCCAGCCCGCATTGCGGAATCAACGCCGTCTTGGCGGTTTCCGCCAACTCCTTGACCTTGCGGGTGGCGGCGACGTCCTCGGTCAGATCCAAGTAATGGGCGCCGCAGGCGACGGCGGCGCTGGCGATCAGCGGCGTCAGCGTGAAGGGGCAGGCGCTGAGCACCGCGTTCTGACCGGCGATGGCGGCGCGCAGCGACTCCGCGTCCTGAACGTCCACGCGCTGCACCCGCAGGCCCGCCCGTTCGGCCCGCGCCAACAGCGCCTCGTCCCGGTCGCCGATGGTGACGGCGAAATCATCGGTCTGCGTCAGCAGAGTGGCGATCATCGAGCCGATCTTGCCGGCGCCCAGAACCAGAACCTTCATCGTAGCCACGGCCATCCCCTGTGTTTGCGCGGTTGCTGTGTTGTCGGTTGGCGACATCCTGTCGCAGCCCCAAGGGTGGCCCCGAAGACCGACCGGACAACAGCGGGCAAAGCGCCGGTTCCGCCCCCGATGTCCGGCGAAATGACGGATCGGGCGGCGGAATGACGGCGTGCGCGAATTGTTGAGGGGACGGCGGGTTTACGCCGCCTTCACCCGGTCGAGGAAGCCGGCCAACTCGCCGTTCAGCCGGGCGGCCCCGTTCGACACGTCGGCGGAGCGTTGACGCACCTCCGCCGCCGACCGCCCGGTGTTGGCGACGGCGCGGGCCAGCGCCTCGACATCCTCCTTCACCGCGTGGGACAGGCGTCCGGCTCCGGTGACGGCGCGGCTGATTTCGGCGGTGGCGGCGGCCTGCTGCTCGACGGCGGCGGCGACGGCGGACGCGATGCCGTTCATGTCGCCGATGATGCCGCCGATCCGGCCAATCGCCTGCACCGTGGTGGTGATGACGCCCTGGATGGCGGCGATCTGCGCCGTCACCTCGTCGGTCGCCTGGGCGGTCTGGGCGGCCAGCGCCTTGACCTCTCCGGCGACGACGGCGAATCCGCGCCCGGCCTCTCCGGCGCGGGCCGCCTCGATGGTGGCGTTCAGCGCCAACAGGTTGGTTTGCTGGGCGATGCTGGTGATGAGGCCGACCACCTCGCCGACGCGGCCCGCCGCCTGGTTCAGTTCGCGCACCGCGCCGTCGGCGTCGCCGACCGCCGCCACCGCGTTGTCCGACGCCCGGCGCGAGGAGTCCATCTGCCGCCCGATCTCGTTGATCGAGGCGGAAAGCTGATCCGCCGAGGAGGCGACGGTTTGGATGTTGACGCTGGCTTGTTCGGCGGTGCGCGCGGTGGTCAGCGAATGGCGGTCGGTTTCTTCGACGATTCCCGCCACGGCGCCGGCGGTCTCGTCCAACTGGGCCGACGCCTGCATCAGTCCGCCGATCACGGCGTGGACGTCGGCCTCAAACGCCTGCATGGCGCGCTCCAGGGCAAGGCCGCGCTCCAGCTTGGCCTGTTGCTCGCGTTCGCGTTCGGCGGCCAGATGGCGGGATTGTCGGGCGTTGTCCTTGAACACCGCCAGGGCGCGGGCCATGCCGCCCATTTCGTCGCGCCGGTTGGTGTCGGGAATGTCCACCTCCAAATCGCCGTCGGCCAGCCGGGCCATCAGGTTGGTCATCCGCCGCACCGGGCGGGCGACTCCGCGCGCCGCGACGACGCTCATCACGGCGGCCAGCAGCAGGACGACGGCGGTTCCGGCGATCAACAGGATTTGCGCGCGTTCGGCCTCGGCCTCCTGCCCGGCGGTCACTCGCTCCATGCGTTGGGATTCGGCGGCGCGCAGATCGTCGATGGCCTGCCGAATGCGCTCGATCCCGGCGCGCCCGGCCCCGGCGGCCTCCATGGCGCGGGCCTCGTCGCGGGTGGCCGGGTTGGCCATCAGGGCGATTTGCTTGGCCACCGCTTGCCCGACCCAGCCCTTCAGCGCGTCGGCCAGCGCGGTCAGGCGGGCGGTCTGGTCGGAATCGCCATCGGCCATGCGGGTCAGCTTGGCGAAGGAGCGGTCAAAAGACCGACGGCCTGTTTCAAAACTGTTCAGAAAGCGGGTGTCGCCCGCCAGCAGATAGCCGCGCACGCCCAAATGCTGTTCGGAGACGGCCTGCGCGATGGCCGACAGGGCGTCGGAGGCGTCGCGGCTGCGGTTGGCCTGTTCGGCCCCGTCGCGCACGGTGGCGAAGCTGGCGAGCGACAGGGCGGCGAGCGCCAGCGCCAAGGCGGCCAGACCGCCGAAGGCTGACGACAGGCGGCCCGTGATCCCGCCGAGACGGCTGTGGATGGACATGGTTCCTCCCGTCCCCGGCCATCGGTTGGGTCGGGGGTTTTGTTTTTGCGTTTTTTGGGGTGGCGTCGGGACTGTCTCCTCTCCCCCCCGGGGAGAGGTTAGGGTGAGGGGGCGCGGCCTGCCGGACGGTTTCGGCGGCGGATCCCCCTCACCCCGGCCCTCTCCCCGGGGGGGAGAGGGGGATGGGCGGTTGTGATGCGATCGGACTCAGATGCGCTGTTCGGTTTTGGGGTCGAACAGGTTGGCGCGGCCCATGTCGATCATGAAGTCGGCGACTTCGCCCTCCACTGGCATGTCGCTTGGCTTGATGCGGGCGACGACCTCTTGGCCGCTCAACTGGATGTAGGTGATGGTGTCGGCGCCGGTCGGCTCCAGCACGCTCACCGGGCAGCCGACCTTGACCAGCGCCGGGTTGCCCGTCGCCATGGTCGGGTCGTAGCAGGTGATCGCCTCGGGCCGGACGCCAAGGATGACCTCCTGGCCCAGCCAGCGGTCGGCCTGGGCGGGGGCCTCGTGCAGGGGCAGGAAGCGGCAGGGGCCGCCGTCGGACGCCGCGCGGTCCTGCCAGACGCTGACGCCCAGCCGGTCGCCTTCGGCGGCCAAGGTTCCCCGGATGAAGTTCATCGTCGGCGACCCGATGAAGCTCGCCACATACATGTTGGCGGGCCGCTCATACACCTCTTGCGGCGGGGCGAATTGCTGGACGATGCCCTCCTTCATGATGGCGATGCGGCTGGCCAGCGTCATCGCCTCGATCTGGTCGTGGGTGACGTAGACGACGGTGGTGCCCAGCCGCTGGTGCAGCTTTTTGATTTCCGTGCGCATGTCCACGCGCAGCTTGGCGTCCAGGTTGGACAGCGGCTCGTCGAACAGGAACACTTTGGGATCGCGGACCAGGGCGCGGCCCATGGCGACGCGCTGGCGCTGACCGCCCGACAATTGCGCGGGCTTGCGGTCCAGCAGATGTTCGATCTGCAACAGCTTGGCGACGCGCTGGATGGCGCCGTCGCGTTCCGTTTTCGACTGGCCGCGCATTTCCAGCGAGAAGCCGATGTTCCGCGCCACCGTCATGTTGGGGTACAGCGCGTAGGACTGGAACACCATGGCGATGTCGCGGTCCTTGGGATGGACGCCGTTGATGACCCGCTGGTCGATGCGGATTTCCCCGGCGCTGATGGTCTCCAACCCGGCGATCATGTTGAGCAGGGTGGATTTGCCGCAGCCGGACGGGCCAAGCAGGACCAGGAATTCGCCGTCGGTCAGGCTGAGGTCGATCCCTTTCAGGACTTCGACGCTGCCATACTGCTTGCGGACGTTGTTGATGCTGAGAGTCGCCATGTCAAATCACCCCTTGACCGAGCCAGCGGTCAAACCGCGAATGAAGTATTTTCCGGCCAGCGCGTAGACGACGAGGGTGGGCAGGCCCGCGATCATCGCGGCGGCCATGTCGACGTTGTACTGCTTGACGCCGGTGGTGGTGTTCACAAGGTTGTTCAGCGCCACCGTCACCGGCTGCGCCCCGCCCGCCGCGAAAGACGCGCCGAACAGGAAGTCGTTCCAGATCTGGGTGAACTGCCAGATGATCGTCACCACCATGATCGGCAACGACAGCGGCACCATGATCTTGGTGAAGATCTGGAAGAACCCGGCCCCGTCGATGGTCGCCGCCTTCACCAGATCGTCGGGAATGCTGACATAGTAGTTGCGAAAGAACAGGGTGGTGAAGGCCAGCCCATAGACGACATGGACCAGGATCAAGCCGCCCGCCGACCCGGCCAACCCCAGAAAGCCCAGCGTCTGCGCCATCGGCAGCAGCATGACTTGGGAAGGCAGGAAGCTGCCGAACAGGATCATCGCGAAGATCACGTTGGCCCCGCGAAAGCGCCATTTGGTCAGCGCGTAGCCGTTCAGCGCCCCGAACAGGGTGGAGATGACGACCGCCGGGATGACGATGACCAGCGAGTTCATGAAATAGGGGGCCATACCCCGGCAATCGGCGCCGATGCAGGCGCGGGTCCAGGCGTAGGTCCAGGCGTCGGTGCTGATGTCGCGCGGCAGCGACAGCAGGGATCCGGTGCGGATCTCGTCCAGGCTCTTGAAGGAGGTGGACACCATCACGACCAGCGGCAGCAGGTAATAGGCCGCGAACAGCAACAGGATGAGATACAGGCCCCAGCGGGCGACGCGCGGTCCCATCCCTTCGGCGGGCGGCAGCGCGGAGGTCAGGCTAGACACGCTTGCCCCCTTTCAGCTCGGAATAGAGGTACGGGACGATGATGGCGACGACGGTGGCGAGCATCATCATGGCGCTGGCCGAGCCGATGGAAATCTGGTTCCGCCGGAAGGTCATCTCGTACATGAAGGTCGCGGGCAGGTCCGAGGCGTAACCCGGACCGCCGCCGGTCAGCGCGACGACCAGGTCGTAACTCTTGACCGCCAGATGGGCCAGGATGACGAAGGCGCTCATGAAGACCGGGCGGACGGAGGGCAGAACGATGCCCCAATAGATGCGCGGCAGGCTGGCCCCGTCGAGATAGGCGGCTTTGATGATCTCCTGATCCACCCCGCGCAGCGCCGCCAGAAACAGCGCCATGACGAAGCCGGAGCTTTGCCAGACCGCCGCGATCACCAGCGTGTAGACGGCGGTGTCCTGTTGAACGATCCAGTCAAAGGTGAAACCGGGAAATCCCAGGTCGCGCACGAATTCCTGAATGCCGATGGTCGGGTTCAGGATCCATTTCCACGCCGTGCCGGTGACGATGAAGCTCAACGCCATCGGGTAGAGGTAGATGGTGCGCAGCACCCCTTCGCCCCGGATGCGCTGGTCCAGCATGACCGCCAGCACGATGCCGATGGCCAGACTGACGCCGATGAACAGCCCGCCGAAAATCAGCAGATTTTCAATGGCGACGTACCAGCGTTCGATCTTCCACAGCTTGGTGTAGGCGTCCATCCCGACCAGCTCGTAGCTGGGCAGCATGCGGGAGTTGGTGAAGCTGATGTAGACCGTCCACAGAATGAAGCCGTAGACGAACACCAGAATCGCCGCGAAGGACGGGGCCACCACCAGCTTCGACAGATGCCGCTGGACCAACTCGCCAAAGTTGGAACGGGCGGGGGCGTCGCCGGATTGAGCGCTGACGGCGGCGGCTTTGTAGGATGGGGTCTGCAAGGTCATGGGGCGATCCTCGCCGGAAGGGGGCCGATCATGGAGCGAAGCCATGGGCATACCCCCGCGAGGACGTCCGCGCGGTCGTCGCCGTCGGATAACGCGGGTCGCGCATTCTGGTCCCTCCCGTAACAGGTTGCTGTTGGACCGCTGTTGGTTGGTCGCGGTCGTTTGTCTGACGGTTACTGTACCCGTCCGATGATGCGCGGGGCGGACTATTTGGTAACAGGGCGCTTTCGTTGTGGGGCGGCTGTTACGTTGGCGTTACAAAGGCGGTTTTCGTAACAGGGCGAAGCGGTTGATACGCCGCTGTTACACGGAAACCGGATCCCCCGGCGCGGCGCTGGATTTAGTGTGGGCGCGAACAATGCGGGTCGTCAGCGAAGCGTCGTCTGAAACCGCTGGTTCGGCTGACCCTCCCTCTCCCCCCCGGGGCTACGGCATTCACACATCTTCGGTTTAGGCAACTCATTGGAAGA
>NZ_JBMDKF010000022.1:0-115866 GCF_057809575.1 Azospirillum sp. FG154 | reverse complement strand
TCGGCCCAGGAGGAGCGGGGCAGGGCGAACAGCCGCGCGCGCTCCGCCCAGCTCGCCGCCGGGTTGGGATCGGGATCAAGGAAGATGTGGCGGTGGTCGAAGGCGGCCAACAGGCGGATGTGTTTGGACAGCAGCATGCCGTTGCCGAACACGTCGCCCGACATGTCGCCGACGCCGACCACGGTGAAATCGGTGGTCTGGATGTCCAGCCCGGTTTCGCGGAAATGCCGCTTGACCGATTCCCACGCGCCGCGCGCGGTGATGCCCATCACCTTGTGGTCGTAGCCGACCGACCCGCCGGACGCGAAGGCGTCGCCCAGCCAGAAGCCATGGTTGATGGACACGCCGTTGGCGATGTCGGAGAAGGTCGCCGTGCCCTTGTCGGCGGCGACCACCAGATAAGGATCGTCGCCGTCATGACGCACCACGTCGGTGGGCGGCATGACGGCGCCGTCGGCGGTCAGATTGTCGGTCAGATCGAGCAGGCCGCGCATCAGCAGCTTGTAGCATTCGACGCCTTCGGCCTGGAACGCCTCGCGCCCGACCGACGCGGGCGGCGGGCGTTTGAGGACGAAGCCGCCCTTGGAGCCGACCGGGACGATCACCGTGTTCTTGACCATCTGGGCCTTCATCAGCCCCAGAATCTCGGTGCGGAAATCCTCGCGCCGGTCGGACCAGCGGATGCCGCCGCGCGCCACCTTGCCGCCGCGCAGATGGACGCCCTCCATGCGCGGGGAATAGACGAAGACCTCGACCCAGGGGCGGGGCAGGGGCAGTTCGTCGATCTGGCCACTGTTGAATTTCAGCGACAGATAGGGCTTGGGCTGGCCGTTCGGCAGGGTTTGATAGGCGTTGGTGCGCAGCGTGGCGCGGACCAGCGTGACGAAGCGGCGCAGGATGCGGTCGTCGTCCAGATTGGTCACGGCGTCCAGCGCGTCGTCGATGGCCGCGAGGATCGGCGCCTCGTCGGCGCGGTTTTTCGGATCGAAACGGGCGGCGAAGAGCTGGGCGATCAGGCGCGCGGTGTCGGGATGGGCGGCCAGCGTCGCCTCCACCGTGTCTTGCGCGTAGGCGAAGCGGGCCTGTTTCAGGAACTTGGCGTAGGCGCGCAGCACCACCACCTCCCGCGCCGTCAGTCCGGCCCGCAGGATCAGGCGGTTGAACCCGTCATCCTCCATCCGACCATCCCAAACGGCGGCGAACGCCTCTTGGAAATGGCGCTTGGCGTCGGCGGCGTCGGTCGGCCAGCGGGTGGCGCTGCGCACCGCGAAATCCTGCACCCACACCGGCTGTTTGGCCCCCAGCGGCGTCACGGCGAACGGCTCTTCGGTGATGACCCGCAGATCCATATGTTCGAGCATCGGCAGCGTGTCGGACAGGGCGATGGGCCGACCCACATGGTGGATGGTGACGTGGAGTTCGTCCTCCTCCGCCTCCAACGGGCGACCAAGGTTGATCGAGAAGCCCGACCCGGCCAACGCCTGTTCGATCCGCCCGATGTCGAACACCGCCTGAGCGGCGCTGTGCGAATCGCGGTAGCCGACCGGGAAGGCGTCGGCGTAGCGCGCCGCGAGCGCCAAGCCGCGTTCCTCGCCATTCGCGTCGATCAAGGCGCCGCGCAGATGGTCGCTCCACCCGCGCGCGGTCTGGACCAGACGTTGTTCCAACGCGCCCAGATCCACAGCCGGAATTCCGCCGCCCCCGGCCTGGACGATCAGATGCAGGCGCGCCAACGAGCTGTCGCCCAACTGGGTGTAAAAGGCCGCGCAACGCCCGTTGTAGCTCTCTTCCAGGATCACTTGGATCTTGCGGCGCAAATCGGTGTCGAAACGGTCGCGCGGCACAAAGACCAAAGCGGACACGAAACGTTCAAACGGATCCTTGCGAACGAACAGCGCCAATCGCTGGCGCTCTTGCAAATGCAGAATGCCAAGCGCCGTGTCAAACAGCTCGTCGGGTTGGATCTGGAACAGCTCGTCGCGCGGGTAGGTTTCCAGAATGTTCAGCAACGCCTTGCCGTCGTGGCCCTGCGGGTCGAAACCGGCGCGCGCCGCCACGTCGGCGACCTTGCGGCGCAGGATCGGGATGTCGCGCGGACTGGCGTTGTAGGCCGAGGCGGTGAACAGACCGACCACCAGCCGTTCGCCGACGATCCGGCCCGCCGCGTCGAACCGTTTGATGAGCACGACGTCGAGCGCCACCCGACGGTGGACGGTGGAATCGCGGCTCGCCTTCGTCACCAGCAGCGGGCGCGGCTGGCTCAGGAACGCCCGCACCTCCGGCGACAGGTTGGCGGAATGGCGCAGACCGTCGAACACGCTCACATCGTCGTCGCGCAGAACGCCAAGGCCGCTTCCGGCGATCAACTCCAACCCTGGCTCGTCCCCTTCGGTGACGCGATAGTCGCGCGCGCCCAGATAGGTGAAGTTGTCGTCATCCATCCAAGCGAGAAAGGCCGTGGCCTCGTCCGCCTCGCCGTCCGGCAAGGCGGCGTGGGCGGCGGCGGTGAGAGCGACGGATTCGGCTATGCGGCCGCCAATGGTCCGCCAATCCTCCACAGCCGCGCGAACGTCGGCCAACACGGCCTCCAGCCCAACGCGAATGCTCTCCTGCGCCGCCGGATCGCCCACCGGGTTGAGCTGGACATGCATCAGCGATTCCGGGCGCGCCCCCATGGGAACGTCGGTTCCCGGCTCATACAGGCCCGTCACCTCGCCCGCCGCGTCACGCAGGATCGGCAACACCGGATGGATCACCAGATGGACGGTCAAGCCCTGCCGGTGCAGCTCCGCCGTCACCGAATCAACCAGGAACGGCATGTCGTCGTTGACGATTTCCACGATGGTGCGTTGCGCGTGCCAGCCCGCCTGTTCAACGCGCGGGGTGTAGACGCGGACGGTCGCGACGCCGGGCTGACGGCGCCGCGCGGCCTGCCACATGGCCAGCGCGGCCCCATACAACTGCTCGTCGGGCGTGTTCACCAGATCGTCGGGCGGGACGTTGGCGTAAAATTGCCGAACGAACCAATCGACGGTGGCGGCGCCGTCGCGGTCGATCCGGTCGCGCACAAGCCCCGTCACCCGCCCCAGCGCGTCGTCGATCCGCCGCCGCACGCTTCCCAGTTCCGGCAATCCCTGCTCCAACATCGGCTCTTCCATGACCACAGCGGTTCGCTTCATCGTCTGACGTCCAGCCCATTGCCTACGCGCGCCGCGCCCAATGTTGGACCGGCGGGGCGACTATCCGCCGAACGAATGAACAGGAATGCGGCCAGATATGAACAGGCCGTCAGCAACTGTGCACAGCTTTGAACAGATCGCGGGGAAGGGGCGCGCGTCTTATTGAAAAACCGGGGCGAACAGCAGGCCCCCTTGAGTCCAGGGTCGGTTCATCCCGCGCTCCAACCCAAAGGGGGACCGGGAGCCGAGGTTGCGTTCAAAAATCTCGCCGTAATTGCCGACCTGAACAATCGCCTGATAGGCCCAATCCGGTCGCAGGCCGATCTTGCGGGCGGCGTCGGGCAAACCGTCGAGCAGACGTTGCACCTCGCTGTTGCCGGTGATGCGGAGGAAACCGGCGTTTTCCCCGGTGACTCCCGCGTCGTCGGCCAGAAACAGCGCGAACATCGTCCAACGGATCGCCGTCAACCACTGCCGGTCCCGGTTGGACGCCACCGGCGCAATCGGCTCCCGCGACGGCGCCGGGGCGGTGGTGATGAGCAAGCCGTCCCGGCTTCCCTCCAACCCGCGCAGCGCGGTGGTCAGGATCGCCCGGTCGATGGACAACGCGTTGCATTCCCGCCCGATGAAGGCCTGCAAGGCGTCGGGCCAGGTCGGGAACAGCCGCAACGTCCACAGGGGCTTTTCCCCCCGCGCCAGATACGCTTCCAGCGCGGCCTGAGAGGTGGTGGACATCGGGACGCAGATCGTCGCCTCGCCGCTGTCCAACGGCGACTGTCCATCCGGGCGACGCCACGCGGCGACGCCCTGTTCATCATGGAAGACCGGCGGACCGAAATCGACCGGATAGCCCGCGTCCCGCGTCAACGTCCACGAGGTTTGAGCGAAGGACACGTCAACATCGCCCGCCGCGATGGCGGCGAACTCCTGCGGTTTGGACAGGCGGCGGATCTCCACCGCGTCGGCCTTGCCCAGAACGGCGGCGGCGAGCGCCCGACACAGATCGACCATGAAGCCAGTCGGACGGCCAGCCTTGTCGTTGGCGGCGAAACCGGGGTTGTAGGACACGCCGCAGCGCAGCGCCCCGCGCCGCTCAATCTCCGCGACGACGCCGCCATCCTCGCTTCCCAGCGCCGGGAGTTGGCCCGACAGGTCGGCGGCGTTTCCTGCCCCGGCCCAGGCCGTCCACAACCCGCCCGCCAAAGCCAACACGGTCGTCACGCGGCGCCAATCCATGATCTGCCCGTTCTCCACGCCCCAATGTCCCAAAGCCCATGACGCGACCCGCAAGACCGCTATGATACGCTGACGCCGCGCGCGGGGCAAAGCCGCGCCGGACGAATTGCGGGCGGGAACAGAATGAGCGACGGCGCCGGAACGAGCGACCAGGATGGCGGGCAAAGCGGCGGGCAAGCGCGCGGCGGGCTGTTCCGCATCGGCGTCGGCGCCCGGCTGTTCGGCGCGTTGGCCTTCAACGGCTTGGTCGCGCTGTTGATCGGGCTTGGCGCCTATGTCGCCTTCGATGGTCTCCACGCGGGCATCACGCGGGTGACGTCGGAACGCTTTCCCGCCGTCGTCGCCGCCGCAAGACTGGAGCGCCAGCACCAGCGGATCATGCGCAGCCTGGAGCAGTTGGCCCTGTCCAACGACAATGCCGGGCGCGAGACCATCAATCAGGGGCTGTCGGACCAGTTGGCGGGTTATGATCGCCTGTTGGCGGAGTTGGACGTCGGCGACAGCCGCCCGGCCCAGCGCATCGCCAGCCTGAAGCAGCAGCGCGACGAAATCCTGCGCCTGCGCGAAGCCATCGACCGGGGAGTCAGCGCCCGCATCGCCGCGCGGCGCGGGCTGGCCGACCGTGACCGCGACGTGCGGCAACTGGCCGACCGCTTGGCCGACCCGGCCTTGTTGGCCCAGCCGGACGCCGCCGTGCAACGCTGGTTGGCGATGGCGGAACGGCTGTTGTTCCTCGCCGCGTCGGTCCACCAGACGGAAAACAGCTTTGGCTTGGACCGCCTGAAGGACGGCGCGTCGGCGCAACTGGCCGCCCTGTCCGACCGCGCCAACCTCCCCGCCGCGACGCTGGAACGGGCTGACCGGCTGATCGCGGGCATGCGCGCGGTGGTGGAGGGCGAACGGTCGGTTTTTCGCCAGCGCCAAACCGAATTGCAGGCGTCGGAAACCCTGACCGGCCTGATCGACCGGGCCAATCAGGTCTCGCTGGTCAACACCGGCCTGAACACCGGCATCTTTGTCGAGCAGACCCGCGCGGCGGAAGACAGCCGCCAGCAGATCATCGAGGTGTCCACCACCTACACCCGCCTGTTTTTCGCTTCGGTCGGGGTGGTGGCGCTGGGCATGATCCTGTCCTTCGTCTATGTCCGGCGCAAGGTGCTGGCCCGGCTGTGGGCGGTCAGCGAGGCGATCCGCGACCGCACGGCGGGCGGCAGCGCTGAAATCCCGGCCAGCGGGGCCGACGAAATCGGCGAGCTGGCCCGCGCCCTGCGCTTTTACATCCACGAAACCGGCGTGAAGAGCGAGGCGCTGCGCCGCAACGAGCAATGGCTGCGCACGGTGCTGGAGGCCGCGCCGGTGCCGCTGGTGATCTCGGGCCGGGACGACGGGCAAATCCGCTTCGTCAACCGCCGCGCCGCCGATCTGTTCGGCGTGCGCGAGGCCAGCGCCCTGTTGGGCCGCCCCGCGTCCAGCGTCTGGTCGGCCCCGGAGGTGCGCGAGGCCTTCGTCCGCCAGGTCATCCAGACCGGCCACGCCCTGGACGTGGAGGCTGAGCTGGTGACGGAATCGGGCTGGACCATCTGGGGCCTGCTGTCCGGCATCGCCTTTGAGTTCCAGGGCGAAGAGGTGCTGCTGAGTTCGGTGGTGGACATCACCCGCCGCCGCGAGGCCGAAGAGATGCTGCGGCGGACCCAAGCCTTCCTCGACGCCGTGATCGACAATGTGCCGAGCGTGCTCTACGTGCTGGACGGCGACAGCGGGCAGGTCGTGCTGTGGAACCGCGCGGCGGAGGAGGCGTTCGGGGCCAGCCGCTCCACCATCCAAAACCACCCGTTGGTCGAGACGCTGGGCGAGGAGACGGGCCGCGCCTTGGCGGGCGGGGAGGCCGGGGCCTTGCGCTCGCTTGGCATCGAAGAGCTGGTGTTGACGCGCGACGGCGAGACGGCGGTGTTCGCCCTGCAACGCCACCCCTTTGAATGGTCGGGCGACGGGCGTTGCCACATCATCTGCATCGCCAACGACATCACCGCCTCGCGCCGGGCGCGGGAGGAGTTGCGTCAGGCCAAGGAGCGGGCGGAGCGCGCCGACGCCGCCAAAACCGAATTTCTCGCCACCGTCAGCCACGAGATGCGGACTCCGCTGAACGGCATCCTCGGCCTGTGCCGCCTGCTGCTGACCGGGCGGTTGGATCCGGGGGAGCGGCGTTACGCCGTGTCGATCATGCGCTGCGGCCATGGCCTGCTCGATCAGGTCAACGACATCCTGGATCTGCGCAAGATCGAAGACGGCAAGCTGGACCTTGACCCCGCCCCCTGCGCCATCCTGCCGGTGCTGGAGGAGGTGGTGGCGACGGTCGAAAGTCTGGCCAACGAAAAGGGCATCGCGCTGGATCTCGACATCGCGCCGGACGTGCCGGAACTGGTGGAGCTGGACCGCCAGCGGCTGCGGCAAATCCTGGTCAATCTGGTCGGCAACGCCATCAAATTCACCGAACGCGGCGGCGTCGATCTGCGGGTCGGGCTGGACCGCGAGCCGGATGGCGGCGAAACCCTGGTGATGAGCGTGCGCGACACCGGCATCGGCATTCCCGCCGACCGCCGCGCCGCCATCTTTGAAAAGCTGGAGCAGGCCGACGCCACCATCGCCCGGCGCTTTGGCGGCAGCGGGCTGGGGCTGGCCATCGTCCGCCATCTGCTGGACGCCATGCAGGGCCGGGTGACGGTGGACAGCGTGGTCGGGCTGGGCAGCCTGTTCACCGTCACCATCCCGCTGGTCCGGGTGGAGGCGCCGACCCTGCCGACCGCGCCGGGACGGCTGTTGCCGATCCACATGGTGCGCTCGCTGGCCTTGCTGCTGGTGGAGGACGACGCGATCAACCGCGAGGTGGCGATGGGCCTGCTGTCGGACGCGGGCCACCGCATCACCGTCGCCGAAACCGGGGAAAAGGCGTTGGATTTGGCGGCGCGGCGGCGGTTCGACGCCATTTTGCTGGACATCCGCCTGCCCGACATCGACGGGCCGGAGGTCGCCCGCCGCATCCGCGCCTTGCCCGACGAGGCGCACGCGATGGCCCCGATCATCGCGGTGACGGCGAACGTCTTCGCCGCCGACCGCGCCCGCTATCTGGCCGCCGGGATCGACGCGGTGATCGAAAAGCCGATCTTCCCGGAACGGCTGACGCATCTGCTGTCCAACATCGTCGGGCGGCGAACGGGGGCCGACGATCCGCCGCCGGACCCGCCGCCGCGCCCCGCCGCCCCGGCGGACGCGATGGTCAACGCGGAGATCCTGGACCGCTACGTCCAATCCCTTGGCCCGGCCCGCTTCGCCACCATCCGGGGCCTGCTGCTGGACGCGGCGGCGGAAGGCTTGCCGCGCCTGACCGCCCCCGACACCGCCGACGCCGATCTGGAGGACGTCGCCCACCGTCTGGCCGGGGCGGCCAGCCATTTCGGCCTGTCCGGCTTCGTCGGCGTGATGCGCGCCATCGAGGACGGCGTCCGCGAAGGCCGCCGCGCCGAAGCCCAGGCGCTGGCCGCCACCGCCGAAGACGGCTTCGCCCAAGCCCTGGCCGCCATGGACGCCCGCTGCGCCGCGATGGCGGGGTAGGGGCCTTTGGCGATCATCGCCCTCTCCCGTCCCGGGAGAGGGAGGGGACCCACGACGTGGGGAGGGTGAGGGGTTCCCCGAAAGGCCAGAACCGCGAGGTTTCTTGGATCACCCCTCACCCTTCCCTCTCCCAAAGGGAGAGGGCAATGTTGGCGCATGCTGTTCCTTTGCGCCGTCGCCGACCGCGATCCAGGCGCGCGCGGTCAGTGCTCCTCATGGTCCAGGCACAGGACCAGCCGGGACACGCCCGGACGGGCTGGCGGCGAGCGGTGGATCAGGCCGCGCCCCCGGTTGCCGGGCCAGGATTCGCCCTTCAGCAGGCCGACGTCCCCGGCGCTCATCCGTCGCAGCCGCCGGGCGTCGGCCAGAACGGCGGTGTTGTTCCCGCTTCCCAAACCGTCGCGCCGCGCCGCCTCGTCCGGCGCCCATTGGGTTCCCGGCCCGCGATAGGTGCAGAGCAGCCGGACCCCGACGTAATCGACGTGCAGGAATTTGCAGCCATTGCCGGTCACGCGCTCCAACCGCAGCGTCACCGACGGGCAGCCGACCAGATCGGCGTAGAGCCGCGTCAGCGCCGCGACGTCGGCCAGCAGCGGCCCGACCGCCGCCGCGTCGGTCGTCACCGTATCGGGCGTGGTGGTCAGGCGCAGATTGGCCCACCCCTCGCCCGGCCAACCGTCCAGCGCCTCGGCCAGCGCCCCGGCCAATCCGGCGGGCAGGCCGCGCCGCCACAGGGCCATGGTCACGCCGGGATCCCGGATCGCCGCCAACCCCTGGGCGTCGTCGCACACGGCAAGATAGGGGCGCGCGGATTCCCGGTTCCCGGCGGGGGCGGTCGCGCCGTTGGCCGGAGCGGCGAGGGGGGAGAGCATACGGAAACCTCAAAGCGGATGAATCACTCAAAAGTAATGATATAACATATCAAAAAAGGCAAGACCGACGCGGCGCGCTTCCCGCCAAACTTTGTGTTCCCCCAAAAACTTTGTGTTCCAATGTCAACCGGCCCCGCCGCCCCCCGTGCCATGCTGACCGCAGGATGGGACAGGGAGGGCGCCGACGATGGCGGTTTACTCGCGGGATTTGGGACGGCAGCGGCATCGGTTCGACGATTTGAAGACGGTGATGGCCTGCGCCTCGCCGCGCCGGTCGGGGGACGAGTTGGCGGGAATCGCCGCCGACAGCGACGAGCGGCGGGTCGCGGCGCGGATGGTGCTGGCCGATCTGCCCTTGAAAGCCTTCCTCAACGAGACCCTCATTCCCTATGAAACCGACGAGGTGACTCGGCTGATCGTGGACCGCCACGATGACGTCGCCTTCCGCCCGGTCGCCCACATGACGGTCGGGCAGTTCCGCGACTGGCTGCTGTCCTATCAGGCCGACACGGCGACGCTGAGCGCGCTCGGCCCCGGCTTGACGCCGGAGATGGTGGCGGCGGTGTCCAAGCTGATGCGCAACATTGATCTGGTCGGCGTCGCCGCGAAATGTTCGGTCGTCACCCGTTTCCGCACCACGGTCGGGCTGCCGGGGCGCTTGTCCAGCCGCTTGCAGCCCAACCACCCGACCGACGACCCCGCCGGAATCGCCGCCTCGACGCTCGACGGGCTGCTCTATGGGGTGGGCGACGCGGTGATTGGCGTCAACCCGGCGACCGACAACGTCCCGGCCTGCATTACGCTGTTGGAGATGCTGGATTCGGTGCGCACGCGCTTTGACATTCCGGTGCAGTCCTGCGTTCTCGCCCACGTCACCACCTCGATCCAAGCGATTGAGCGCGGGGCGCCGCTTGATCTGGTGTTCCAATCCATCGCCGGAACCGAAAAGGCCAACCGGGGGTTCGGCGTCAGCCTGTCGCTGTTGGCCGAGGCGCAGGACGCCGCCAAGTCGCTGAAGCGCGGGACCATCGGCGACAACGTCATGTATTTTGAAACAGGGCAGGGGGCGGCCCTGTCGGCGGACGCCCATTTCGGCGTCGATCAACAGACGGTGGAAACCCGCGCCTACGCCGTCGCCCGCGCCTTCGACCCGTTTCTGGTCAACACCGTGGTCGGCTTCATCGGGCCGGAATATCTCTACGACGCCAAGCAAATCACGCGGGCCGGTCTGGAAGACCATTTCTGCGCCAAGCTGATGGGCGTGCCGATGGGCTGCGACGTTTGTTACACCAACCACGCCGAAGCCGATCAGGACGACATGGATGTTCTGATGACCATGCTGGCGACGGCGGGCGTCAACTTTATCATCGCGGTGCCGGGCGCCGACGACGTGATGCTGAATTACCAAAGCCTGTCCTATCACGACGTGCTGGGCCTGCGTCACCTGCTGAAACGCCCGCCCGCGCCGGAGTTCGAGGCGTGGTTGGACAAGGCCGGTTGGCTGGACGAGCAGCGCCGCCTGCCGCCCTGGCCCGATCACAGCCTGGTGGTTCAAGCCCTGTTGGGGAGCGCGGCGGCATGAGCGACGAACAGCCGAAAGATTCCGGGCCAAAGGATCCCTGGGCGCGCTTCCGCGCCGCCACCCGCGCCCGCATCGGCTTGGGTCGGGCGGGCGACGGCATGCCGACGACGGCCTTGTTGGAGTTCCAACTCGCCCACGCCCGCGCCCGCGACGCCGTCCACAGCGCGGCGGATTTCGACCGGCTGGCCGAGGATCTGGCGCCGTTGCAAACTCTGCGCGTCCACAGCGCCGCGCCCGACCGTTTGACCTATCTGCGCCGCCCCGATCTGGGCCGCCAACTGGACGCCGCCAGCGTGGAGCGGCTAGCGTCGCATCCGGCGGCGGGCGGCGATTGGGACCTTTTGTTCGTCATCGCCGACGGGTTGTCGGCGGCGGCGGTCCAGGTCAACGCCGCGCCGCTGGTCCACGCCTGCCAGGAACGGCTGTTCGGCTGGCGGATCGGCCCGGTGGTGCTGGCCGAACAGGCGCGGGTGGCGCTGGGCGACGGGGTGGCGGCGGCGCTGGGCGCGCGGCTGCTGGTTCTGCTGGTCGGCGAGCGGCCCGGCCTGTCGGCGGCGGAATCGCTGGGGGCCTATCTGACCTGGGAGGCCAAGCCGGGCCGCGCCGATTCCGAGCGCAATTGCATTTCCAACATTCACGCCGACGGCCTGCCCATCGGGGCGGCGGCGGACAAGCTGTGCTGGCTCGCCAACGAGGCGGCGCGGTTGAAGCTGACGGGGGTCCGTTTGAAGGAGGATGCCCCGTCTTTGCCCGGCCCGGACAACGACAGCAAAAAACAGACGCCGGGCCTGATCGAAAACGCATGAGCAACCGCCTTTTGAACAGGGGCAGGAGGGACTTTCATGTCTGGGAACACGAAGCCTGAATTGAGCAAAAGCCTGACCGGCCTTCATCTGTGGGGCATCGCGGTCGGTCTGGTGATCTCTGGCGAATATTTCGGCTGGAGCTATGGCTGGGCGGCGGCGGGGACGCTGGGCTTCCTCGTCACCACGATCCTGATCGCGGCGATGTACACCACCTTCATCTTCAGCTTCACAGAACTGACCACCGCCATCCCGCACGCCGGGGGGCCGTTCGCCTACAGCTACCGCGCCTTCGGGCCGACCGGCGGGTTCGTCGCTGGTTTTGCGACGTTGATCGAGTTCGTCTTCGCCCCGCCCGCCATCGCGCTGGCCATCGGCGCCTATTTGAACGTGCAGTATCCGGCGCTGGACCCGAAGATCGCGGCGCTTGGCGCCTACGTCATCTTCATGGCGCTGAACATCGCGGGCGTGTCCATCGCCGCGACGTTTGAACTGTTCGTCACCGTGCTGGCGATCATCGAATTGCTGGTGTTCATGGGCGTGGTGACGCCGGGCTTCACCTGGGCGAACTTCACCGCGAACGGCTGGTCGGGGGAAAACACGTTCACCATCAGCAGCGTCGGCGGCATTCTGGCCGCGATCCCCTTCGCCATCTGGTTCTTCCTGGCGATCGAGGGCGCGGCGATGGCGGCGGAAGAGACCAAGGACCCCAGCCGCACCGTGCCGCGCGCCTATATTTGCGGCATCCTGACCCTGGTGTTCCTGGCCTTCGGCACCATGATCTTCGCGGGCGGCGTCGGCGACTGGAAGGCGCTGTCGAACATCAACGACCCGCTGCCCCAGGCGATGAAGGCGGTGGTCGGTGAATCGAGCGGTTGGCTGCACATGCTGGTGTGGATCGGCCTGTTCGGTCTGGTCGCGTCCTTCCACGGCATCATCATGGGCTATTCGCGCCAGATCTTCGCCCTGTCGCGCGCCGGTTTCCTGCCGCCGATCTTCGCCACCGTCCACCCGACCCGGAAGACCCCGCATTGGGCCATTCTGGCCGGCGGCGTGGTCGGCATCGCCGCCGTCTTCTCCGACGAATGGATCCAGATCGGCGGGATGCCGCTGACCGCCAACATCGTCACCATGTCGGTGTTCGGCGCCATCGTCATGTACATCATGAGCATGGCGGCGCTGTTCAAGCTGCGCGCCAGCGAGCCGAATCTGGCGCGTCCGTTCCGCGCGCCCTTCTATCCGGTGTTCCCGGCCATCTCGCTGGCCCTGGCGATGTTGGCGCTCGGCACGATGATTTACTTCAACTTCTTGGTCTTTGGCCTGTTCGTCGGGTTGTTCGCGCTGGGCTATCTGTTCTACCGCTTCACCGCCGATCTGCGGAACGACGGCGACCCGCTGTTGAACGTCGCCTTGGCCGAAGCGCGGTCGATGACCGACTGAGCGTCTCTCTCCCTTTGCCCCCTCCCTAACCCTCCCCCGCCTTTGGCGGGAGAGGGAACTCCGCCGAACGCCGACAAGGCTCAAGCCTCCCTCTCCCGCTGACAAGCGGGGAAGGGGCGGGGGGGGCAAGCGGGGCCGAACCAACGCAACGCCGATCCGAAAAGGCCGCCGTCCTCCCCCGACGGCGGCCTTTTTCGTTTCTATGCGAATTGTCAGACTATCGTGCAATGGAGAGTCCGCGCAAATTTTGTCACTCTGACCACCGGGTTCGGCACGGCGTTTGCTGCGTTGCGACAAATCGGCTTTGGAAGGGTCTGTCATGACGGCGCACGGATCGAATTCTAGGCAGATCGCCGCAGGCCGCCCAATGGATGGGCAAGCAAACCGGCGCAACATCCTGGCCGCCGCCGCGTCCGGGGTCGCCGCCTTCATCGCCCAGCAGGGCGGCCAGCCCGACCATGTGTTCCACCGCGTCGGGGTGGAGGAAAAGGCGCTGGGCCAACCAACCTCGGCGCTCGACCTCGCCGCCTATGTGGCGATGATGGAGGTGGCGGCGGGGGAGACCGGCAACGACAATTTCGGCCTGCTGTTCGGTCGCCAGTTCCAGCCCGACATGCTGGGGCTGATCGGGCGCATCGCCCTGTCGGCGCCGACGCTGGGCGCGTCGCTGGAGCATCTGGCCCGCCTCTTTCCCTTTCACCAGCAGGCGACCGAAACCCGCTTCGTCCGCGACAACGGGTTGCTACGGTTGGAATACCGCATCCTGGACGGTCGCATCGTCGAGCGACGGCAGGACGCCGAACTGACCATGGGCATGTTCGCCAACGTCGTCCGCGCCGCCCTCGGCTCGTCCTGGATGCCGGAGGAGGTGCATTTCGAGCATCCCAAGCCGGAACATTGGCGCCAGCACGAATCCCTGTTCGACGCCCCCGCCCATTTCGGCCAGCGCACCAACGCCCTGGTGCTGCGCGACCGCGATCTTGACCGGCGGATGCCCGGCGGCGACATGGCGCGGCTGACCGCGCTGTGCGGCACGCTGGTGGACATCGCGCGCGACACCGGCGAACCGGCTCTGCTCGACCGGGTGACGGCGGAAATCCGCGCGCGCCTGCCCGAAGGCTATCCCTATGTCGAGGACATCGCCGACCGGCTGGGCGTGGCGCGCTGGACCCTGCAACGCCGACTGGCCGACGAGGGTTTGAGCTTTTCCGATCTGGTGGAGCGAGTGCGGCGCGATCTGGCGGCGGTCTACATCCGGCAACGCCATGTCCCCATCGCCGACATTGGCGCGTTGCTGGGCTATTCCGAAGTCAGCGCCTTCAGCCGCGCGTTCCGCCGCTGGTTCGGCGTGTCGCCGCTGCGGATGCGGGCGCAGTAGGTCGGGAAGAGCGACGGTCATCGCTTGATCTTGGTCATGACTATGGGCATTCTCTATGCGCATGAGCATGGAAAAGTAGGATGCCGCGACACGCGGCTGTCCTTTGACGCCTCCGCGCCGAAGCGGGCGATCAACGTCAGCCTCAACAGCGATCTGTTGGAGCAGGCCAAAGCCCTTGGCGTCAATGTCTCGCGGGCCTGTGAGCGCGGTTTGGCGGCGCAGATCGCCGAATTGCGCGAAAAGCGCTGGTTGGACGAAAATCGCGCGGCCCTTGCGTCGTCGAACGCCTATGTCGAGGCGCATGGCCTTCCTTTGGCGAAGCCAGCGGCCATAATAGGTCTTAAATGATTGATGTAAAATCTATTATTTTACGCATAAATTCTCTACTGAACGAGGATACAGCCCAGAGCGTCACTTATGCTGCTCTTGAATCTCGCCTTGCCCTGGAGAAGGTCTGTTATGATCGACTTCGGCAACGACACGCCTACATTTCACACGCACAACTGCGAAAATGGCAACCTGGTGCCGTCGTCAAGACACTCATGGCAGAGGTGGATCCATTCGTCACTGAGACGGTAACTTTGTACATTGGCAAGAATCCTGACGTCCGACCGGAAAGTGATGAATTTGCCGAGATCGGAACAGAAATTGGATTTAATCCCAAATACGTAGCGGATATGTGGAACGCACTTGCCAACTTGGCGCTGCATGTCTCTCTTCCAAAGCATCAGGACGACCACATACCAGAGTATGGCAACAAAGAAAAAATACGCGAAAAAGTGAAAGAGGTTGTTGCTGAACTTGAGCGCCTATCCAAGGGAACAATGACATGGTCGGGCGTTGGTCCTGAAGTGTCATTTATATGCTCATGCGGTGAAAAAAATCGCCGTCGCGTTAAACTTCTCTGCAATGGACAGCATCTTCGGTGCATTAACCCCAATTGCAAGGAAACGTGGAAAGCAACTAAAGAGGATGATGGTTTTTATGTTGAGTCCGTGACAGTCATGGTTAACTGTGAAAAATACCAAACATCTTTACATATTCCTCGGCAAATACTTCTCGATATGAATTATGAACAACACTGCTCGGTTATTTGCCACTCCTGCCAACACAAGAACCACGTTCGTTGGCTCCTGAAACACGTACGGCCCATGGATGAAAAGTGATTCTGTGAATTGAGGCAACCTTCTGTCGGAGGACACCATCATCATCGCTGCGTTGGACCGGCTGATCGGCGCCTGACCCGCCGCCCAGTTCACACGATGGACAGCATCGCCGACACCGGGGCTTCCAGGGAATCGGCGATGGCGCGCAGGCCGCGCGCGGCTTCGTCGCGGGATCCCGGCATGCACAGGCCGACGCGGACGGCGTGGGGGGCGCTGGTGCGGCCCACGGCGAAGGCGTCGGCACCGGTGACGACCACGCCGCGCCGCCGGGTTTCGGCGATGAAATCCTCGCGCCGCCAGGGTTCGGGCAGGACCAGCCAGATGTGTTGCGCCGACGGGTGGCCATAGACGGTTTCCGTCGGCAGGATGGAGCGGGCCAGACGTTGGCGGGCCAGATCCTCGGCGCGCTGGGCCTCGACGATGCGGTCGGCGATGCCCTCCTGAATCCAGCGGCTGGCGACCTCGGCGGTCAGAGTGGGGGCGGAATATTGCAAGGCGCGGATCGCCGCCTCGACGCGGGAGCGCAGATCCGGCGGGGCGACGACGTAGCCGACGCGCAGGCCCGCCGACACGCTTTTCGACAGGCTGGTGACGTAAAGCGTGATGTCCGGGGCGATGGCCTGGATCGGCGTCGCGTCCGGCGCCATGAAGCCGAACACGTCGTCTTCGATGATGATGACGCCGTAGCGCCGCGCAATCTCAGCGATTTCGATCCGGCGGGCCTGCGGCATCACCACGGCGGTCGGGTTGTGCATGGTCGGCACGAGATAGAGCGCTTTCGGCCCCAGGCGGCGGCAAGCGCTGTCAAAGGCGTCGGGGACAAGGCCATGCTCGTCGATGGCGACGCCCTCCAGGTGATAGCCCTGGTTGGCGGCCAGCGTCTTGGCCCCGATGTTGGTCAGGCGTTCCGTCACCACGATGTCGCCGGGCCGCGCGACGGCGCACAGCGCCACCGCCATGGCGTTTTGCGCCCCGGTGGCGAGCAGCACGGCGTCCGCCGTGGTTTGCACCCGGTGTTGCCGCTCCAGCCACGCCGCCCCGGCCTCGCGGTGGGCGGGCAAACCGGCGTGCGGGGCGTAGCCGAGAAAGGCGGCGGTCTGGCCGGACGCGCCGATGGCGCCAAGCGTGTTGGCCAAGGCCTGAACCGCCAGCCCGTGTTCGGGACGAAGCGTCGTCATGTTGACGGTGGAGCCGCCGCCACCGCCCATCACCACGCCGCCCGGCAACGGCGCGCTGGGCGTGAAAGGCGGCGGAACCAGAGTGGCGCGCGGGCTTTGCACGAAGGTGCCGCGCCCAACCTCGCCGCCGATCAGGCCGCGCTTTTCCGCCTCCGCGTAGGCGCGCGTCACCGTGCCGACGGTGACGCCCAGCCGAAAGGCGAGGTCGCGGTGGGTCGGCAGGCGCGCGCCAATCGGCAACGCCTCGCGGGCGATGTCGTCGGCCAGCGCGTCGGCGATGACGCGGTACAGCGGGCCGGTGCGTCCGGCGAGATCGGGCGTCCAATTTGTCATGGAGACAATGATGGCATTGTCCCCGGCCTTTGACAAGCGCTGCCACATTGTCATCATGTTCGACAGCGCGCAAGGCGGACAATCCGCAGGGTGACGGGCGGGCGGCAAGCGGATAGTTTGGCGTCAAGGCCTTTTGCGCAGCCGATTTTTCCGTGGGGGACGATGCACACCATCGCCGTTGTTGACGACGACCCCATCACCCGCGAAACCCTGAAGTCTTACCTGGAAGGCGAAGGCTATCGGGTGATGCTGGCGCGGGATGGCGACCAGTTGTCGGCCCTGCTGGCGCGCGGGCGGATCGACCTGCTGCTGCTGGACATCCGGCTGCCCGGCAAGGATGGGCTGATGGTGACGCGCGAGCTGCGGGCGACCTCCAACATCGGGATCATCCTCATCACCGGTCGGTCGGACCGGATGGACCGCATCATCGGGCTGGAGCTGGGCGCCGACGACTACATCACCAAGCCGTTCGAGCCGCGCGAGATCCTGGCCCGCACCCGCAGCCTGCTGCGCCGGGTGGCCCGCCCCGGCCAATCGCCGACCGCCCAACCGCCAAGCGGGCGGATCAAGCGCTTTGAGGGGTGGGAACTGCACCTCGACAAACGCCGCCTGCGCGATCCGGGGGGCGAGGATGTCCGCCTGACCTCGGCGGAGTTCGATTTGCTGGCCGCCCTGGTCGAAAACCAGGGGCGCGTGCTGACCCGCGACGATCTGCTGGATCTGACCATGCGCGGCGACAATGTGCCGTATGACCGCTCCATCGACCGGCTGGTCCGCCGCCTGCGCCGGGTGATCGAAGCCGATCCGGCGGAACCAACGCGGATCGTCACCGTCCACGGCATGGGCTACCTGTTTCAGGCGGTGGTGGAGTAGGGCGCTCGTTTCCACGCCGCGCGATCCAGTCGGTGCAGGACATGGCGTTTCAACGGGTGCTGGTCGGGAACCCGTGGATGATCGAAATCATCCCGTTCGTCGCGCGTCATGCCCAGCCGCTCCATGACCCGGCGGGAACGCTGGTTGGCGGGAACGGTCAAGGCGACGATCTGCGCCAAGCCAAGGCGCGTGAAACCATCGCGCAGGGCCAGCCGGGCGGCTTCGGTCGCGTAGCCATGCCCCCAATGGGCGGAGCCAAGCCGCCAACCGATTTCGACCGCTGGCGTGAAAGGCGCCAAGTAGGTCACATGGACCAAGCCGACGAAACCGATGAAGGGGCTGACGCCAGGAATCTCGACCGCCCAAAAGCCGAACCCATGATCGGCGTGGTGCTGGCGGATGCGCGCGGCCAGCGCGTCGCACGCCTGCCGATCCGGCAGCGGCAACAGATGCTCCATCACAGCCGCGTCGGCGGACAGCGCGGCGAAGGCGTCGAGGTCGTCGTCGCGCCAGGGCCGCAGCCGCAGGCGCGCGCTTTCCAGAACCATCGACATGGAACCGCTCACCCCACCTTGCGCGGCGGCGGCGGATCGCCGCGCAGCGCGGCGCAGCGGGCGCGGCGTTGGGCGAGGTAACGGTCGCGCGTCGTGGCGTAATCGGTGAAGCCGATGGCCTTGGCCTGCGGGTCGATCTGGCGGGTGGCGACGACGTCGGCGACGATCTCCACCGTTTCGGCGATGGCGATGGTTTGCAGGCTGGCCCCGGTGCCGAACAGGCTGCCCGCCGCGATCCACAGCACGGCGTTGGTCAGCACGACGTCGGCCACCGCGTCGCGCACCGTCCGGGGGCCGACGAAGGGCAGGACCACATAACCGCCCTCGCCAACCCCGGCCCTGCACAGGCTCAGGCCCGCGTCGGTGTGGGCCGGGCGATACCCCCAATAGGTCGCCGTGTCGTAATAGCCAAGCACGCCGATGGTGCTGTTGATGCTGAACCGTTCCACCGACCGCCAACTGTTGCCAAAATCACCGACGGCCAACGCGGTGATGGCGGTCACGGGTTCATTGACCAGATTGGCGACCACGTTGGTCAGGCTGCCGCCGCCGCTGGCCGTCGCGGCGGGTTTGGCCGCCGCCTGCGGTCCCTGCCACCAGGCGGACAGTTGGTCGATCTTGCCGTATATCGCCTTGTTCATCGAAAACATGTAATGGCTGTAGACGTCGAGCACGCCGCCCGCCGCCGGATCCTTGACCGCCGGCTTTTTCCCCAGCGGCGGCGCCGCGAACGGGGCGTCCATCGTCGGCGCCAGCGGGGAGGCGGGCGTCAAGGCGGCGGGTTGCGCCGCCACCGGCCCGGACAGGGCCGCCGCCGTCAAAAGCGCGGCGACGGCAAGGCCGGGGTGGCGGCGCCCGCTCATGAACGGGCCAGGGCGGCGGCGATGCGGTCGCCCAACTTGGTGATGGCCGCGTCGGCGGCGATGCGCGCGCGCGCCTCCTTCACCCAAGGTTCGACCAGAGCCGCCGCGTCGCCGCTCATCGAGGCCAATTCGTTGACGGCGCCGGACAAATCGTTGTTTCCCAGCCGCTCCTTGACCCGGTCGGCGAGGACCGAGGCGCGCTCCACCGGCGGGAAGACGCCCGCCGGTTCCGCGCCCGGCGTCGGACGGCCCAACAGCGAATTCATCCAGGCGATGGGAATCACCTTGTAATCCCGGCGGGTCAATTCATCGGCCAACTCGTTGAACTCGGTCCGAAGCTGGGAGCCAACCAGGATGCCCGCCGCCGCCTGTTTGTCGAGCGCCTCCAGGACCGGAGCCAAAGGGCCAAGATCGGGGTTGGACGCGCGGACCAGGGCCAATTCGACGTCAAACGGGCCGGGACGGCGCAGCGCCGATTGCAGTTGGACCAAAGCGACCAAACCAACCCGCGACTCGGCGGCGGCCTGCGCCGTTTTGGCGGCGGCGGAATCCTGCTGAGCCTTGGCGAGGTTGGCGTTGACCTCGGCCAACTTGCGTTCGAGATCGGCGACCGACTGGTTCAGGCGTCCGATGTCCACATCCTGGCGCGCCGTGGTCGCGGCGTCGGGGGTGCGCAGGCGCAACAGCTTGAACAGCGGCGGCGACCAGAAGGACGACGTCACGGCGACGACCAGCGCCACCGCCGCCATCGTCGTGCCGCCGCCGACGACGCGGCGCCCCCCGGTCTGTTGGGCGACGCCCGCCTGCGTCAAAGACGGATTGTCATCACCGGACATGCATCACCTCCCAAAACCGTTCATTCTAACTACAGCCGATGAGCAGTTGCGGCAAGATCGTATGCGGCGTCGCATACCAACGCCGCCCCGCTCAAAAGGCCGCAGGCTCAAAAGGTAAGGGTCAGCACCGACACCACGGCGTGAACCATCAGCGTGACGGTCACGCCCGCGATGATCGACTGCGCGATGGCCGTGTTGATGGCGATGACCGAATCCTTGGGCCGCATGCCGATGGCGATGGCGATGGCGCTGGCCAGCAGACCGCTCAAGGCGACCTTCAACAGCACCCAACCCATCTTGGGCGACGGCGTCAGCCCGTTGAGCAGCAGCTTGCGGAAAAAATGGTCCTGCCACAGCTCGCGGTGTTGTTGAGGAAACAGCAGGTGCCAGGTTTCCATCGACCCCCAGCTCGCCACCGCCAACGACACCACCAGCAGCAGGCCGGACCCGACCACCATGTTCAGGACAATGGCGGTGAAGATGTAACCGCGCGCCGGGATTTGCAGATTGTCCATCGCCTTGAACTGCGACGACAACACCCGGTTGCCGACGTCGGCGGCGATGATGGCGTTGTTGCGGGCGACGAACAGGATGCTGCTGATGAGCGGCACGGCGACGGTGGCCTGAACCAACCCAACGCCGACCAGCGTCTCGTCATGCAGCACCGATTTCAGGAAGCCGCCGAACGAGTTGTAATTGAAGCCGAACCACATGGACACAAAGCCCATGATGAGCGCCCCCATCCCCATATAGATCAACATCAAGGGGGACGCGCACAGCACCCAGAAATATTCGGCCAGATAGCGCAGGAACCAATGCAAACGCGAGCGTCGGCCGATGGAGCCGGGCCAGGGGTTGCTTGCGGGCGGCCCGGCGCCAAACGTCTCTTCGACGCCGGTCTTGACCAATTCGGCTTCGACCAGATCGGCGTCGGGCGGCACCTCGATCAAGCGGCGTCCACGCGTGTCGAGCAGCAGCACCCGGTCGGCGATGGGCAGCAGATCTTTGACATGGTGGGCGACGATCAGCGCTGGTTTGCCCATCACCTGACACAGGCCGCGAATAAGCTCGCCCAAGCGCCGGGCCGACACGACGTCAAGACCGGAGTTCGGCTCGTCGAACAGCAGAACCGGGCGGTCGGCCAGCACGGTGCGGGCGATGGCCAACCGTTGGCGCTGTCCGCCGCTGCACGCGGCGATCCGCTTGTCCGGCCCGACGTCGGCCAACAGGGCGGTGGCGTCGCCCATCAGCGACGGATGCGTGCTGGTGGCGTGATCGGCGGCGATGCGCAGATTTTCGATGGCCGACAGATCGTCGAACAGCGCGTGATCCTGGAACACGATGCCGCCGATGTCGCTGCGCTCGCGGCTGAGGTCGATGGTCCGGTCGCCATGCCGCAGCGTGCCGGTGACGGTCCAACCGCCCTCGCCAACCTCCAGCAGGCCGCCCAGCAGCTTGACGATGGTCGATTTGCCGCCGCCGCTGGGGCCGACCAGCAACACGACCTCGTGCGCGCGCATCACAAGGTTGGTTTCGTTCAGCACACGCCCGCCGCCGGGCCGGGAAATCGTCAGATTTTCGATGACGATGTCAGCCCCGGCAGGGGCGGCGAGGGGGGAAATGGGCATCGTCACGGCGTGGCGCTCCGCACCAGAATCTTGGGCACGCTGGAATCGACGCTCAACATCGCGTCGCGCTGCTGGGGAGTCATCAGGATCACCACAGGGCCGGGATGGCCGCCAACCAACCCGTTGAACGTGTAGGCGGCCACCGCGTTCAAATCGCCGCCCTCGCGCGTGCCGAACAGGATGCGGGGCGCCATCAAGGACAGATCGCTGGCCGCCGGTCCCATCGGGGTGAGATAGGCGGTCATGCGCGGGTCGGTGGCCAGCCGCAGCAAGGTTTCCTCGATGCGGTGGTCGGCGGCCAACGCGTCGATGGCGTTGCCCGCGAACAATTGCAGAAAGGCCTTGGTCTGCCGCGTTTCGATCACCTGCGCGACGCCGCGCTCCAGAACCCCTTGGTCGCGCATGTCGCGCAGGGCGGCCTCCACCGCCTGCTCGACCGGCGCCATGTTCCAGGGGCGGGCGTTGAAGACGCTGAACACGGTGCCGACGTTCGCCTGCACGATGTCCCACAGCAACCCATCGAGTCGGCGCAGCAGCAGCGGGCGAACCTCGCGCGTCGCGACGTCGCGCAGAATGGGTTCAGCCCCGCGCAGCATCTCGTCATAGGCCGCGCGGGTGGAGGGCTGCTTCCACGCGGTTTCGATGGCGTTCCGCGCGGCGTCCTGCAACAGCGGCCGGTAATCGCTGGTGAATTCCGGCGAATGCAAAATGGCGTCGGCGGATTGGCGCAGCGACAGGGCCAGCGCGGTGACTCCGGCGCGCAGACGCGCCCGCTCCTCATCGGTCGCCAGCAGCCACAAGGCCCGCAAATCGGCGGAAAACAACACGCCTTCGCTGGCCATGGCCAACAATGGTTCGTAAGGGTCATAGAGGGTCACGCGGATCCGACCGTCCGATCCTTGAGTCGCGTAGCCCGACCGAATGGTTGAGCGGTCGGGCCGCAGCGTCAGCACCGGAAAGACGCCGTTCAGCGGCGGCAAGGTTTCCGGCGCCACCGGAACGAAGGACAGGTTGGGCGGCGCCCCGCGCAACGGCAGGGCCGCCATCCCGGCGGCGACGAACAGCGCCAGCAAACACGCGCTGGCGAGGGCTGGCAACACCCCCGAACGACCGACATCATCCATAGCTTGCCAACCCCATTGCCCGGCCACACCTCTCGCGCCGTGCAGGGAAGCATTTTAAATCACGGGGAAACAACAGAAATAAACAGCGCCGCCGCCAACGGCGAGCGTGTCATCAGGCTGTCATGACCGACTTGCCCGAACGCCGCAACCGTGATGCGCGCCTATGACCGAAGCGCCGTTGTTTTGTTGTGCGACGGCTTGGCGTTTCCCTTCGCGGCCCCGTCGCCATCGGAATTTCCCTTGCCCGGTTTGCGAAAGGTGCTGAGTTCGGCGATGCGGTTGACCGACAGCCCGCTGAGACGGCATCCGGCGACCTCGACCACCTCGAACCCCGCCCGCCGCTGAAAACGGGAGGTGACGCGGTCGCGGGCGTCACGTTCGCCATCGGCCACCAGCAAATAGCGGCGAACGCCGCTCCATCCCCGTTGGCCGCGCGATTCGACGCTGTTGGACGGCGAACAACGAACCGCGACCTCCCAAAACCGACCGGGCCGGGGTTCCTGCCGGTCGAAGACAAAATAGCGGTCGAGCGGGGCGTCTTTTTTCTTCTCAAACTCGATCAAGGTGGCCTGAAGGTCGACTTCCGCCTTTTGCACCCGCTTTTCCATCTCGGCGAAATGGTGGGCGAGCTGCGCGTAATCAGAAGCGACGTCCGCGACCTCCCGCGTCACATCCTCCACCTTGTCCTTCAGCTTGGAATTGGCGACTTTCGTCAGAACGAGCTGACGGCGCCAGTAACGATTGGACAGAACGGTCAGAACCATCAAGCCCAGCGCGAAATACAGCATCATCCCGGTCATGCGTCGCCGTTCTCCGCCGTGGGGTCGGGGGCCAAGGCCAAAGGAACGACGGGCGACGTCACCACGCCGTTGCGTTGGCCAAAGGCCATGCGCAACGTCCCATGCGCCTGGTCCGTGGAGTTGGCCAGGATGTGAACGACGTTGCGGTATTCCCAGATCTGACGCGAAAACACGATGTCCTTGCGGTCCAGTTCGGCGAACTCCGCGCCAACCGCCAGTTGCGCCCAATAGACGTCGGGGTCGCCGTCGGCGTCGCCAATCTCATGGACCAGTTCAATCTTGGAATATTCCAGCGCCTTCAATTCGCTTTGCGTCTTGTGGCGGCGCCCGTTGAATTCGGTCAAACGGGCCTGAAGCGTCGTCAGATCGACACGCTTGCGCTCGGTCTTCTGCCGCCACTCGGCCAAGGCGGCCCGTTTTTTGTCGTAGGTCCGCTGCGACATCGCTTCCCGCGCCTTTTCGGCGCTGACCCGACCGACGTCGATGACGATGGACAGGCCAAGCGCGGCGGCGCTGGTTATCAGCAGCAGCATCCCCAGAAACTCGGCGGAAACCACCATTCGTCCACCCAATCGCCGCAACGACACGCCACGTCACACTCTGCGACACCGCGTCACATCCGAACGATTGTACCACCGAGTCCGCGTGTCCGGGTTGTAATTTTTCAGGGATAATTTAAATCAACTTTGCAACAAATGGCGGCGCGACCGCAACGCGGCGGCGCGCCGCCGCCGCGCTTCACGCTCAGCCGCCCGCCTCGTCGCGGGGGGCGAAGGTCAACGCCACGCCGTTCATGCAATAGCGTTTTCCGGTCGGCTGCGGCCCATCGTCAAAACGGTGGCCCAGATGCCCGTCGCAGCGGGCGCAATGCACCTCGGTGCGCGGATAGGCCAGCTTGTAATCGGTCGATGTCGCGACCGCGCCGGGAAGCGCCTCCCAAAAGCTGGGCCAGCCTGAACCGCTGTCGTATTTGGCGGCGCTGCTGTAAAGCGGTTGGCCACAGCCCGCGCACTGATACAGACCCGCGCGTTTTTCGTGGTTCAGCGGGCTGGAACCGGGATGTTCGGTGCCATGCTCGCGCAGAACGCGGAATTGAGAGGGGGAAAGGTCGCGTTTCCAATCATCCTTGGTCTTGTCGCCGCCGCCCATGCCGATGATCTCCTTAGCTTTGGGTCGCTTCTGGGTCCATTGCGGATCCGTTCATCGGATATTGGCCGGGAACGCGCTCTTCCCAAGCCCCGCAGCGTCCGCCTCACGCGCTTGTGACCGAGCGTCGGAGGATTTTTGCAAGCTGGAAGATTGTCAGTATAACAAAAGAATCTTGAAATCATCCCGGATCGGTCATGGATCCGCCCTTTCCGGGTTTCTTCCAATCCGGTAATATCCACCGACACAGTATGCCCATTGTTGCCATTCGGAAAGGCGCGCGCCCTGTGACGTGTCTGCGGAATCGTTGCATCCAGTGCCGGGGCGGATCCATCCAATGATGGACGAGCGGTATTTGCGCGCCGTCCGCGACACTCTGGTGAAGCATCAACAATGGTTGCTGCGCGATCCCTTGGGGCAGGGACGCCGCGCCGATCTCAGCTTTTTTGATCTGACCGGCTTGGGCTTGAGCCGCATCAACCTTGCCGGAGCCAAACTGACCGGGGCCGGTTTGTCGCGCGCGCGGCTGATGGGGACCGTGTTGTCCCGCGCGGATCTGTATGGCGCCGACCTGTCGCGCGCCGATCTCAGCGGCGCGCAATTGCAAAACGTCGATTTGCGCGGGGCGCGGGTTGACGGCGCGCGTTTGCAGAACGCCAACCTTCAAGGCGCCGATCTGCGGCGCGGCATGATGATCGAGGCGGGGGACCGCCGGGCGGGCGGCAACGCCGACGGCAGCACGACCTTTGTCGGCTGCGCGATGACCCAGGCGATCCTGACCGATTGTCGGATGGCTCAATGCGATTTCTCCGGCAGCGATCTGTCCGGGGCCGACTTCACCGGCAGCGACCTGAGCGGCGCCATCCTGATTGGCGCCGACCTGACCAACGCCACGATGCGCAAGGCCACGCTCGACGGCGTTCTGATGTGCGGCGCGCGTCTGAACGAGGAGTTGCGCACGGCGCTGGAACGCAAGGGCATCGACGTGGACGGCACCGGCCTGACCACCACGGCGGCCCGCATGGCGGATTTGATTTCCGACCATCAACGTTGGGTGGACAAGGACGGCAAAAAGGGCGAGCGCATCGAGTTGCAGCGCGTTGACTTGCGCGGTTATTCCTTCGCCAATCAATTGCTGTGCGGGGCGGTGATGCGTTTTTGCGGCCTGCGCGGGGCGGATTTCTCCGGGGCCAAGCTGGCCATGGCCGATCTGTCCTTTTGCGATCTGCGCGACGCCGATTTCACCAGCGCCGATTTGTCCGGCTGCAATCTGGAAGGGGCCAACCTGACCGGGGCCAAGCTGTGGCGGGCGCGGCTGCGCGGCGTCGATCTGTCCGGCGACGGCAGCCGCGTGTGGCCGACCAACTTCACCAACGCCCGGTTGGCGGGGGCCGACCTGCGCGACGCCAGCCTGGCCGGGGCGTTGTTGGCCGGAACCGACCTGACCGGGATCAAGACCAGCTTCGCCACCCTGAAGGGGGCGGATCTGTCCAAGGCGGCGGGACGTCAACGCGCGGCGGTTCCGGCCTGACGATTGTTCGCCGCCCAAGCCGTCTTTCTTCCCCGCCGTCTCCCTTCCCAGCGTCTCATCCCATAGTACAATTTACCGGATGCCCCCTCTCGTTGGATCAATGGCGTCGACAAACGCGCCGGGCCGGACCATCACCGGCTCGCCATCCAGAGAGGAAACGGCAAATGCTCCACCAGGCTCTCGACACGCTGCAAAAGCAAATCGCGCTCCGCCCCCGCTATGACAACTACATCGGCGGTCAGTGGGTCGCCCCGGTGGACGGCCAATACTTCACCAATCTGACGCCGATCACCGGCAAGGCGCTGTGCGAGATCGCCCGTTCGCAGGCCGCCGACGTCGAGCTGGCGCTGGACGCCGCCCACGCCGCGAAAGACGCTTGGGGCCGCACCTCGCCGACCGAACGCTCGAACATCCTGTTGAAGATCGCCGACCGCATGGAAGAGCGGCTGGAAATCATCGCGCTCGCCGAGACGCTGGACAACGGCAAGCCGATCCGCGAAACCCGCGCCGCCGACGTCCCGCTCGCCATCGACCATTTCCGCTACTACGCCGGTTGCATCCGCGCCCAGGAAGGTTCGATCGCCGAGATCGACCACACCACCTACGCCTACCACTTCCACGAGCCGCTGGGCGTCGTCGGCCAGATCATTCCCTGGAACTTCCCGCTGCTGATGGCCGCCTGGAAGCTGGCCCCGGCGCTGGCCGCCGGCAACTGCGTCGTGCTGAAGCCCGCCGAACAGACCCCGATGGCCATCATGGTCCTGGCCGAGATCATCGGCGACCTGCTGCCGCCCGGCGTGCTGAACATCGTCAACGGCTTTGGCATCGAAGCGGGCAAGCCGCTGGCCACCAACAAGCGCATCTCGAAGATCGCCTTCACCGGCGAAACCTCGACCGGCCGCTTGATCCTGCAATACGCCTCGGAAAACATCATCCCCTCGACGGTGGAGTTGGGCGGCAAGTCGCCGAACATCTTCTTTGAAGACGTGATGGCGCAGGATGACGAGTTCCTGGACAAGGCGCTGGAAGGCTTCGCGATGTTCGCGTTGAACCAGGGCGAAGTCTGCACCTGCCCCTCGCGCGTGCTGATCCAGAAGTCGATCTATGACCGCTTCATCAAGCTGGCGGTTGAGCGCGTCGCCAAGATCGCCCAGGGCCATCCGCTGGACGGCGGCACCATGATCGGCGCCCAAGCCTCGCAAGAGCAGCTTGAGAAGATCCTCTCCTACATCGAAATCGGCAAGGCCGAAGGCGCCAAGGTGCTGATCGGCGGCGAGCGCGCCCATCTGGGCGGCGAGTTGGAAGGCGGCTATTACGTTCAGCCGACCATCCTGGAAGGCCACAACAAGATGCGCATCTTCCAGGAAGAGATCTTCGGCCCGGTCGTCGCCGTCACCACCTTCGAGACCGAGGAAGAGGCGCTGGCCATCGCCAACGACAGCGAATTCGGTCTGGGCGCCGGTGTGTGGAGCCGTGACGGCAACCGCGCCTTCCGCATGGGTCGCGGCATCCAGGCCGGTCGCGTGTGGACCAACTGCTACCACCTGTACCCGGCGCACGCCGCCTTCGGTGGTTACAAGAAGTCCGGCATTGGCCGCGAGACGCACAAGATGATGCTCGATCACTATCAGCAGACCAAGAACCTGCTGGTCAGCTACAGCCCGAAGGCGCTTGGTTTCTTCTAAGCGTACTCCTCCCCATCGGGTAAAACTGGGCCGGGGCGTCAAAACCCCGGCCCTTTTTCTGTTCGCGGCCTTTTTTCCGACCAGGAGATTCAAGGATGGTGGAGCGAATCATCGCGACGCCCGACGCGCTCGCCCTGCTCGACCGGCTGGCGGCCAAGCATGGGCCGCTGCTTCTGCATCTGTCGGGCGGCTGTTGCGACGGCACCGCGCCGCTGTGCCTGCCGCGCGGGGAGTTCCGCATGGGCGGCGGCGATCTGTGTTTGGGCTACGCCGGAACGACGCCCTTTTGCATGGCGGATTCAACCTTTTCCTATTGGGAACACAGCCAAGTCATTCTGGATGTGATACAGGCGCGCGGCGGCGGCTTTTCGTTGGAGGCGCCCGACGGCGTCCGCTTCGCCGCCAAGTCCCGGCTGTTCACCGACGAGGAATTGCCGGAGTTGGCCAAACCGACGGCGGCGGACGCCCTGTAAGAGCATTGGCGTAAAACCATCGGCATGGGTTTGGAAAGGCGCGTCGTTCGACCATGGTAGCATTCACCCGCCCACGAAACGGCCTTGCCCGCCGCCATCCCTGGAGTACCCTGGCCGAGCCGGAGTCCCGCGCCGAGGGAGAGGCCATGCCGGAACCAACCGCCGCCGCCACGCCCCGCCGGGGAAGCGAGATCCCGCGCGCCATGTCGCAGGCCGAGGATCCGCGCGCCGCCGCGCGCGACCTTCATGCCGGGCTGGGCGGCGAGGCGCTGGAGCTGGTGGTCGTCTTCTGCGCCCCCTGCCACGACCGCGCCGCCCTGGCCGACGCGCTGTCGGCTGAATTCGGCGCGGTGCCGGTGATCGGCTGCACCACGGCGGGGGAAATCGGGCCGTTCGGCTACATCTCCGGCTCCCTGGTCGCCGTTGGTTTTCCGTCGGAGGATTTTTCCGTCGTCACCGCGCTGGTCGATCATGTGGATCGTTTCGAGATCGCCGACAGCACGGTGATCGCCCGTTCCCTGCTGACCCGGCGCGACCGCGCGCTCGCCGCGCGCGCCGCGCCGCTGGGGAGTGAGGCCGACAGCTTCGCCATGCTGCTGATCGACGGGCTGTCGATGAGCGAGGAAACCGTGGTCAGCGCCCTGCACAACGCGCTGATCGACATTCCGCTGTTCGGCGCGTCGGCGGGGGACGATCTGCATTTCGAGCAGACCTTCGTCCTGCATGACGGGGTGTTCCACGCCAACGCGGGCGTCGTCGCGCTGTTCACCACGACGCGGCCCTTCACCGTTTTCCACACCCAGCATTTCGTCAGCTCCGACCGCAAGATGGTCGTCACCGGGGCCGACCCGCAGCGCCGCATCGTCACCGAGATCAACGCCGAACCGGCGGGGCGCGAATACGCCCGGCTGGTCGGGTTGGAGGGCGAGCCGCTGACCCCGATGATCTTCGCCTCCCACCCCGTGGTCGTCCGGGTCGGCGGGCAGTATCATGTCCGCTCGATCCAGAAGGTGAACGACGACGAAAGCCTGACCTTCTTTTGCGCCATCGACGAGGGCATCGTTCTGACCGTGGCCGAGGGCGTCGATCCCGTCGCCAATTTCGACGCGCTGATGGACGGCATCGCCGAAGAGGTCGGCTCGCCCGATCTGGTTTTGGGCTGCGACTGCATTTTGCGGCGTTTGGAAATGGAACAGCGCCAGTTGGGCGCGGTGATGTCCCAGCGCTTGGCCAACCATCGGGTGGTCGGTTTCTGCGCCTATGGCGAGCAGGTGAACGGCATGCATGTGAACCAGACCTTCACCGGCGTGGCGATTGGGGCGCGCGGCGCATGAGGACGCTCGCCCCCCCAAAATCCGACGCCGACCGCATCGCCGATCTGGAGCGGGAAAACGCCAAGCTCCAGCGCATCAACAAGGTGTTGATGGATCGGGTCGAGCGGTCGATGGATTTTCAGGGCGGCGCCTTTTCCCTGTTCCAAACCGCCATCGTGCTGGAAAACAAAATCCGCGAACGCACGCTGGAGGTCGAACGCGCCCTGCACAAGCTGGAGGACAGCAACCGCGACCTCGCCCGCGCCAAAGAACTGGCCGAAACGATGCGGACCCGCCTGTTCGAGGCCATCGAATCGGTGAACGAGGGCTTCGCCCTGTTCGACTCATCCGACCGGCTGGTGCTGTGCAATCGGAAATATCTGTCCTATTGGCCGAGCGTCGCCGACCGCATCCAGGCGGGCATCCGTTTTTCCGAACTGGTCGCCATGGTGGCGAGCGCGGGCGACGTGTGCGACCCGCCCCCTGATCTGTGGCTGCGCGAACGGATGGAGCACCGCCACGACATGCGCGGCGTCTTCATCAACCAACTGGCCGATGGCCGCTGGATCCAGGTGAACGAGCGGCGGACCCGCGACGGCGGCGTCGTCGGCGTCTACACCGACATCACCGACATCAAGGAAGACGAGGCGCGGCGGCGCGAATCCGAACAGGCGGAAAAAACCGCGCTGATGCTGCTGAACGAGCAGTTGCACCAAGCCAAGGCGCAGGCCGATCAAGCGAATCTGTCGAAAACCCGTTTCATCGCGGCGGCCAGCCACGATCTGTTGCAGCCGCTGAACGCCGCCCGCCTGTTCGTCTCGGCGCTCAGCGATCTGGAGCAGCCGGGGGCCAGCGGCGAGCTGGTGGAGAATGTCGATCTGGCCTTGGCCTCGGTCGAGGATCTGCTGTCGGCGCTGCTCGACATTTCCAAGCTCGACGCCGGGGCGGTGACGCCGGAGGTGACGGATTTCCCGCTGCGCGGCGTGCTGCTGCCGCTCGCCACCGAATACGCCGCCATCGCGGCGGAACGCGGCATCCGGCTGCGCGTCGTCGCCTCAGGATCGGTGGTGCGCAGCGACATGCGGTTGCTGCGGCGGATCGTGCAAAACTTCCTGTCGAACGCCCTGCGCTACGTCCAGGGCGGTCGGGTGGTGGTCGGCTGCCGCCGCTGCGCCGACGGCTTGCGGATCGAGGTGTGGGACAACGGCCCCGGCATCCCCGCCGACAAGATCACCGAGATTTTCCAGGAGTTCCGCCGCCTCGACACCCCCGTCACCAACGGGCGCGACCGGGGCATCGGCTTGGGGTTGGCGATTGTCGAACGGGTGGCCCGCATGCTGGATCACCCGATCACCGTCCGTTCCACGCTTGGCAAAGGATCCGTCTTCGCCGTCACCGTGCCGCGCGGGGCCGAACGCCGCGCCGTTCGCCCGCTCTGCGCCCCGGCCCCGCGCCCGCTGACCGACCGGCTGGCCGGAACCTCGGTGCTGGTGCTGGACAACGAACCGGCGGTGGTGGCGGGGATGGAGGCGCTGTTGCGCGGCTGGTCCTGTCATGTCGTGTCGGCGATGTCGGGCGATCAAGCCTTGATCCAACTGGCGACGATGGAGCGCCCGCCCGATCTGCTGATCGCCGATTATCACCTGGACGACGGCGCGCTGGGCGTCAACGAAGTGAGCCGCCTGCGCGCCGCCTGCGGCCGCGACCTGCCCGCCATCCTCATCACCGCCAACCGCACCCCCGAATTGGCCGACGAGGCCAAGGCCGCCGATTGCCTGGTGCTGAACAAGCCGGTGAAGCCCGCGCAACTGCGCGCCGTGATGTCGGGGTTGGTGGGGTAGTTTCCTTCACCCAATCAATGGGTCAAAAGCAGCCGGTCTTTTACGACTTCCGTCTCCAAAGTCTGGCCTCCCATCTGGAAGCGCCTCAGCATGGAACGCCCCACATTGACCGGAATTTCCCGGCGGAACAAGCGCGCGGGCCATTGGATTGCGCACTCCTGATCGCCCGACTTCTTCGACCCATCAATGCTGAGCGCGACAAAGACGCCACGCTTCTTGGCTGTTTCGATGCTGCGGAACAGGTCGTCGAGACTGAATCTTTGCGCGCCATACAAGATCGCTTGGCTGTGCGAATAGGGGGGGTCGCAATACACGACGTCACCCGCGCGCGCGCGTTCCAACGACTCCTCATACTCGCGGTGAAAGAAACTGGTGTTGGCGACGCGCGCGCGCCACTCATCGACGCGACGGGCGAACGTCGCTGGATGTATTGGATCATGAACGCCGCAGGGGGTGGACATGTAGCCATCGCGCATGCGGAAGCGCACGACGCCGCCGTAGCAGGAGCGGCAAAGAAACAGGAGATCGGCGGGATTGGCGGTCTCGTTGTAGCGCTGCTTGATCGCTTCGTAACGCGCCACCTTTTCGCCGCCTTTAAACTCGGTCCAGCGCTCTTGATACCACGCCTTGACGGTCGCCGGATTCGCCTTCAGCGTGGACCAAATTGCGATCAGATGACCAAAGGAATCCGCCGCTTCAGCCTTTTGCGGCGCAAGGACTCCAAGAACTCCACCGGACCCCAAAAAAGGTTCATGGTAAGTGCCAAAATTCTTTGGGAAATTCCCAATGATTTCGTGAGCGAAGCGTTGCTTGTTGCCAATCCATTTTAAGAGTTGAGTCTTGAACGGAGAAATTCCCGCCGTGCTGTTCGCGAGATGAACGTCCTCACCGACACCATGGTCAATCTTCAATGCCAACTGCACGAACTGTTTCCTTCCAAGGCGCCAAACCATCACCTGATCAGGATTTATCCGAATTTGGGATATGGCGCAAGAGGCGGCATAGCTTGCGCATGAGAAAACAGCCGCGAACCCCTCAATCAAAGGCGCTGCAAAGCCTGCTCCGCGATCTTCGGATCGAGGCTGGACTGCGCCAATCGGACATTGCTGAACGCATGGCGATTCCGCAATCGATGGTCAGTAAATACGAATCAGGGGAACGCCGCCTCGACATCCTTGAAATCCGGGCGTTGTGCAACCTGCTGGGCGTCACCTTGTCTGATTTCGTGAGTCGTCTTGAGAACAATTTGAAAGAAACAGACCGTGAAGCCGATTAGCCGTTTTTTAAACAGACCAAAATCATTTTGGGCGCTTATCCGATCTCTCAGTCAACAGATTGGTTACAGCGGAAATGGAAATATCCATGTGCCAGATATGAATGAAATATACGCTGCTTTCACAGCGCTGAATCTGGATTCAAGATCCATTATTGAAGATGGCACCCCAACACCGCTTGCCTCTGACATTCTTGATTATTTCCGTGAGCGTTCATCAGCGCTGCACAGGTGCGCTGAGAAGAATTTGCAGGACGTAGAGCAAGCACGAATGGTGTTCTTACAACTTCACAAACAGCTTAAGCCCTCTTGCCCAATTCCCATGAACAAGCAAAAAGGACCAATGAGAGCCGAGGCGTTCCTGACCGGCATTGTCAATATGTTGATTGAACAGCACGCTCAGGGCGCTTCTTGTGATTTTGATCCGCGTAAATTGGTGACAATCACCAAGAATGGCATGCCTGTCCGTACATTTGCCCGACGTCTTGATGGAGCATTCCCATCAACGATCAACCCAATCGCCGTTTGGGAAATAAAAGAATATTATTACACAACCACATTTGGCAGTCGAATCGCCGATGGTGTCTATGAAACGCTGCTCGATGGCATGGAGATCGAGGAGCTTCGCGAACATGAAGGCACCGATATAAAACATTATCTGATGGTTGACGCCTATTATACGTGGTGGAACTGCGGAAAATCTTATCTTTGCCGAATGTTTGACATGCTGCACATGGGCTATGTCGATGAAATTCTCTTTGGCAAAGAGGTTGTGGTGGAAATGCCTCGGATTGTCAGCGAGTGGGTCGCCATCCACCAGACGCAAAATCGCCATTGTTTGGGTTGACGCGCCGCCCCCCTCTCACGCCGTCAGCGCCATGTCCTCGCGGGCGAAGGCGGCCATCACCATGGCTTCGGCGGCGTCGGCGGAGACCGGGCGGGAAATCAGGTAGCCTTGCAGGCTGTCGCATCCGGCGGCGGCCAGCCAGCGTTGTTGTTCGATGGTTTCCACCCCCTCGGCCACCGTGGACAGCATCAGCCGTTGGGCGAGCGCGATGACGGTGGACGCGATGTCGGGCGCGTGCGGCAGATCGTTGACGAAGCTGCGGTCGATCTTCAGCACGTCCACCGGCAATTGCCGCAAATAGGCGAGCGAGGAATAGCCGGTGCCGAAATCGTCGATGGCGATGCGCACGCCCAAGGCCCGCAGACGGTTCAATGTCGGCAGATGGTGCAGCACGTTTTTCATGATGACGGTTTCGGTGATCTCGATTTCCAGCAACTCCGCCGGGGTGCCGTTGCGGCGCAGCGTGCTTTCCACCAAGTCGGCGAATCCGGCGTCGGCCAGTTGGCGGGCCGAGACGTTGACGGCGACCGGCAGCGGGCCATGATCCAGCGACCAGCGGGTCGCCGTGCGGCACGCCTCGTCCAACACCCAGGCGCCGATCTCGATGATGAGGCCGGTGTCTTCGGCCACGGGGATGAACTCCATCGGTGGGATCAACGCGCCGTCGAGACGCCAGCGGATCAACGCCTCGAACCCGGTCAACCGCCCGCTGGCGGCGTTGATCTTCGGCTGATAGGCCAGCTCGAAATCATGGCGTTCGGCGGCGGCGCGCAGGCTGGCCTCCAACCGCAGGCGGGCCATCGCCCGTTCGGTCATCTCGCGGGTGTAGAAAACAAATTGCCCGCCGCCGTCGGCCTTGGCCGCCTGCATCGCCGCGTCGGCCATCCGCATCAAGGCCTGCTCGTCCGTCCCGTCGTTGGGGTAGAGCGCGATGCCGACGCTGGCGGTGATGTGGATGTGGTGGCCGTCCACGTCGGACAAGCGATGCACCGCGCTCAGCAGCCGACCAGCCACCATCGCCGCCTCGTCCGATCCGGCCACCCGTTCCAGGATCACCAGAAACTCGTCGCTGCCCAACCGCCCGACGGTGTCGCAACGGCGCACGCAATCGTTCAACCGCTCGGCGACGCGGATCAGCAGGGCGTCGCCGATGTCGTGCCCCAGGCTTTCGTTGACCCGCTTGAAACGGTCGAGATCGACGTGGAGCACCGCCAGCTTGCCTTGCGTCCGGTTGACCACCTCAATGGCGTGGCCCAAGCGGTCGATCAGCAGGGTGCGGTTCGCCAACCCGGTCAGGGTGCAACGCGTCACCAGCCGCCGCAACTCGGCGTGCTCGCGCTCCAGCAGGACCAGCGTGTCGTTGAAGCGGGAAACCAGATAGCCCAACTCGTCGTCGGCGTGACCGCGCGGCACCGCCAAAACCTGGCTTTGCGGCTTGGCCGGATCGATCTGGGCGACGGCGTAACCGATGCGGACCAGCGGGCGGGTCAGCAGCCGATGAAACACCAGCGCCATCGCCAACCCAATCAGCAAGTTGCGCAGAACCCCAGCCGCCAGCGTCGTCGCGGCGTAATCCAAAAAGCCGCCAGCCACCGCCGCCGGGTCAATGCCGATGCGCAAATGGGCGAAGGTTCCGCGTGGAAGAGAATCGGGCGGCGTCAGCAGGGGGCGGTCGATCTGCGGGCGATCCACGAACAGCAAGGCGGTCGCCGCGCGTTCCAGAAATCCGCCCTGCGCCGTGGAGCGTTCCCGACGGACGAACACACGGCCAGTGTCGAGGGTGATGTCGGCCCAGCCGACGGTGCGCACGGCCATGATTCCAGTCAGCACCTGTTCGGCCAGACTTTGATCCAGGGTCCAGGCGGCGGTGGTCGCGGTTCCTTCCATCAGCATCGCCACCTCGGCGACCCGATCCAGGGCGATGGCGCGTTCCCGCGTCGCGGTCCAACCGAATTCCACCGCCGTGATGGCGAAGCCAATCACGAACGCGGCGAAAATCGCGTGAATCGCCTGCTTCAGCGTCAGGCTGCGCAGGAGCGGAATCGACATTGGCGCACACCCTTTGTGGATATTGCCGGTTGCCCAGCGCCATTCATCACCGACCGCAGCGGCGGTTGTGACGAAAGGCAACATAATGGGACGGTCGATGACTCCGACGCTGCGGAATTGTGAAATTTTTGAAACAGTGGATGGGTGCTTTGCTACAACTTGTACGCATACAAGCGCATAGGCCCATGCGCAGGCCGCATGGCTACCATTCAGCAATGGTAATACCAGTTCATGTGCGACGCAGCATATTCTGCGTTCGCCCATTCTCGGGGCGTTTCCTCCCTAGACTTTCAAGGGCCGCAGCTTTCTGCGGCCCTTTTCTTTGCCCTCACTCCGGGGCCGCGTCGCGGTGGTCCCAGCGGTCGCGGAAAATCAGATCGTCCAGATCCAACCGTTGCCGCCAGCCTTTGATCGCCAGTTCCGGCGTCGCCTCGAAATGGCTGACATGACCGACGCAGAGATAGGCGATGGGAACGATGCGCTCGGGAATCTCCAAAATCGCCTTCAGCGCCGCCTCGTGCAGAATGCTGACCCAGCCCACGCCCAAGCCTTCCGCGCGCGCCGCCAGCCAGAGATTTTGCACGGCGCAGACGCAACTGTACAAATCCATCGTCGGCATGTGGGTGCGGCCCAGCACCACCGGCCCGGCGCGCTCGCGGTCGCAGGTGACGAGCAGATTGACCGGAGCCTCCCGAATGCCTTCCAGCTTCAAGCGGCTGTAGAGCGCGCGGCGTTCGCCGTCGAACTGGCTGGCCGCCTCCTCGTTGGCCGCCGCGAAATCGGCGTGAATCCGGGCCTTCACATCCTGGTCGGTGATGACCAGGAAGTTCCAGGGCTGCATGAAGCCGACCGACGGGGCGTGATGGGCGGCCAGCAGGATGCGGCGCAACACGTCCTCGGGAATCGGATCGGGCAGGAATTGACCGCGCACGTCGCGGCGGGAAAAGATCGCCTTGTAGAGCGCGTCGCGCTCGGCCTTGGTGAAATAGAGCGCGTCGCGCTCCGCCCCGGTGAAGGCCTCCTCCATGGCTCAGCTCCCTCCGCCCGGCGGATTGAAACGGGCGATCAGGTGAAAGAAGGATCCCAGCGCCAAGCCGCGCCGCCCGCCCAACGCCCCCAGATCGCCGCCGTCCGCCGCACGGGCCGTCACCAGCGGCGCGTCGTCGCCGCGCGACAGGGTGGAGGCGTAATGGAACTCATGCCCCATCAGCACCGTCCCCGCCGTCCCCAACGGCCCGTCGGCCAGCAACGTCGCCCGGCGATAGCCAAGATGCAGCTTGCGCTTGGCGAAGCTGGTGCGCACGCCCAGCAGCCCGGCCATCGGATGGATGATTCCCTCGGCGTCCTCCAGCGTTTCGCCCATCGCCATGTAGCCGCCGCACTCGCCGTAAACCGGCTTGCTGTGCGCCGCCGCGACCAGGCCGGCGCGGAAGCGGGCGGCGGCGGACAGGCGTCCGGCGTGCAGTTCGGGATAACCGCCCGGCAGATAGACCGCGTCGCAATCGGCGGGCGGCGGCTCGTCGGCCAAGGGCGAAAAGAAACTCAATTCGGCCCCGCTGGCCCGCCAACCGTCGAGCAGATGCGGATAGACAAAGGTGAAGGCGGCGTCGTGGGCGATGGCGACGCGCTGCCCCAAGGGCGGCATGGCGGGCGTGGCGCCGCCCAGCCCGGCGCGTGACGGGGTGGCGAGCGCCGCGACCCGATCCACATCGACATGGGCGGCGACGAAGCGGCCCAGACCCGCCAGCCGCTCGGCCAGCCCGGCGGTTTCCCCCGCCTGGACCAGCCCGAGATGCCGTTCGGGCAAGGCCACGTCGGGGGAGCGGGGCAGGGATCCCAGCATGGGAATCCCCAACGCCTCGATGGCGCCGCCCGCCAAGGCGGTGTGGCGCGGGCTGCCGACGTTGTTCAGGATGACGCCGCCGATCCGCACGTCGTCGCGGTAGCTGGCGAAGCCCTTGACCAGCGCCGCCGCCGATTGCGATTGCCCCTTGGCGTTGACCACCAGCAGAACCGGCCAGCCGGTGCGCGCCGCGATCTCGGCGGTGGAGCCGGTTCCGGTCGCGCCCACCCCGGCCACGCCGTCGAACAGGCCCATCAACGCCTCGCACACCAGCAGATCGGCCCCTTCGGCGGCGCGGGCGGCCAGCCCGTCGAGCAAATCCGGCCCCATCGCCCAACTGTCGAGGTTGACGCTGGGCCGCCCGGTCGCCGCCTGATGAAAGGCCGGGTCGATGTAGTCTGGCCCGGCCTTCAGCGCGCCGACGCGCACGCCGCGTTCCCGCAGGGCGACCAGCAAGCCCAGCGTCACCGTGGTCTTGCCGGTTCCCGACGCCGGGGCGGCGACGATCAGCCCGTCAGCCATGGTGCGGCAACCAGTCCAGTTGCGGGCGCAGCCGCACCACCTCGCCCACCACGATGATGGCGGGCGGCTCCAGCCCGCTGGCGGCCAGATCGGCGACGCAGGCGCCCAGGCTGCTGACCAGGGTTTGTTGATCGGGCGTCGTCGCCTTCGTCACCACGCCCACCGGCGTGTCGGCGGGCAGGCCGCCCGCCATCAGTTCGGCGGCGATCTCCGGCAGCGCCTTCCACGCCATGTAGAGGATCAACGGCGCGCCGGTGGCGGCCAGCGCCCGCCAATCCGGCCCGCCGCCCAGCGAATGGCCGGTCGCCAGAATGACGGCCTGGTTGGCGCTGCGGTGCGTCGCCGGAATTCCGGCATAGGCCAAACCGGCGATGCCCGCCGTGACGCCCGGCACGATGCGGAAGGGGATGCCCTCCTCCGCCAACGCCTGCGCCTCTTCCCCGCCGCGCCCGAAAACGAAGGGGTCGCCGCCCTTCAGCCGCAACACCCGATGCCCTTCGCGCGCCAGTTCAATCAGGCGGCTGGTGATGTCGTCCTGATGGGCCGATGGACGCCCGCCGCGTTTTCCGGCGAACTCCAGCCTTGCCGTCGGCGAGGCCAGCGCCATGATCCGTTCGCCGACCAGCGCGTCGTGGACGATGACGTCGGCTTGCCGTAGACCTTGCAACGCCAGCAGGGTCAGCAAGCCGGGGTCGCCGGGACCGGCCCCGGCCAACCAGACGCTGCCGGGGGCGAAGGGGACCAGAAGCGATTCGGGCAGCGGTTCGGCCAGGGATTTGGGCGACGGCCCAAGGGATGACGGCGTGGTGGGCATGGACGAAGACTCTGAATCAAGCATCGAAGAGAACGGCGCCGAGGGCGACGATGAGGCGGGCGGCGGGACGGATCATGCTACACCCCTGCGGCGTGGCTGGACGACGGGAACCTGCGCGACCGCCGCCGCGCGGGCGGCGACCGAGGCGTTGTTCGGCGGCGGCTTCCCCGATCCGGTGACGGTGACGTTGCCGGGCGGGCAAACCCCGGCCTTCGCGCTCGCCTGGACCGATCAGGGGCAGGATGAACGAGGACCATGGGCGGCGGCGGGGATCGTCAAGGACGCGGGCGACGACCCCGACGTGACGCACGGCGCGCTGGTCCGCGCGCGGGTGTGGCGCGGCCCGGCGGGGTCGGGCGTGACCTACCGTGCGGGCGAAGGGGTCGGCACGGTGACGTTGCCCGGCCTGCCCCTGGCGGTCGGCGAACCGGCAATCAACCCGGTTCCCCGCGCCATGATCGCCCAAGCGGTGACGGAGGCCGCGACTCTTGTCGGACAACCCGCCGATCTGGTGGTCGAGGTCGGGGTGGAGAATGGCGCCGTCCTGGCGAAGCGGACGATGAACGGGCGGCTGGGCATTTTGGGCGGTCTGTCGATTTTGGGAACCACCGGCATCGTCGTGCCTTATTCCTGCGCGGCCTGGATCGCGTCGATCCAACGCGGCATCGACGTGGCGCGGGCGGCGGGCTTGACCCATGTCGCCGCCTGCACCGGCGATCTGTCGGAAAAGGCGGTGACGGCGCGCTACGGGCTGCCCGAACAAGCCTTGATCGACATGGGCGATTTCGCGGGCGGCACGCTCAAGCATCTGCGCCGCCAGCCGATTCCGCGCCTGAGCCTGTGCGGCGGCTTCGCCAAATTCGGCAAGCTGGCGCGCGGGTTGATGGATCTGCACTCCAAACGCCACAGCGTCGATCTGGATTGGCTGGCGGAGCGGCTGGCCGCGTTGGGCGCCTCCGCCGAGTTGATCGCCCAGGCGCGCACGGCCAACACCGCCGCCCAGGTGCTGGGCATGGCGCGCGACGCCGGGCTGCCGCTGGCCGACCATGTCGCCGAATTGGCCCGCGCCGCCGCGCTCGCCACGCTGGACGGCGCGCCGGTGGCGGTCGAGGTGCTCATCACCGACCGGCAGGGCGTGATCGTTGGGTGCGCGCCGGGTTGGTGAGCGGTCAGTCCCTCTCCCGCTTCGGGAGAGGGAGGGGACCCATGCGCAGCATGGGGAGGGTGAGGGGGCCGCCAAGGAACGCGCCCCGGTTTCTTGCCAACCCCTCACCCGTCCGCTGCGCGGACACCCTCTCCCGGAACGGGAGAGGGGATGGCGGGGAGTTCTCACAATCCTCACTCCCCCAACCCCCGATAGCGGCGGATGTGGCTGCCGTCATACAGCGCGCTGCACCGGAAATCCTCCGTGCCCAGCGCCGGGCCGACCAGGATCAGCGCGGTGCGCTCCATCGGCGACTCCGCCACCCGCTGGGCGATGTCGGCCAACGCGCCGCGCAACACCCGTTCATCGGGCCAGCTCGCCCGGTAAACCACCGCCGCCGGGCAGTCCGCGCCGTAAAGCGGGGTCAGACGTTCCACCACCCGCTCGATCACATGGATCGACAGATGGATCGCCAACGTCGCCCCGGACGCGCCCAGCACCTCCAAACTTTCGTTGGCGGGCATGGCCGAGGCCCGCCCGTCGGTTCGGGTGAGGATGAGGGTTTGGCTGACCTCCGGCAGGGTCAATTCCCGGCCCAGCGCCGCCGCCGCCGCCGCGAAGGCGGGAACGCCGGGGGTGATGCTGTAGGGGATGCCCAACTCCCGCAGCGCGCGGGTTTGCTCGCCCAGCGCGCTGTAGACCGACAGATCGCCCGAATGCAGCCGGGCCACGTCCAGCCCCGCCGCGTGCGCCGCCTGGAACTCGGCGACGATTTCCGCCAGCGTCAGCGGCGCGGTGTCGATGATCCGCGCGTCCTTGGGCGCGTGGGCGATGATCTCCACCGGCACCAGCGACCCGGCGTAGAGGCAGACCGGACAGGCGGCGATCAGGTCGCGCCCGCGCAGGGTCAGCAGATCGGGGGCGCCCGGCCCGGCGCCGATGAAGTGAACGGTCATGAGCGGATCTCCGAAACGGCAAGGGCGACGGTGGCGCGGGGGGTGGAGCGGCGGGGCAGCAGCAGGCGGCCGCCCGGCCCGACGGCGGCGAGCGCGGCGGCCTCCGCCACGCTGGCCAGCCCGACCGCCGCCTGAACCACCGCCGACCGGGTGACGGCCCGGCTTTGCGCGGCGGCGAGCGCGGCGGCGTCGATGAGGGTGATGGGCAGGTTGAGCGCGCGCGCGGCCTCGATCAGTCCGGCCTCCTCGCGCTTCATCTCCGGCACGGCGAGTCGCACGGCGGCGCGCTGGTCGGCGGTCAACGCCGCTTCGTCGAAGGCGGCGCGCGCCAGCGCGGCGATTTCCGCCCCGTCGCAGCCCTTGCGGCAGCCCAAACCGGCGGCGATCATGGCTTGTCCACCCGCCACAGAGTCACCGGCATGAAGGGGCGCCAGCCCCGGAAGCCGCCGACCGGAACGGCGCGGCTGACGGCGATCTGCGACAGCTCGCCCCCCAACCGTGTTTGCGCGTCGAACAGCCGGGCTTCGCTTTCCAGCGTCACCGCGTTGGCGACCAGACGCCCGCCCGGCTTCAACGCCGTCCAACAGGCGTCCAACACCCCGTCGTTGGTCAGGCCGCCGCCGATGAACAGCGCGTCGGGGGCGGGCAGACCGGCCAAGGCGGCGGGGGCCTTGCCGCGCGCCAGTTCAAGCCCCGGCGCGCCCAGCGCGGCGGCGTTGGCGAGGATGCGGGCTTGGCGGTCGGCGTGATGCTCCACGGCAATGGCGCGGTTGCTGGGGTCGGACAGCATCCATTCGATGCCGATGGAGCCGGACCCGGCCCCGACGTCCCACAGCAATTCGCCCCGGCGGGGGGCGAGGAAGGACAGGGTGACGGCGCGGACCTCCCGCTTGGTGATCTGGCCGTCATGGGCGAACCAATCGTCGGGCAGACCGGGGGCGAGCGGCAAAACGCGGGCGTCGGGGGCGGCGACGCACGCCACCGCCAGCGTGTTGAGGTCGGCGACGCGCTCGACGCTCCAGGAATCGGCGGCGGCGCTGACGCGGGCCTCGCGCGGGCCGCCCATCGCCTCCAGCGCCGTAAGATTGGACGCGCCGAACCCACGCGCGCGCAGCAGCGCCGCCAGCTTGGCCGGAGTCGTTCCGTCCCACGACAGAATCAGCAATTTTGCGTTTGGTTGCAGATGCGGAATGACCAGCTCCAACGGGCGGCCATGCGCGGTCAGGCAATGGACCTCCTGCAACGGCCAGCCCAGCCGGGCGCAGGCGAGGCTGAAGGCCGAAGCGTTGGGCAGCACAATCGTTTCGTCCGCTGGAACGAGTCGCGACAGGGTGGCCCCGACGCCGTACCAGGACGGATCGCCGCTGGCCAGCACGCAGACCGGCTGCCCGCGCCGGGCCAGCAAACCGGGAAAGGCGTCGGCGAGCGGCGAGGGCCACGCGATCCGTTCCTGATCCGCAACAACCGGCAGAAGATCAAGGTGCCGCGCCCCGCCTATGACGCAACGGGCCTGTTCGACCGTGGCGCGGGCGGCGGGCGACAGGCCGTCCCAACCATCCTCGCCAACGCCGACGATGGACAGCCAACGCGGCGGGAGTGTGCTATCCATGCGCGCTGCTCCTGCGGCGATCCAACGATGGGGGAACCCTGTGCTGAAAGCCCTGATCCTTGGCGGCACCACCCAGGCCACGGCGCTCGCCCGGCGGCTGGCCGGTCACGCGACGGTTCACGCCACGGTGTCGCTCGCCGGGCGCACGAAAAACCCGGTTCTGCCGCCGCTGCCGACCCGCGTCGGCGGTTTCGGCGGGGTGGAGGGGCTGGCCGCTTATCTGAGCGAACAGGGGATTCAGGCGGTGATCGACGCCACCCACCCCTTCGCCGATCAAATCTCGGCCAACGCGGCGGCGGCTTGCGCGCGGGTCAAGGTTCCGCTTCGGCTGTTGACCCGCCCGGCGTGGCGGGCCGGGCCGGGCGACCGCTGGATCGCCGTGCCGGACATGGCGGCGGCGGCGCTCGCCATCCGCGATCTCGGCGACCCGGTGTTTCTGACCATCGGTCGGCAGGAGGTCGCCGCCTTTCTCGCCACGCCCGACAAGCGTTACCTGATCCGCGCCGTCGATCCGCCCGATCCGATGCCCGCCCTGCCGAACGCCACCCTGATCTTGGCGCGCGGCCCCTTCACGGTCGAGGCCGAAACCGCGCTGATGCAGGCCCACGGCGTCGCCGTGATCGTCAGCAAGAACAGCGGCGGCGGCGCGACCGACGCCAAGCTGGAAGCCGCCCGGCGGCTGGGCCTGCCCGTGGTCATGGTGGAACGCCCGCCCGGCGACGGGGTGGCGGAACTGCCCGATGTGGACGCGGCTGTGGCGTGGTTGGAGGGGATGGCCTGACTCCCTCTCCCCCCCGGCTACCAAATTCACGCAGCGTTCAATAAAGCAAAATATTGGAAATAAAAGATTTTCTCCGTCATCCCCGCGAAGGCGGGGATCCAGAGTTTGCAAGGCGCATCGTGAGGTGAAGCCTGGATCCCCGCCTTCGCGGGGATGACGAACCCAAAAACATTTCCGGTCCGCTGCCGTGCCAAACGGGTCGATGTGAGAATCTGTTAGCCCCGGGGGGGAGAGGGCGCTGTCGTTGGGGCGGCTCATCCCCCTCACCCCCGGTAATGACGGGGGGTGTAGACCCAGGGTTGGCCATTGGCGCGCGGCGTCAGACGGGTGTGCGACGCGCCGATGATGACCAGCGTCTTCATGTCGGCCTGATCGGCCTTCACCGCGCCCAGGCTGGTGATGGTCATCGCCTCGTCCTCCCGCCCGACGGCGCGGGCCAGAATGACCGGGGTGTCCGGGCTGCGGATCGTCCGCAAGGCCTCGAACGCCGCGCCCAACTGCCAAGGTCGGGCGCGGGAGATCGGGTTGTAAAGCGCGATGACGAAATCCGCCTCCGCCGCCAGACGCAGGCGCTTCAGCACCACGTCCCACGGCTTGAGATTGTCCGACAGCGAGATGGCGCAGAAATCATGCCCCAGGGGGGCGCCCGCCCGCGCCGCCGCCGCCTGCATCGCCGACACGCCGGGATCGACGCGCAGATCCAGGGCGCGCCACGCCGGGGGGGCGTCGGGATCGTCCAGCGCCTCGAACACCGCCGCCGCCATGGCGAAGATTCCCGGATCGCCGCCCGACACCACCGCCACCTTGCGCCCCTGCGCCGCCAGATCGAGCGCGAAGCGGGCGCGGTCCAACTCCACCCGGTTGTCGGAGGCGTGGCGCACCTGCGGTCCCGGCGGAACCCGCTCCACATAGGGGAAATAGCCGACCAGATCGGTGGCCTCGGCCAGATCGCGCCGGGCCTCCGGCGTCAACCAATCCTCCGGTCCCGGCCCAAGCCCGACGATTTTCAGCCAGCCGGTCATTCATACACCCCTTCGGCCCGCTTGCCGTCGCCGGGGATGACGATTTGCGAGAAGTAGGGCGCGCTGTCCGGCGCGTCGCGCAACGGCATGACGCGCTGCTCCGCCATGCTCGCCCGCTCGACGTACCACGCCCGGTCGGTGAAACCGGCGGCGGCGACGGCGCGGCGGACCTTGGGCAGGTTGCTGCCCAGCTTCATCACCACGCAGGCCTGCGCCCCGGTGATGGCCCGCAGCAACGCCGCTTCGTCCAGCGTGCCGGGGATGACCGACAGCACGTCGTCGCGCAGCATCAGCGGGCGCGGCAGCAGGGACGCGCTCGCCACCATGCTGGTGACGCCGGGGACCACCTCGGTCGGGAAGCGGGTCGAAAGCCGCAGGAACAGATGCATGAAGGAGCCGTAGAAGAACGGATCCCCCTCGTTCAGCGCGGCGACGGAGCGCCCGGCGGCCAGATGGGCGGCGATTCGCTCAGCGGATTCGTCGAAGAAGGCTTCGATCTGGCGGCCATAATCGGGGTGATCGGGCGGTAGCTCCACCGTCACCGGGTAGACCATCGGCACTTCGATGTGGTCGGGGGTGATGACGCCGTCGGCGATGCGGCGGGCGTGGCCCTTGGTCCCGCGCTTGCAGAAATAGGCGACGACCGGGCAGTCGCCGATGCGGCGCGCGGCCTTCAGCGTCATCAACTCCGGGTCGCCGGGACCGACGCCGACGCCGTAGAGCCGACCGGGGGAAACGGAATCGCCGCTCATTCCACGTCGCTCGCCAGGGCGTTGACGGCGGCGGCGGCCATGGCGCTGCCGCCGCGCCGTCCCCGGATCGCCAGATAGGGCAGGCCGAAGGGGTTGGCGGCCAGCGCGTCCTTGCTTTCCATCGCCCCGACGAAGCCGACCGGGAAGCCCAGCACCGCCGCCGGTTTCGGCGCGCCCGCCGCGATCAGCTCCAGCAGATGGAACAGCGCCGTCGGCGCGTTGCCGATGGCGACCACCGACCCGCCCAACCGCTCCGCCCACAGATCGAGCGCGGCGGCGGAGCGGGTGTTGCCGATGCGGCGCGCCAGATCCGGCACGGCGGCGTCGCGCAGGGTGCAGACCACCGGGTTGTCGGCGGGCAGCCGGGCGCGGGTGACGCCGTGGGCCACCATTTCGCTGTCGCATAGGATCGCCGCGCCGTCGCGCAGCGCCCGGCGGGCGGCGGCCCCGACGTCGGTGGAGAACATCAGATCCTGGCCCGCGTCCACCATGCCGCAGGCGTGGATGACCCGCACCGCCACCGGCTTCAGATCGTCGGGCAGGCCCGACAGATCGGCCTCCGCCCGGATGGTGGCGAAGGACTGGCGGTAAATGGCCGCTCCGTCGCGAATGTAGTCGTAGAGCGGCTCAGACACCGGACAACTCCTCAACAGACAGGCCGACGACGCAGGACAGGGCGTCGTCGGGTGACAAATTCGCGCGCCAGGGCGCGGCCCCCGGCTTGGCGCGCAGGGCGACGTCATACCGGCCGTCATGCGCGGTCAGCGTCACGTCGGCGACGCCCGGATGGGCGCAGCCCTTGGCGCAACCCGACACATGCACCATCCGCACGCGGTCCAGCAAGGGGCCAGCGCGCTCCGCGACGGCCAGCGCGGTCGCGTGGGTGTCGGTCGTGCCGACGTCGCAGCCGGTGACGCCGCTGCACGCGGTCAACCGCAACCGCCGGTCGGCGGCGGTCAGGATCGCGCCCAGGCGTCCGGCCAGCGCCGCCGCGCCCGGCGCGGGATCGACCAGCAGCAGGGCGCGCCACGGGGTCAGGCGGATCTCACGCGCGACGTCCGACAGGGCCGACAGGGTGGCGCAGGTCAGCCGACCGAAGGGGAAGGCGACGGTGAGGAAGGAATTTTTCCCCTTCTCCCCCCCGGGGAGAAGGTCGGGATGAGGGGGTTCGGCGAAGCCGAAATGATCCATGAGATGCTCCCCCCTCACCCTGACCCTCTCCCCGGGGGGGAGAGGGGAAAGAAAGGGGGATAGGGACGCGGCGATGGCGTCGGCGCCCAGCGCGGCGACCAGACCGGTCATGCGGCGGGGCGGCTCGGGCACGGTCGCGCGCAGCTCCAGAAAGGCGCGGCCCAGCGCGGAGGCGACGTCCGCCGCGTCCTCGGCCCGGCACAGACCCACAGGCGCGGCGGTCGCCAGCGTGCCGCCCAGCGACACCCGCAGCCGCGCGCCGTCCACCGCGTCGAACCGAACGTCGGTGTCGCTGGCCGCCAGATGAGCCGCCCCGCCGCCGCAGACCAGCCAGCCGAATTTCGGCGGCAGGCGGTGGAGCGCCGCGTCCCCGGCCAAACGGGCGTCCAGCGCCAGGGCGACCGCGCGCACGTCCATCAACGCCCCGCCAGCCTGTTGGTCTAGCCCGGCGGACGGGTCGCACAGCACGTTGCGAACCGCCTCGCTGACGGCGTCCGCCGCGACGTAGCCCATGGCGCGCAGGGCGTCCGTCACCGGCGCCAGCGAATCCGCCGACAGGCCGCGCAGTTGCAGATTGCCGCGATGGCTCAGATCAATCAGCCCGTTGCCATGCCGCGCGCCCAATTCGGCGATGCGCCGGGCGTTGGCGGCGGGCAGCGCCCCCGCCGGAACCCGCACGCGCAACAGAAAGCCGTCGCCAACCTCCATCGGGGCAAGCACGCCGGGACAGGCGCCGCGCCGACGCGGCTGGTTGCGGGGACTGGTCAGGTTGGCGGCGGTCGGCTTGAGGGCGGTCATGCGGCGTTCTCCCAGCGCAGGCGCACGTCTTCCGCCGTGGCGTTGCGGCGGGGATGCCACAGGCCACGGTCGAGCGCCTCGCTCATCCGCGCGAGAATGTGCCGGGAGGCCGCCGGGTTGGCATGGGTCAAAAAGTCCCACACGGCGGAATCCTCGACATAGGCTTCAAACAACAGGTCGAAATGGGCCGGGCGCACCGCGTCGGTGGTGGCGGCGAAGGCGAACAAAGTGTCCACGCTGGCCGCCAGTTCCGCCGCGCCGCGATAGCCGTGCCGCATCATTCCGGCGATCCAACGCGGGTTGGCCGCCCGACCGCGCAGGGTGCGGGCGATCTCCTCGGCCAGGGTGCGGACGGCCAGCGCCTCGGGGTCGGCGCTGTCGAGGTGGTAAAGGGCGGGTTCGGAGGCGTCCAGCGACGCGGCGGCGGCGAATCCGCCCTCATACTGCATGAAGCCGTCGGTGGAGAGCACGTCATGCTCCCGCTGGTCCTGGTGATGCACCAGCGCGTCAGCCCCGCCGACGCGGCGGCGGAACTGGGCGGGCAGGGCCACCCCCTCCAACCCCGCGCCATAGGCGTGGCAACCGCCGTCAAGGTAGGCCATGCCGAAATCGGCCCGCGTCGCCCAATCGCCGCGCGCCACCAGGCTGGACAGCGCCGTGCCGTACACGCCGGGGGCGGCGCCGAACACCCGCGCGGTGGCGCGGCGGCGGGCCTCCTCGGCGTCCATCCCGTCGGCGATCAAGGCGGCGGTTTCGGCGCGGGCGGCGGCGCGCAGCGGGTTGACCTCGTCGCCCTCCTCCGCCAGCCCGACGACGGCGCGGACGGCTTGATCGAACAGGGCGATCTGCTGCGGGAAGACGTCGCGAAACAGGCCGGAAATCCGCAACGTGACGTCCACGCGCGGGCGGCCCAACACGCCCGACGGCATGATTTCATAGCCGGTGACGCGGCCCGAGCCGTTTTCCCAGATCGGGCGCACGCCCAACAGCGCCAGGGCCTGCGCCAATTCGTCGCCGCCGGTGCGCATCGCCGGGGTTCCCCAGCAATCGACGACCAGCCGTTGCGGCCAATCGCCGTGATCTTGCAAATAGCGGGTGATGAGCGCGTCCGCCGCCTGCCAGCCCAGCGTCCAGGCGGTGGGCGTCGGCACGCCGCGCGGGTCGAGCGCGTAGAGATTCCGCCCGGTCGGCAGCGTGTCGGCCCGCCCGCGCGCCGGGGAACCGCCGGGGCCGGGGCGCAAGAACCGCCCGTCCAACCCGTCGAGCAGCGCCGTCATTTCCGCCTCGCCGCAGGAGTCGAGCGCGACGGCGACCGTCGCCGGGTCCTGAGTGTCGCGGGCGACGGCGGCGGTCAGCCGGTCGCGCCGCTCCCCGGTCGGGCTGAGGCCGAAGACATGCAGCCCATCGCGAATCTGCAACTCCTTGATGTCGCAGAGATGGGCGTCCAGGCGGCTGAGAATGGCGTCGGGGTCGTCGTCGGGCCGCACATTGCATTCCGCCGCCAGACCGGAGCGCCAAGCCAAATCCAGAATGGTCTCGCGCAGCATCCCCAAACGGCGGGGGTCGAGGCCGGTCGCCTGGGAATATTCGTCGATGGCGGTTTCCAGATTGGCCAGATCGCCGTGCAACCCGGCCTCCACCGGCGGCGGCGTCAGATGGCCGATCAGCACCGCGCCCAGACGGCGGCGGGCCTGCACCCCCTCGCCGGGGTTGTTGACGATGAAGGGGTAGAGCACCGGCAGCGCCCCGCCGACGATCTCCGGCCAACAGTCCGCCGACAGGGCGACGGCCTTGCCCGGCAGCCATTCCAGCGTGCCGTGCGCGCCGATCTGCGCCAGGGCGTGGATTCCGAACGCATGGCGCAGCCACAGGTGAAAGGCCACATAGCCATGACTGGGCGGGGTGTCGGGGTCGTGGTGCTGCGCCGTGCTCAACGGGCCATGGCCCCGGCTGGGCTGCACGGCGACCACGGCGTTGCCGCAAACCAGCGCGCGGGCGTGGAACGCGCCGTCGGACAAGGCCGGATCGGCGGACGGCTCCCCCCACGCCGCGACGATGCGGGCGCGGATGTCGGGCGGGATCAATCCTTCGTAGGCGTCGAGCGTCAGGATCGGGCGGGTCGGGCCGGTCAGATGGTCCATCAGCGCCGCGCCGTCCGTCGGCAGGCCGGACAGGCTGTAGCCCTCGGCGGACAGGCGGTTCAGCATGGCGACCGTGCTGGCTGGGCTGTCCAGCCCCACGGCGTGGCCGATGCCGCCGCCGGGGCCGGGGTAATCCGACAGAACCAGCGCCAACCGCCGCTCGGCGCGCGGCGTCCGCGCCAACCGAACCCAGGCGGCGGCCAGATCGGCGGTGAAGGCCACCCGGTCGGCGACGGGGCGCAGCAGCGGGGCGGCGAATTGCAGGTCGGGGTCCGGCTCCCCCGCCGTTTTAAAGGCGATGGCGCGGGCGATGATCCGCCCATCCATTTCCGGCAGCACCACATTCATCGCCAGATCGGACGGCCCCAGCCCACGGGCCGACCCGCGCCAGCCTTCTTCCGGCGTGGTCGAGAGGATGGCTTGCAGCACCGGCGTTCCGTTCGCCTCCAGCGGCGACCCGCCCAGGCTTGAGTCATTGGCGCGCGCGGCGGAAAAGCCGGTGGTGTTGATGACGATGGCGGCGTGGCGCCGGGTCAGCGTCGCCCGCATCCAGGCGGCGCAATCGGGTTCCTTCAGGCTGGCGACGAACAGCGGCAGCGGGGCCAGCCCGCGCGCGGCCAGCGCGTCGCACAGCGCGTCAATCGGGGCCAAATCCCCCGCCAGCAGATGGGAGCGGTAGAAGACGACGGCGGCGACCGGCGCGTTTGGCGGCGCCGCGCCGCGCCAACCCTCATGCGCGCCGAAACGAGGGACCGGGGCCGGGTCGCTCCAAGGCGCAGGATGACCGGCCAGCGTCGCGGCGCAGGCCAGCAGATGGCCGATGTTCTGCGGCCCGCCTTCGGTGAAGAAACGCCAGAGCCGTTGCGAATCCGCCGCCGTCACCGTGCCGAAGCCGCTCAAATTGGGATCGGGCGTCGCCTCGCCGGGCAGAACGGCCAACGGGATGGAGCGGTCGCGGCAGATTTCGGCGACGCGGTCCAGCCCATAACGCCAATAGCCGGTCCCGCCGAGCAGGCGCAGAACCACCATCCCCGCCTTGGCGATCACCGAGTCGACGTAGAGATCGACCGACAGCGGATGGCCCAGCCGGTTCAGATTGACCAACCGCAGCGTCGGCAACCGATCACGATTCGCCCGCCACGCCGAGGCCAGCGCGGTCAGATCGCTGTCGGAAAAGGACAGCATGACCAGCGTCGCCGGAGTTTGCCCCAGATCTTCGGCCTGGGGTCCGGCGTCGAGGTCATCCTGTCGGGCGGCGAGCAGATGCATGGGCGTTGTTCAGGTCCAGGGCAAACAGGCGACGTGCCGCACTTCCTCCCCTCTCCCGCCTGCGGGAGTTACAGCGTTCACACATCTTTTCCTTGCCGCAAATAATTGAAATAAAACGAATTTCCCGTCATCCCCGCGAAGGCGGGGATCCAGAGTTTGCCAGACGAACCTTATGGATAAGCCTGGATTCCCGCCTTCGCGGGAATGACGGAGGAAAGTTCTTTTTCTTTCAATGAGTTGCCCATGCCAAAGATGTGTGAATGCCGTAGCGCCTGCGGGAGAGGGATTCTTAAGGTGGGGGAGAAAAGCCTCCCCCGCGACCCTATCCCGCGATGGCCCGTCGCACGGCGTCGTGGTCCAGGCCGGTTTCGCCGATCACCACCAGACGGCTGCGGCGCTCCTCGCCCGCTTTCCACAGGCGGTCGTAATGGGTTTGCACCCGCGCGCCGACGCCCTGGACCAGCAAGCGCATCGGCTTGCCCGGCACGTCGATGAAGCCCTTCAGCCGCAACACGCCATGCACCGCCGCGACCTCGGCCAGCGACGCCGCCAGCGCGTCGGGGTCGGGCTGCGGCGGCAGTTCCACCACGAAGCTGGTGAAGTCGTCGTGGTCGTGGCCCTCTTCCTCGTCATGGTGGCTGGGGCGGTTGGCGAGGTCGTCCTCGACCGCCGCGCCGACGCCCAGCAGGACCAGCGGATCCACCGCGCCGTGCGCCGCGCGGACCAGCTTGGCGTCGCGGTTCAGGGCGTCGCCGATCAACCCCTCCACGCGCGCCAGATCGGCGGCGTCGATCAGGTCGGTCTTGTTGACCACGATCAGATCGGCGCAGAGCAATTGATCCTCGAACACCTCCTCGACCGGGGTTTCGTGATCGACCGTGCCGGAGGCTTCGCGTTGGGCGGCCAGAACCGCCGGATCGGGGGCGAAGCGCCCTTCCGCCGCCGCCGCCGCGTCCACCACGGCGATCACGCCATCGACCGTCACCCGGCTTTTGATCGCGGGCCAGTGGAAGGCCTGGACCAGCGGCTTGGGCAGAGCCAGACCGCTGGTTTCGATGATGATGTGCTCCGGCGGGTTCGGGCGGGCCAGCAGCTTTTCAATCGCCGGGACGAAATCATCGGCGACGGTGCAGCACAGACAGCCGTTCGCCAGTTCGATGACGTCGTCGTCGGTGCAGGTCGGGTTGCCGCAGGCGCGCAGGATGTCGCCGTCGATGCCGACGTCGCCGAACTCGTTGATGATGAGCGCCAGACGCCGCCCGTCGGCCCGCTCCAGCAGGCCACGGATCAGCGTGGTTTTTCCGGCCCCGAGAAAGCCGGTGATGACGGTGGCGGGCGTCTTGCCGACCACCGCTTTGTTTTGTGCGGACATGCGCCTTCGCCCTTAAAAATCATCGTCGGAATCGTTGGAGCCGATGACGCGGCTCATCATCATGCCGGAAACGCTGCCGAGAACCGCCCAGAACAGCGCCGCCGTTCCCAGCGACAAGGTGACGAAACGCGCCGCCAATTCCGGCGGAACCGCGCCAGCGGCTGATTCCGCGTGGGGGGCGCCGACCAGATGCGGCAGGGCCGCCAGCAGGACGCCGCCAGCCAGAATGACCGGGTTGCGCGAAAACGCCACCGCCAGCAAACCGCCCGCCGCGCAGATCGCCGTCGCGAACCACCAGAGTTGCCGCGCTTCCAGATCAGCGCCCGCCATGCCCGGCAATTCGGGCGGCAAACCATAGGCCGGAGCCAGGGAAAAGGCGATGAAACCGCCCAAACCCCACAACAAGCCACGGCGCGCGTCCACCCGCTCGCCGATCAGCAGCATGACGCCGCCGATCAACAGGGCGTAGCCGACGCCCGCCAGCAAATTGGACGCCACGGTGGTCCACAGCCGTTGAAAGGCTTCTTCGGCGGTGGTCGGCACGCCTTCGCCAATTTCGCGAACCGGGGCGGCGGCGTGGTGATGCGCGTGGTCTGAGGACGCGGGCGCCAACGCCGCCATGGCGGCCTGAGCCACCGGGCCGACCATCGCGGGGGCGGGGGCGGCGGCCACGGGCGGAGTCACCACCTCGTATTTTTCAGCCTCAAGGATCAGCGGGACGGTCGTCACCTGCTGAACGACGGAAGCGGCCGTGCCGGAAAGCACGCCCGCGACCAAGGCGGCTGTAAACAGCCGCCGGAACAATTCCATGATCCTGGCTTAGTGGCAGGGGAACGCGAAAGAGTGACGGGCGTCGTGCGCCGCGTCGTGGATCTGCTGCGGCTGGGCGAAGCCGACGCCGTACAGCAGGAAGCTGCCCAACAGCATGGCGGCGAAGGCCGCGACGGCGGTGCGGGCGGAGGTTCCGGCGGTGGCGCGAAGCGAACGGCTGGTCATCATGGCATATCCTTCTGTCCCGCCACACCCGGCGGGGTTGGAATGAACGTCATCGTCCGGCGGCAGGTTTCCTGGCTCGCGGGTCGTCGCTCCTTGGTCTTCGGCCTTCCCAGCCCGTTTTAAGGCCAGTGGCGTAGCGAAGAGGAACTCGCCGCACACAGTTGCGGGGGCAGCCACGGCGTAAGGTTCTGGGGCAACCCGGAACCCGCACCGTATTCCCTATTATCCCGGCCATTCCGCAAGCGGCGTGGCCCGGCACCGTCGGTTTCTCACCATCGCAGCCGTTCGTCCGATTTGCAAGCCGCATCGACCCAGGGCAATCGGGTGAAGGCTTGAAATTCCTTCATTGGGAAATTCGTCATCCCCGCGAAGGCGGGGATCCAGAGTTCGCAGAGAGAATCTGACCGAAAAGCCTGGATCCCCGCCTTCGCGGGGATGACGGAAAATCCTCTATACAGGTTTATAACCCTTCACCCGATTGCCCTGCGCTTCGACCATACGGAAACGTCCGTCATCCTGACGGTGTTGGTGACGAACGCTTCGCGTGGTGTCATGTTGGTTGGACAGAGTGTCCGAGATTCTGACGCTTTCCTAAGTGCGCCGCTTTCACGACCGAAACGGCCAGCCCTTGGGACGCAAAGGGATTCGGGCGCTTTGCGATCATGGCCGCCGGTTGGCACGCTTCATGCTTACCAACAACGGCAAACGTCCCACCGGAGAAGCGGCCGGGAACCACGAGGACGACAGGGGAGGGGATTGCACAGCCGATGACCGACGACATCATCCTGGAAGCGCGCGGCCTGACGAAAGAGTTCAAGGGCTTCGTCGCGGTGAAAGAGGTGAACCTCCAGGTTCGCCGGGGCGCCATCCACGCGCTGATCGGGCCGAACGGAGCGGGCAAGAGCACGGTGTTCAACCTGCTCACCAAGTTCCTGACGCCGACCCGTGGGCAAATTCTCTACAAGGGCCGGGACATCACCGGCGCCAAACCGGCGGACATCGCGTTGATGGGGCTGGTGCGCTCCTTCCAGATCTCGGCGGTCTTCCCGCATCTGAGCGTGCTGGAGAATGTCCGCGTCGCCCTGCAACGCCCGCTCGGCACCAGTTTTCATTTCTGGAAATCGGAATCGACCCTGCACGACCTGCACCAGCGGGCGCTGGAACTGATCGAGGACGTCAATCTGTCGCCGTGGGCCTATCATCTGGCCGCTGAACTGCCCTATGGCCGCAAGCGCGCGCTGGAAATCGCCACCACCCTGGCGCTCGATCCCGAAGTGATGCTGCTGGACGAACCGCTGGCCGGCATGGGGCATGAGGACATCGAGGGAACCGCCGCGCTCATCAAACGGGTGGCGGCCAGCCGCACCGTGCTGATGGTGGAGCACAATCTGTCGGTCGTCGCCCATCTGTCGGACACCATCACCGTCCTGCGGCGCGGCGAAATCCTCGCCGAAGGTCCATACGACGTCGTATCGCGCAACGCCCAGGTCATGGAAGCCTATATGGGCACGGGTGGGGGAGCAGGGCATGCCTGACGGTTCGATCACCAAGACAGCCATGCTGGAAATCAACGATCTGCACGGCTTTTACGGCGAAAGCCACGTCCTGCACGGCGTCAGCCTGGAGGTTCGTCAGGGCGAGGTCGTGACCCTGTTGGGCCGCAACGGGGCGGGCAAGACGTCCACCATGCGCTCGATCATGGGCATCATCGGGCGGCGCACCGGCTCCATCCGCTTCCAGGGGAGCGAACTGATCGGCATGGCCCAGCACAAGATCCCGCGTCTGGGCATCGGTTACGTCCCGGAAGAGCGCGGCATCTTCTCCAGCCTCAGCGTCGATGAAAACCTGACCCTGCCGCCGGTCATCAAGGAAGGCGGCATGACGGTGGAGCAGATTTACGATCTGTTCCCCAATCTGAAAGGGCGTGGAACGACGCAAGGCACCCGCTTGTCGGGCGGCGAACAGCAGATGCTGGCCATCGCCCGCATCCTGCGCACCGGCGCCAATCTGATTTTGCTGGACGAGCCGACGGAGGGTCTGGCCCCGGTCATCATCGAACAAATTGGCGTCGCCGTCCGCGCCTTGAAAGCGCGCGGCTTCACCATCGTCCTGGTGGAGCAGAATTTCCGCTTCGCCGCCACCATCGCCGACCGTCACTATGTGATGGAAGAGGGGCATGTCGTGGACATGATCCCGAACGACCAGCTCGACGCCAACATGGACAAGCTCCACACCTATCTCGGCGTCTGACACCCCGTTTTTGACCAAAAGCGACTGCGGCGACGCCGTTCCTCCCGATTGCGGAGGAACGGCGAACCCCGGCGGCTTGCCACATGTCCTGTCGTCAAAGCCACGCGCGGACCCAACCGCGCGAACGAACGAACATGACCAAACCCAACCAAAACCCCTGAGGGAGAGAACCCGTAATGCGCAGCCTTCTTCTTGCCGGAACCGCCCTGCTCACGCTCGCCAGCGGCGCGGCTCAGGCCCAAGTGTCGAACGACGTCGTCCGCATCGGCGTGCTGAACGACCGTTCGGGCATTTACGCCGATCTCGCCGGGGAAGGATCGGCCATCGCCGCGCGGATGGCGGCGGAAGAGTTCGGCGGCAAGGTCGCCGGGGCGCCGATCGAAATCGTCGTCGCCGACCATCAGAACAAGGCCGACATCGCCGCCAGCAAGGCGCGCGAATGGGTGGACACCGGCAACGTCGACGTCATCGCCGACGTGCCGAACTCCGCCGCCGCCCTGGCGGTGCAGGGCATCACCAAGGAGAAGAAACGCATTTTCCTGATGTCCGGCCCCGGCGCCACGGCGCTGACCGGCGCGCAATGCAGCCCCTATGGCTTCCACTGGGCCTACGACAATTACGCGATGGCCGCCGGAACCGGCCGCGCGCTGTTCGAGCAGGGCAAGAAGAACTGGTACTTCGTGACCGCCGACTACGCCTTCGGCCAGTCGCTGGAGGAAGAGACCACCAAGATGGTCAACAAGCTGGGCGGCAAGGTGGTCGGCGCCGTCCGCCATCCGCTGGGGTCGGCGGATTTCTCGTCCTTCCTGTTGCAGGCCCAGGCGTCGAAGGCCGACGTCATCGGCTTCGCCAACGCGGGCGGCGACGCCACCAACGCGGTCAAGCAGGCCGCCGAGTTCGGCATCACCCAAAGCGGCCAGAGCCTGGCCGGGCTGCTGCTGTTCATCACCGACATCCACGCGCTGGGCCTGTCGGCGGCGCAAGGCCTGATGTTCACCGAAGGATTCTATTGGAACCTCGACGACCAGACCCGCGACTGGTCGAAGAAGTTCGAGGCCAAGGCGGGCAAGAAGCCGACCATGGTGCAGGCGGGCGTCTATTCGGCGGTCAAGCATTACCTGAAGGCGGTGGAGGCCGCGAAGACCGACGATTCCGACAAGGTCGCCGCCAAGATGCGCGAATTGCCGGTTGAGGACATGTTCGCCAAAAAGGGCAAGGTCGCCGCCAATGGCCGCATGTTCCACGACATGTATCTGGTCCGCGTCAAGAAGCCCGGCGAGTCCAAGGGGCCGTGGGATTATTACGACGTCGTGAAGACGATCCCGGCAGAAACCGCCTTCCTGGATCCGGCGCTGAGCGGCTGCCCGCTGGTGAAGTGACGCCGGACTCGCGGTTGCCCCCTCCCTAACCCTCCCCCGCCGCTGGCGGGAGAGGGAACGACCAACCCCCTCTCCCGCTGTCAAGCGGGCTACGGCATTCACACATCTTTTTCTTGCTGCAACTAATTGAAATGAAACGGATTTTCCGTCATCCCCGCGCAGGCGGGGATCCAGAGTTTGCCAGACGAACCCTATGGATAAGTCTGGATTCCCGCCTTCGCGGGAATGACGGAGAAAAGTTCTTTTTCTTCCAATGAGTTGCCTAAACCGAAGATGTGTGAATGCCGTAGGTCAAGCGGGGGAGGGATGGGGAGGGGGCGTCGCGCGCCAATCAATCAAGAAACCGCCACGCGCGACATTCGGGGGCGCGACATTCGGGGAGGGATGGCATGTTCGATCTGTTGGGGGCGCCGCCCCAAGCGTTGTTTGGCCAGCTTTTGCTGGGCCTTATCAACGGCTCGTTCTACGCGCTGCTCAGCCTGGGGCTGGCGGTGATTTTCGGGATGCTCAACGTCATCAACTTCGCCCATGGCGCGCTTTACATGGTCGGCGCCTTTGTGGCGTGGCTGCTGCTGAGCTATCTGGGGCTGGGCTATTGGTGGGCGCTGTTCCTGGCGCCGACTCTGGTCGGGTTGATCGGCGTCGTTCTGGAAAAGACGATGCTGTCGCGGCTCTACAAGCTCGATCATCTCTATGGGCTGCTGCTGACCTTTGGTCTGGCGCTGATTTTTGAAGGGGCGTTCCGGCATTTTTACGGCGTGTCGGGCCAACCCTACCCGATTCCCGATCTGCTGAAGGGCGGGCAAAATCTGGGCTTCATGTTCCTGCCGAATTATCGCGGCTGGGTCGTCGTGTCCTCGTTGATCGTCTGCTTCGGCACCTGGTTCGCCATCGAGCGGACGCGGTTGGGGGCTTACCTGCGCGCCGCCACGGAAAACCCGGTTCTGGTCCAGGCCTTTGGAATCAACGTGCCGGTGATGGTGTCGGCGACCTACGCCTTCGGCGTGGCGTTGGCCGGGCTGGCCGGGGTGCTGGCCGCGCCGATCTATCAGGTGTCGCCGCTGATGGGATCCAACCTCATCATCATCGTCTTCGCCGTGGTCGTCATCGGCGGCATGGGGTCGATCCTGGGGGCGATCCTCACCGGGCTGGGGCTGGGGCTGATGGAGGGGTTGACCAAGGTCTTCTACCCCGAGGCGTCCAACATCGTCGTGTTCGTCGTGATGGCGATCGTTCTTCTCATCAAGCCTGCGGGCCTTTTCGGACGGGAGCGTTGATCCATGACCGCCGCAAGCCAAACCACGGCCAAAACCACCACGGTGGCCCTGCGCGGGCCGGACGCCGGAACCGCCCGCACCGCCCTGCTGTTCGCCGTCGGGTTGGCGGTGGCCGGGGCCGCGCCCTTCGCGCTCTATCCGGTCTTCGTCATGAAGGTGCTGTGTTTCGCGCTGTTCGCCTGCGCCTTCAACCTGTTGATCGGCTTCGCCGGTCTGCTCAGCTTTGGCCACGCCGCGTTTTTCGGCGGCGCGGCCTACGTCACCGCCCATTCGGTCAAGGTTTGGGGGCTGCCGCCGGAGGCGGGCTTGCTGTTGGGCGTTCTCGCCGGGGCCTTTCTCGGCTTGATCTTCGGGATCATCGCCATCCGCCGCCAGGGCATCTATTTCGCCATGATTACGCTGGCGCTGTCGCAGATGGTCTTCTTCATGGCCCTGCAAATGAAATTCACCGGCGGCGAGGACGGCATCCAGGGCGTGCCGCGCGGCGTTCTGTTCGGAATCTTCGACCTGACGCAGCCCTTGACCATGTATTACGTGGTGCTGGCGGTCTTCGTCGTCGGCTTCGCGCTGATCTGGCGCACGGTGCATTCGCCCTTCGGCCAGGTGTTGAAGGCGATCCGCGAGAATGAGCCGCGCGCCATTTCGCTGGGCTACCGCACCGACCGTTACAAGCTGGTCGCCTTCGTCCTGTCGGCGTCGCTGGCCGGGTTGGCGGGCGGAACCAAGGCGTTGGTCTTCCAACTGGCCTCGCTGACCGACGTGCAATGGCAGATGTCGGGCGAGGTGGTGTTGATGACGCTGCTGGGCGGCATGGGCACCCTGTTCGGGCCGGTGGTCGGGGCCGGGTTGGTGGTGACGCTGGAAAGCTATCTGGCGGCGACCAGCCTGCCGGTTCCGGTGGTCATCGGCGCCATCTTCGTCGTCTGCGTGCTGTTGTTCCGGCGCGGCATCGTTGGCGAGATCCTCGCCCGTCTGCCGGGGCGTGCGCGCTGACCGGGGCATATTTTCAACGGAACCTTCCCCAAGGGGGCCTTCTGGCCCCCTTCTTTTTCCCCACGCGCGCCATTTCAAGAGTTCATTCGTTTTTTCTTTTGCCACGGCGACGCCGACGTTTGTCCAGAACTGTGACGCGACGTCCAGAATTGCGGACAGAGACAACAAAGGACGCCCGATCCCCCAATCATCATGTCCAATCATTTCCGTATGTTGCCGTTTTTTCACAGGGCCTTGTCCCGCTGGCACGCGATTTGCGCAAGTTAGCGAAAACACCACGCAATTCCGGGCCGACGGGTCTCCAGCGAAACGCCGGAGGCTTCAACCAGCGCGGCCCAGCCAGCGCGACAAGGGAGGTTATCATCACCATGGACGGTTCCAGCGTCATCGCCTCATCCCTTCACGACCGACATCTCGACCGGATCGCCGACGCGGCGGGCGGCATGTCGGTGGACATCGCCGAGATCTCCGGGCGGATCGAGGACATCAGCGCGCGCATGGATCGCGGGGCGGCGACGCTGGGCGATTTGCACGCCGCGTCCATCGCCATGGCGCAAGCGGGGGAACGCATCGCCGGATCGGCCCGCGCCACCTGCGGGGAGGTGGAGGCGGCGCGGGGCCGGGTTGACGGGTCGCGGGCGACGCTGGACGGGGCCATCGGCTCGATCAACGCGCTGGTCTCCACCGTCGGGGCCATCGACGCCGAGTTGAACGAACTGCGCGAGGTGATGAAGGGCGTCGGCAAGGTGGCGCGCGAGATCAACGCCATCGCCCGGCAAACCAACCTGCTGGCGCTGAACGCCACCATCGAAGCGGCGCGCGCCGGGGACGCCGGGCGCGGCTTCGCCGTCGTCGCCACCGAAGTCAAGGCGCTGTCGCGCAAGACCGCCGAGGCGACGGTGGAGATCGAAGGCACCCTGCGCACGCTGGACGAACGGGCGCGCCGCCTGCTGGACCATGGCGCGGCGGGGACCGAGCGCGCCGCCGCCGTCCGCAGCGGCGCCGACGCCATCGCCGGGGTGTTCTCGACGGTGTCCGAGGTGATGGACATGGTGGCCACCGAATCCACCCGCATCGACGGCGAAGCGGCGACCATCCATGACCAGTGCCGCGACATGGAAAGCCGCATGAGCCAGATCGCGGGCGACATCGCGTCGTCGAGCGCCGACGTCGGGCGGGCGCGCGATCAGGTCGCCTCCCTGCTCAGCCTGGGCGAGGCCTTGATTGAGGCGACGGTGGACATGGGCGTCGAGACCGTCGACAGCCCGTTCCTGCGCCGGGCGCGGCAGGTCGCCATCCAACTCGCCACCCGGCTGGAGGCTGGTCTGGCCATCGGCGAAATCAGCGAGGCCGACCTGTTCGACGAGGAGTATGTCCCGGTGGCCAACAGCAACCCGCGCCAGTTCAAGACCCGCTTCACCGACTTCACCGACCGGGCGCTGCCCGACATTCTGGAACCGGCCTTCGCCGCCGACCCGCGCACGGCGTCTTGCGTCGCGGTGGACCGCAACGGCTATCTGCCGACCCACAACCAGCGTTACGCCAACCCGCAAGGCCCCGATCCGGTGTGGAACGCCGCCCATTGCCGCAACCGCCGCATCTTCGACGACCGCGCCGGGCTGGCGGCGGCGCGCAACCGGAAGCCCTTCATTCTGCAAACCTACCGCCGCGACATGGGCGGCGGGCAATTCGTGACCATCAAGGAAGTGTCGGCGCCGATCCTGGTGCGCGGCCGTCATTGGGGGGCCGTGCGCCTGAACTACCGCCATGAATCGGCGCGCAAAAACGCCGATCCTCAACCAACCAACAGGCATTAGGGAGTGAAGCCATGATGTTGTCGCGCAAGACGGCCATCGTCACCGGATCGACCAGCGGCATTGGGCTGGGCATCGCCCGCGCGCTCGCCGGGGTCGGCGCCGATCTGGTGCTGAACGGTTTTGGCGACCGTGACGAGATCGAGACGCTGCGCCGCTCCATCGCCACGGAGTTTGGCGTCCGCGTCGCCCATCACGGGGCCGACCTGTCGAAACCCGACGAAATCCGCGATCTGGTCGCCTTCGCGCAGGACGAATTCGGGCGCGTCGACATTCTGGTCAACAACGCGGGCATCCAGCATGTCGCCCCGGTGGAGGAGTTCCCGACCGACCGTTGGGACGCGGTGATCGCCATCAACCTGTCGGCGGTGTTTCACGGCACGCGTCACGTCCTGCCCGGCATGCGCGAACGCGGTTGGGGCCGCGTCATCAACATCGCGTCGGTTCACGGCATGGTCGGGTCGGTCAACAAGGCCGCCTACGTCGCCGCCAAGCATGGCGTCGTCGGCTTGACCAAGGTGGTGGCGTTGGAGACGGCGGGAAGCGGCGTGACCTGCAACGCCATCTGTCCCGGTTGGGTGCTGACCGCGCTGGTGCAAAAGCAGATCGACGCGCTCGCCGCGTCCCAGGGAATCGGCGTGGAGGAGGCCGGGCGTCGGTTGGTCGGTGAAAAGCAACCGTCGAAAGAGTTCGTCACCCCCGACCAGCTTGGCGGGTTGGCGGTGTTCCTGTGCTCCGACGCGGCGGACGGGATGACCGGATCGGCGGTGACGATGGACGGAGGATGGACGTCCCAGTGACCGCCGACCCGGTCGGCGGTTGACGCTGGCCGACCGCGCGCGCCCCACGCTTGGCGCCGGTCAGCGTCAACCACCCCTCAGCCCCAACGGTTGTATTTCGCGACTGACATCAAAAATTGTCACAAAAGAATCAAAAAGCGCGACAAATGCCGAAGATAATCCGCGTCTCTTTCCCGCAGGATGCGCCCGCGCGCCGTGCATAGATGCGCGCCTTCCCTTTGCTCTTATGGATGGGTTACTATGTTGACGCCTGAAATTGTTGAGAAAATACGCTGCAATGCAGCGAACATCGGCACCGCGACAGCAACAATCGGTCCGATCTGGGAGGGTGGCGTGGACGACATCGTCGATTTTGAAGCGTTGCGGCAACGCGCCGTTCATTCCCTGTTCGAGCATCTGGAAAGCATGTGCGTCGGCGCCGTCACCGTGGACCGCAACGCCCGCATCGCCTGGATGGATGAGAAGTACAAGACCCTGCTGCGTTTTTCCGGCGACCCGCGCGGCAAGCCGGTCGAAGACATCATTCCGAAAAGCCTGCTGCGCCGCGTCATCGAAACCGGGCAACCGATGCCGCTGGACATTATGGAGTTCGGCGACCGTTCGTTCGTCGTCACCCGCCTGCCGCTGTTCGGGGCCGACGGAACGCTGATCGGGGCCATCGGTTTCGTGCTGTTCGACCGCGCCGAGTATCTGCGCCCCTTGGTCAAAAAATACGAAAAGCTGCAAGAGGAGTTGGCCCGCGCCCAACAGGAATTGGCGCACGAACGGCGCGCCAAATACAGCTTCTCCCAATTTCTGGGAGCCAGCGACTCCATTCGTGAAATCAAACGGTTGGGCCGCCGCGCCGCGCAGATGGATTCCACCGTCCTGCTGCTGGGCGAAACCGGCACCGGCAAGGAGCTGTTGGCCCAGGCCATCCATAACGCCAGCCCGCGCGCCAACCGCCCCTTTGTCGGGGTGAACGTCGCGGCGATTCCCGAAACGCTGCTGGAGGCTGAATTTTTCGGCGTCGCCCCCGGCGCCTTCACCGGGGCCGACCGCCGCCACCGCGACGGCAAATTCCAGTTGGCCAACGGCGGCACCCTGTTTCTGGACGAAATCGGCGACATGTCCCTGCCGCTCCAGGCCAAGCTGCTGCGCGTGCTGCAAGAGCGCGAGATCGAGCCGCTCGGCTCCAACAAGGTCATCCGGGTGGACGTCCGCATCATCGCCGCGACCAGCCGCGATTTGATCGGGCTGGTGCGCGACAAGCAGTTCCGCGCCGATCTCTATTATCGGTTGAACGTGGTGCCGATCACCCTGCCGCCGCTGCGCGACCGGCCCGAGGACATCGAAAGCATCGCCGACCGCATCCTGGAACAATTGTCGATCCAGCAAGGGACGCCGCCGCGCGAGCTGCTGGAATCCGCCGTCCAGGTGCTGCGCGAGTATGATTGGCCGGGCAACGTGCGCGAGCTGTACAACACGCTGGAGCGGGTGGTCGCCCTGACCGACGCGCCGATCCTGACCGCCCCGCACATCCGCAGCGTTCTGCCCGGCATGCAACATCCGGCGGGGGCCACCGCGCTCGCCCCGGCGCAGCTTGGCGCGCGCCCTTTGTCGGAGGTGCTGCACGCCGCCGAACGCATCGCCATCGCCGCCGCGCTGGAGGAGGCGGGCGGGGTCAAGGCGCGGGCGGCCAAATTGCTGGGCATCTCCCGCGCCTCGCTGTACGAACGGATGGTGTCGTTGGGGTTGGGGGCCGCTCAATAGGGCGGTTTCTGAATTCCACTTTGCGGAATTTTGTTCCGAAAATTTGACGTTTTCCGCGATCCCTGCGAGGATGGCCGCAGCCATTCCCCCAGACGATCAAGGACACCCCCATGCGCAGACGGGACGAGGCTCTGGTCGCCGACGACCCGGCGGTGGACGAGGAAAAGGATCCCCGCTTCGTCACCGCGCTCGCGCGCGGCCTGGAATTGCTGCGGGCCTTTCGCCGCAACGAATCGGCGCTGGGCAATCAGGAGTTGGCCGAACGCACCGGCCTGCCCAAGCCGACCATCTCGCGGCTGAGCTACACCCTGTCCAAGCTGGGCTATCTGACCTACGACCCGACGACCGGCAAATATCGGCTGGGCACGTCGGTTCTGGCGCTGGGCTACGCCTGCCTGTCGGGCATGGGCGTTCGACAGGTGGCCCGTCCGCTGATGCAGGAGTTGGCCGACCAGACCGGGTTGGCGGTGGCGCTGGGCGGGCGCGACCGGGTCAGCATGATCTATCTGGAATGCTGCAAGGGGGCCGGGCCGATCACCCTGTCGCTGGACGTCGGCTCCCACATCAAGCTGTCCACCACGGGCATGGGCCGCGCCTATCTCGCCGCCCTGCCGGAGGTGGAGCGCGCGCCGCTGATGGCCAAGCTGGAGGAGCATGAGGGCGACCGCTGGCCCGCCATCCAGGACGGCATCCTGCAAGCCATCGAGGATTATCGGACGCGCGGCTATTGCCGCTCTATCGGCTCGTGGAAAAGCGAGGTTCACGCGGTCGGCGTGCCCTTCGTTCCGCGCGACGGCTCGCAAGTGTTGGCCTTCAACTGCGGCGGCCCGGCCTTTCTGGTCGATCCCAAACGGTTGGAAGAGGACTACGCCCCCCGCCTGATCGCCATGGTCCGCCGCATCGACGCCACCCTGTTCCACGGGTGACGCCGGGGCGGCGCTCTGGCGCGTTGGTTATTTCTCCCAATCCGGGGTTTCCAGTTTCAGCCCGTGGTTGCCGCGATAGGCGGCGACCGGCGGCGAGCGCCAACCCTCCAACAAAGCCGGGTCGATTTTGTAGACCTCCACCCCCAACGGGCGGCAGACCTCCAGCGGGTCGCGGGCGTCCGGCCCCCACAACGGCACGCTGAGATCGCCGCCGGGGCAGGTGGACAGGGCGCACAACAGGTCGATTTCGGCGAAGAATTCCAGGAAATCGCCCTTCTTGGCCGGGCAGGCCTTCATGAAATATTTGTCCTCGGCGTTCAGGCCGGTGACTTGGAAGACGTTCAGCACGTCGTGCACGTCGAACTCGGTCAAGCCATAGGGGGCGACGGCGCGGGTCAGGTTGGAATGGCAATGATGGTGGAAATCCTCCCCCGTCAGCATCCGGTTGACGTAGGGATCGCAGCGGGTGCCGAGCAAATCATGGACCCGCCCGCCATGCTCGTCGATGCCGTAATCGGCCAGCGTGTCGTGGGTGATCGTCACCAGCGGGCGCAGGAAGGGCAGGGTGGACCAAATCCGATCATAAGTGCTGACATGGGCCTGCTGAAGCTGCCGGGTGCGCGACGCCCACATGCGTTCGCGCGGGTCGTGGCGGTTCCAGATGTTCAAATCGGCGACCTGCGGCCCGTCGATGGTGACGATGCGGAAAACATGCCCCGCTGAGACCGTCCAGGCCCGTCCCGACCGGATCGGCACGGTCAGGCTTTCGACCAACTCGCGCCCGTCCGTTTGCGCGGCGACACGCTGGTAAAACGCCCGGTCCACGTCCAGGGCGGATCCTGTGCTGGCCTGATAGGCGGCGGGGTAATTGAGCATGTCGGGTCGGTCCTTCCAGGGGGGAGCGTCGATTGTCAGGGGGAGGGGAAGCGGGCGAGCAACCCCTGTTCGGATTCGTCGAGATAGAGGCGCAGCGCGACCGCCGCGCCGCCCGCGTCGCCAACGGCCAGCCGCTCGACGATGGCGGCGTCGCGGGCGATCCAGGGCGCTTGAAAGGCGGCTTCGTCCGGGTTGACGGCGAAGCTGAGGCGCAGTTGCGCCAGAACGCTGGCGAAAAACCCGTCGAGCAGCGGGCTGCCGATCAACCGGACGATTTCGCCGTGCAAACGCAAGCTGTGGGTGCCGACGGTTCGCCAGGCGCGCGCCGCCGCCGCGTCTTGCGCCGCCGTCACGCAGTCGCGCATCGCCGCCAGACGCGGCGGCGGCAGGATGGCGGGCGCGGCGGCGACCGCCTGAAGCTCCAGCGTCCGGCGGATCGTGAAGATCTCCCGCACGTCGTCGGCGGTGACGGCGCGCACGGTGACGCCGCAATGGCGGTGATGCTCGGCTAACCCCTCCCGGCACAATTGGCGGAACGCCTCGCGCAGCGTGTTGCGCGACACGCCCAACCGTTCGACCAAATCCGCCTCGACCAACTGTTCGCCGGGCTTCAACTCTCCGGCCATGATGGCGGCGCGCAGGCAGTCGGCGGCGCGGTCGGTCGCGGCGGGGGGATGGGGAAGGGGCGTCATCGACTCTGCGCGAAGAATTGTTCAACAATTATGATTGTTGAACAATTCGCGTGACGCTGTCAAGCCCGGCGCGGAAACGTCGACCGCCCAAAAAAACACCCTCCCCAGCGTCGGCGGGGGAGGGTCGGGGTCGGGGCAAAACGCTGAGAGACAGCGGAGGGCGTTACGCCGCCGCCGCCAACTGCAAGGTCTGTTTGGCGAGTTTTTCAAAGGCGCGCTCTTCGATCTGGCGGATGCGCTCGCGGCTGACGCCGTAGCGGACGGCCAGATCCTCCAGCGTCAGGGGCTGTTCGATCAGGCGGCGGTTGACCAGAATGTCCCGCTCCCGCTCGTTCAGCACGCCCAACGCGGCGTTGAGCAGCCCGGCGCGGCGACCGGACTCGCCACGCTCGATCAGCGTCTCCTCAACCGAGGGGCGCTCGTCGGCCAGCAGATCCTGCCACTCCGAATCGCCTTCCGACGCGATGGGGGCGTTGAGCGAGGCGACCGGCGAGGACAGGCGGCGATTCATCGCCACCACCTCATGCTCGCCGACCTCAAGATCGTTGGCGATGCGGGTGACGTTTTCCGGCTGAAGATCGCCGTTGCCGACCTCGCCCAGCTTGCGCTTCAGGCGGCCCAGGCTGAAAAACAGCTTCTTCTGCGCGGCGGTGGTGCCGATCTTGACCAGGCTCCAAGACCGCAGGATGTAATCCTGGATCGACGCCTTGATCCACCACATGGCGTAGGTGGACAGGCGGAAGCCGCGATCCGGCTCGAATTTCTTGACGGCGGTCATCAGGCCGAGATTGCCCTCGGCGATCAGATCGGACAGCGGCAGGCCATAGCCGCGATAACCCCCGGCGATCTTCACGACCAGCCGCAGATGGCTGGTGACAAGCTTTTGCGCGGCCTTCAGGTCGCCATGCTCCGTCCACGCCTTGGCGAGCATGAACTCGTCTTCCGGCGCGAGCACGGGGTAGCGGTGGGTGTCGTTGATGTAGCGCGACAGCGATTCACCGGAATCGGTCGAGCGGAGTGCGAGCGCGGCGCCCATGTCACATCCTCATGCGAAGCGATATGACGGAAACGGTTCCCCCGACAGGCGGGATCCGGCCTCTCCGACGGAGCAGACGATCATATCTTAAGATTTCCGAAAGGAATGTCAAGCGACGTGAACAAAAGGGGGTGATGGCGGCGCGGCTGCACCCGGCCCTTTCGGGCCTCCCGTTCCGTTGATTGACTTCCCTCAGTGCGGGCGCGGCGCGGGCTGGGCAGGATGGGCGGGTCGTCGGCCCAACAGGAAAGATCCGTTGCATGAAAATCGCCGTCGCTACGCAAGACAACCGCAGCGTCGCCACCCATGGCGGGCGCGCCCGCCGCTTTCTGGTGTTCGAGGCGGAGGCTGGCCTTGATCCGATTGAGGAATCCCGGATCGAGTTGACCGAGGACGCGGTGCTCCATCTGTGCGGCGACGGTCGCCCGCACCCGATTGACGCAGTGTCGGTGGTCATCGCCGGGGCGTCCGGCCCTGGCTTCGTCGCTCACATGCGCCGCCGGGGGATCGAGCCGGTGACGACGCTGGAAAGCGACCCGGCGCAGGCGATCCGCGATTGGTTCGCCGGAACGGTCAAGACCGCCCCGCCCCCGGCCCACCCGCACGAGCATCATGACGGCCACCACAAGGATGGTGGGGCGGACGCCTGACCTCTTCCTCTCGACCGTGCCGCGTGGCATGACTGGGGCATGACGCCATTCTTCCGAACCGGGGCGGTGGTCGCGCTGTTTCTGGCTCTGGCTGGAGGGTGCGCCACAGTCATCGAGCCGCATGCGCCCCCGGCGCGGGCGACGCCCGCGCCGCTTGATCCATCCCGCCCACTGGCGGACCGGGTTGGCGCGCTGACCTTCCGTGGCGCGCTGGACCTCACCGGCATGGGCGAGGCGGGCGGGCTGTCCGGCCTGTGGGTGGCGCCGGATGGCGGACGGTTCGTCGCCGTCGGCGACACCGGCTTGGTGGTCGATGGTCGTCTCGACCATGACGCCGACGGACGCTTGATCGGCGCCGACCAAATCCGGGTTCGCCGGCTGCCCGTGGAGGAAGGCTTCACCAAGGTCAAGCGCCGCACCGACGCCGAGGAATTGCTTGGCTTGCCGGATGGCGGCTGGATCGTCGCGCTGGAACGCGACCACCGTCTGTTGCGCTACGCCGCCAACCCCAACGGCCCGCAGGGCGTTCCAACCCCCGTGCCGGTTCCCCCGTCGGTGGAAGAGGACAGCCCCGACAATGGCGGCTTGGAATCCCTGGCCCGCCTGGCCGATGGCCGCCTTCTCGCCATCGAAGAGGGGGACGAGGACAGCGAGCGCGCGCCCAACCAGCCCCGCCGCGCCTGGGTGACGACCAGCCCTGGCCTGCCGACCCAGCGGGCGGACTGGCTGCCGATGGCCTACCGCAGCGCGCCGCGCTATCGCCCAACCGCCGCCGCCGGACTGCCGGACGGCGGCGCTGTGGTGTTGGAACGGCGGGCGTCGCTGCTGGGCGGCTGGTCCACCCGCATCGTCCGCATCCCCGCCACGGCCCTGCACGCGGGCGCCGACATCCATGGGGAGGAGTTGGCGCGGTTGGAACGCCCCCTGTTGAACGACAATTTCGAGGGAATCGCCACCCGTCCAGGACCGAACGGGGAAACGCTGATCTACATCCTGTCCGACGACAATTTCCTGCCGTTCCAGCGCAGCTATCTTGTGATGCTCAGCCTGCCATGAGCGCGAATGACGCTCAAACCAACAGCTCTGGAACGCGGGGCGACGGCGCCGCCTCCGTTTGAACGCGGCGCAGACGGGCGGCGGGGAACAGGATCGTCGCCGTGGTGCCCCGACCAACCGTGCTGGTCAGAAGAAAACGCCCCTCCTGCATTTCAACCAGCGACTTGACCAGCGGCAGGCCAAGCCCGGTTCCGGCGTAACGCCGGGTGTGCGAATTGTCCACCTGATGGAACGGTTCCAGCACCAGCATCAACTCCTCTTGGGGAATGCCGATGCCGGTGTCGATGACGCGGATGCGCAGATTCCGTTCGCTCGCGTCGACCATCACCGTGACGCGACCGTTCGCCGGGGTGAATTTGACCGCGTTCGACAGAAGATTCAGCAGAATTTGCCGCAAAGCGCGTTCGTCCGCGTACAAACTCGGCAAATCGGCGGGCGCCGTCGCCGCAAGATCAATGGATTTTTCCGCCACTTGCGACCCCACCGACCGCAGGCTCTGCTCCACCACATCGCGGACGTCCACAACCTCTTCATGCAGGGCGTATTTGCCGGATTCAACCTTCGTCGTGTCGAGAATGTCGTTGATGAGGCTCAACAGATGCTGGCCAGAGCGGCGGATGTCGCCGACATATTCGGTCTGTTTGCTGGTCATTCGGCCAAAGATGCCGGTTTCCAACGCCTCGGCAAAGCCGATGATGGCGTTCAGCGGCGTCCGCAATTCGTGGCTCATGTTGGCGAGAAACTGGGTTTTCGCCCGGTTGGCGGCGTCGGACGCCTGCTTGGCCGCGATCAGTTCCGCCTCGGCCCGATAGCGTCCGGCGATGTCCTGAATCAACCGCTGCTGGCTGTCGCGCAGGGCGCCTTCGCTGCTTTGCAAATCGGCCAGCATGGCTTCCCGCCGCCCGGCCTCGCGCACCAGAACCAGGGTGAGAAAGCCGAGCATCACGCTGCCGCACACCGCCACCACAAGGGAGATCTTGGCCTTGTCGCGCCAGGGCAGCAAAACATGGTCACGGGACAGCGACACCGTCACGACCAACGGAACCTCCACCGACCGACGGACGCTGAGAATCCGGCTTGGCCCATCGCTGGAGCGGTCCATAAACTCAACGCCCGACAACCCGGATCGCAACGAAAGAGTGGCCGACAAGGACAAGAGAGCCGGTGGGTCGGAACCGGCGTCATGAACGGGAAAACGCGCCATCGTTGGCCCGCTGGCGTGATACAGCGTGACCACGGCGTCGTTGCGCAATTTCAGCGCCTCGTAAAAGACGCGAAACGCCGCTGGATCGATCACCGCCACAAGCACGCCCGCAAACCGTCCGTCAGCGGTTTCCAGCCGTCGGCTCATGCTGACGAACCAGTTGCCCGACACCCGCCCCCGAACCGGCACGCCCAGATAGCTCCCCGAGGCCGTCCCGTCGCGCTGCGCCGTCAGATAATCGCGATCGGACAGATCAAGATCGGCGGGCGTCAGAGCGCCGCTGTCATGGATTGGATGACCATCCGCCGAAATCACCAGAAGGGCGCGGATCAACGGCGACAGACTCGCCTGGCGACGCAACAGCGCGTGCACGTCAGGATCGCCGCGATCCCAACGGTCGGCGCGCACGTTCAAAACCTCGGCCACCCCGGCCAAAACTTTGGCGACCCCCGTCACGCTGTCGGTGGCCTGACGTTCCAGGATCAAGCTCAGGCTCTGGGTTTCCTCCCGCGCCCGCGCGATCAGATCATCATGCTCACGCGACAAATCAGCGCCGATCATGGCGTTCAAGCCAAGGATCAGCAGCAGCCCAAACGCGCTCATTCCCCCTTTCAGACGTGAAATCACGCGTTTCCCCGCCTTGGCGCCCCCACCGACGCAAGGGAGCCTATACCGTGCAGCCTCTCAAGGAAAGACGCGTCAAAATCGTCTTTGGCGCGTCTTTCCTTAAGCCCGGATGAAGCCCGCGCTCACAACCGGACCGACAGGGAGGAAAAACGCGTGGCGCTGGACATGTCGGCGCTGGTCAGCACGGCGGCGACGGCGACCCCGACGATGATCGCGGCGGCAAATCCCAAAAACATGGCTTTCATCAAACGGTTCCTCCGCAAGCGCCGCCAAGGCGGCGCGAGACGATGGCCGGGCAGGGCGGGCGCCTATCCGACATCGGGATCCACCACCGTCAGGGCGACGACGGCGGTGTCGATCAACACCTTGCCCGCATGTTCAAAATTCACCGTCACCCGGTTGCGAATCGCCGATTGCACCTGCCCCAACCCCCAATCGGCTTGCGTCGGATGCCGCACCCAGGCGCCGGGAACCAACGCGTCTTCCATCACCGTCGTCCTTCCACGCCACACGCGCGCTGACGTTACAAGAGGCACGATATAGAGTACAACAGGCGGGCAGCAACCCGCTTCTCTGCCGCGTGGAGACCCTCTCGTGACTGGCTCCGTGACCACCCCCATGCCCGAACCCGTCACCGCCCCCGTCACCATCGAGGTCCGCATCCTTGAATTGCTCGCCTCCAAGCTGTGCCATGACCTGGTCAGCCCGGTCGGCGCCATCCGCAACGGGCTGGAGTTGATTGAGGAAATGCGCGAGGACGCCGAGGCGGATCCTGATTCCGTCTCGGGATTGACCGGCGCGGCGCTGGGGCAGGGTTTTCTTGGCGAAGCGGTGGCGTTGATCGATCACTCATCAAGCCAGGCGGACCGCCGTCTGCGGGTGTTTCGTCTGGCCTATGGCGTCGCCGGACGCGAACAGCGGGGGTTCGCCGACGCCCGCGACGCGGCGGCGGGATGGATCGACGGCGGGCGCAGCGCGCTGGATTGGCCCGAACGCACGCCCGACCCGGCGCTTGGCGAGCGGCGCGGCGTGGCGAAGCTGCTGCTGAACATGGTCGTGCTGGCCGAAGAGGCGTTGCCTTATGGCGGTCGGATCACCGTCGCCGGAGAGGGCGACGCGACGGCGGGCCGCGTCACCGTCACCGCCGCAGGACGACCCGGCGGGTTGAGCGCCGAACTGGCCGCCGCGCTGATCGGCGCGCCCACCGCCCCCCTGACGCCGCGCAACGTCCACGCTTACATCACCGGACGCTTCGCGGAGGATGCCGGGCTGCGCCTTGCCGCGACTCCGTCGGGCGCGGATCGGCTGATCTTCAGCGCCGACTGGTGACGTTGTCGCAATTTCTCACAATTGTTTGAAAATTTGCGAGTCGACGACAACCCGCTCGACGCCGCTCGTGGTTTGATGCGCCGTGGTGCGCAACGTCACCGCCAGATTGTGGCGGGCCGCCAACGCCAAGGCCTCGTTCAAGGCCGCCACCGCGTCACGCACGGTTTTGGCGAGATCCGCATCCCTCATTGATCCTCCTGTGACAATGCGTCCCGCCAATTTTCGGCGGGGCGTTGTGAGATTTCCCTATCGCTGCGGGTAAGGTTCTCTTAATCAGTGTTTGCCACGCTCCGGCCATCACCTGGACTGGAACGCAATCGGCGGCTCGACAGAGCGCCTGTTCGAGCCGCAGGTCGGCGCGGACCATAACATTGGGCCTGGGGAATGCGACATGGATGATCTGCTCTCCGAATTTCTAACGGAAACCAACGAAAACCTATCGGTGCTCGACGTCGAGTTGGTCCGATTGGAGCAGAACCCCAACAACCCGGAACTGCTGTCCAACATTTTCCGTCTCGTCCACACCATCAAGGGCACTTGCGGCTTTCTCGGCCTGCCGCGCCTGGAAAAGGTGGCGCACGCCTCGGAAAACGTGCTGGGCAAGTTCCGTGACGGCGAATTGACCATCAACCCCGAAGCGGTCTCTTTGATCCTTCAGGCGTTGGACACCATCAAGAGCCTGCTGGCGGTTCTGGAAGCGACCGAGGCGGAACCGCCCGGCGACGACATCCCGCTGATCGAGCGGTTGAATCTGTGCGCCGAAGGCAAGCTGGGCGGACCCGCGCCGGTGGTCGAGGCTCCTCCTCCCCCGCCGCCGACCGCCCCCGCCGTGGCCGCCGCCGAAGAGCGCCCCAACACGCTGGACGAGTTGGAAGCGCTGTGGAACTCCATCCCAGGCCCGGCGACCCCGCCCCCGGCGGCCCCCGCCGCCCCGGCCAGCACCGCGCTCGCCCCCCGCGCGCCGGAACCGACGCCCGAGCCTGCGCCCTCGCAGGATCTGGTCGTTCCGGAGCCGGAACCCGCCGCAGCGGCCAAGGTTCCGGTCGCCGCCACCCCGGTCGCCTCGGCGGGTGGGGCTGGCCACGCCAACGACGGCAATTCGGAAAACGCGACCAAGGAATCGGCGGTCGCCGCGCAGACCATCCGCGTCAACGTGGATCTGCTCGAAAACCTGATGACCATGGTTTCGGAACTGGTGCTGACCCGCAACCAGCTCCTCCAAATCCTGCGCTCGCAAAAGGAAAGCGAGTTCGCCGCGCCGCTGCAACGCCTGAACCATGTGACGTCGGAGTTGCAGGAAGGCGTCATGAAGACGCGCATGCAGCCCATCGGCAACGCCTGGGCCAAGCTGCCGCGTCTGGTCCGCGATCTGGCGCATGAACTGAACAAGAAGATCGACCTCCAGATGCTCGGCGCCGACACCGAGTTGGATCGTCAGGTTCTGGAGCTGATTAAGGATCCGTTGACCCACATGGTGCGCAACAGCGCCGACCATGGTCTGGAAATTCCCGCCGAGCGCGTCAAGTCGGGCAAGATCGAGACGGGTCGGATCACGCTGAACGCCTATCACGAAGGCGGCCACATCATCATCGAGATTCAAGATGATGGTCGGGGTCTGGCCATCGACAAGATCAAGCAGAAGGCCATTCAGAACAACATGGCCTCGGAAATCGAGCTGGCCTCGATGACCGATCAGCAGATCATCCAGTTCATCATGAAGCCGGGCTTCTCGACGGCGGCCAAAGTCACCAACGTGTCGGGCCGTGGCGTCGGCATGGACGTGGTGAAGACCAACATCGAAAAGATCGGCGGCACGATCGAAATCAAGTCGCTCCAGGGCCGTGGTTCGACCTTCGTCATCAAGATCCCGCTGACTCTGGCCATCGTCTCGGCCTTGATCGTCGAATGCGCGGCGGAACGCTTCGCCATTCCGCAGATCAGCGTCGTCGAACTGGTGCGCGCCGCCACCGACAGCGAACACACCATCGAACGGCTGAAGGGAACGCCGGTCCTGCGCCTGCGCAACCGCCTGCTGCCGCTGGTGTCGTTGCAGGAGCTGCTGAAGCTGGACGACAACGAGGCGTCGAGCAAGACCGAGGACGAGACCTTCATCGTCGTCACCCAGGTCGGCACCTACACCTTCGGCATCATGGTCGACCGCGTGTTCGACACCGAGGAAATCGTCGTCAAGCCGGTCGCCCCGATCCTGCGCCACATCGAGATGTTCTCGGGCAACACGATCCTGGGCGACGGCTCGGTCATCATGATCCTGGATCCCAACGGCATCGCGTCGGCCACCGGCGAAATGGCGGTCGCGGACGTCGTTGGCAAGGAAACCACGGCGGTCCAGACCCAGCGTCAGGAAGACAAGATGGCGCTTCTGCTGTTCCGCGCGGGCGACGGCGCCCCCAAGGCGGTTCCGCTGTCGCTCGTCGCCCGTCTGGAAGACGTCGATGTGGCCACGGTCGAAATGTCGAACGGCCTGCCGATGGTCCAGTATCGCGGCAAGCTGATGCCCCTGGTCCCGATCGATCCGAACTTCATGCTGGGCAAGGAAGGCCGTCAGCCGGTTCTGGTCTTCGCCGACGGCGACCGCTCAATGGGTCTGATCGTCGACGAGATCGTCGACATCGTGGAAGAGAAGCTGAACGTCCAGTTGGCCGCCGAACGTCCAGGCCTGATGGGATCGGCGATCATCGCGGGCAAGGCGACCGAGGTCATCGACGCTGGCTTCTTCCTGACCCAGGCCTACAAGGATTGGTTCGGATCGGGCGCCAACGACGGTTACGAGGAGGAGAAGCTCCATCGCGTCTTGCTGGTCGATGACAGCCCCTTCTTCCGCAACCTGCTGACGCCGTTGCTGTCGGTGGCGGGTTACGACGTCACGGCGGTGGAAAACGCCAACGACGCGATGGCCCTGTGCGAAGCGGGCGAGGATTTCGACGTCATCGTGTCGGACATCGAGATGCCGGGCATGAGCGGCTTTGATTTCGCCGAGGCGGTGCGCCATGGCAGCCGTTGGCAGAGCGTGCCGATGGTGGCATTGTCCAGCCACGCCAGCCCGCGCGATCTTGATCGTGGCCGGATCGCCGGTTTCAACGATTATGTCGCCAAGTTCGACCGTGACGCGCTGCTTTTCGCTCTCCAGCAGACGCTGACCGAACATAAAGGTGCCGCATGAGCAACGCGAAGCTGCCCTCCACCGTCCGCAAGTCGAAGGGCGACGACCTCGTCGCCACCGGCAACCAGGACTATGTGACCATGTCGATCGCCGATCAGATGTTCGGCATCCCGGTCCTTCAGGTGCAAGACGTCCTCGGCCACCAGCGGATCACCCGGATTCCGTTGGCTCCGCCGGAGGTCGCCGGATCGCTCAACCTGCGCGGTCGCATCGTCACCGCCATCGACGTCCGCTTGCGGCTTGGCTTGCCCGGCCGGGCGAAGGACAAGCCCGGCATGTCCATCGTCGTCGATCTGCGCGGTGAGCTGTACAGTCTGATGGTTGATTCCGTCGGCGAGGTGTTGAGCCTCACCAACGAGGATTTCGAGCGCAACCCCGCCACGTTGGATCCGCGTTGGCGCGAAGTGTCCACGGGAATTTACCGCCTGAACGGCCAGTTGATGGTTGTGTTGGACGTCCCTCGTCTGCTCAACTTCACGACGGTCGAGACGGCGTAACCCGCCGTCTCCCTCCATCGCACGTCCCGTCATGCTTCCTGAGGCGCTATCGAGATGAAATCCTGCCTGGTCGTCGATGACAGCCGCGTTGTCCGCAAGGTCGCGCGCAAGATCCTGGAGGAACTGAACTTCGCGTGCACCGAGGCGGAGGACGGCAAGCAGGCGATGGAAACCTGCGCGGTGCAGATGCCCGACGCCATTCTGCTCGACTGGAACATGCCGGTCATGAACGGCATCGAGTTTCTCCGGCGGCTGCGCAAGATGAGCGGCGGGGAATTCCCCAAGGTTGTCTTCTGCACCACCGAAAATGATCTGGCTCACATCCAGGAAGCGCTGTCGGCCGGGGCCAACGAGTACATCATGAAGCCCTTCGACAGCGACATCATCCAGACCAAGTTCGCACAGGTGGGCTTGCTGTGATCCGTCGGCCCGTCTAACACACGGTTCTTCGTTCGGATGTTGAGTTGAAAGGCGATCGGTCGTTATGTCGGACAGTTTTGGCAGAAGCTCCCTCACCAGCGCAAAGCCCGCGAACCCGGATCCGATCCGGGTCATGGTGGTGGATGATTCCGCCGTCATCCGTGGGCTTCTGACCCGCGCGCTGGAGGGTGACGCCGACATTCGGGTGGTGACGTCGGTTGGCGATGGCCAAATGGCGGTGAATTCGCTGCAACGCAATTCCATCGACGTCATCGTCCTCGACATCGAAATGCCGGTGATGGATGGCCTGACCGCCATTCCAAAGCTGCTGGCCGTGGCGCCGCAGGTCAAGATCATCATGGCTTCGACGCTGACGCTGCGCGGCGCCGACGTGTCGATCCGCTGCCTGTCGGCCGGAGCCGCCGACTACATCCCCAAACCGACCTCCACCCGCGAGATCGGCGGGGCCGAGGATTTCAAGCGCGAGCTGGTGTCCAAGGTCAAGGCGCTGGGCGCGGCGGCGCGGCGCGCCGGGTCACGCAGCCGGGGCGAAGTTCGCCCGCTGTCGCCCGCCTATGTGCCCTTGTCGCTCAAGCGCGAACAGGCGCCGATCACCACCCGTCCTGCCCCGATGGGCCTGCAAGTGAAGCCGGACGTCATCGCCATCGGCAGTTCGACCGGCGGGCCGCAGGCGCTGTTTGAAGTGCTGTCGCACATGAAGGGCGCGGTCACGCAACCCATCCTGATTACCCAGCATATGCCCGCGACCTTCACCACCATTCTGGCGGAACACATCACCCGCCAGTGCGGCATCGACGCGAAGGAAGCCAAGGACGGGGAACCCGTCGTGCAGGGCCGCTGCTACATCGCGCCCGGCGACTTCCACATGCTGGTCGCCCAGCGCGGCGGGGCGAACGTGATTTCGCTGACCAAGGATCCGCCCGAGAATTTTTGCCGCCCGGCGGTTGATCCGATGATGCGGTCGATCCTGAAGGCCTATGGCGGGCGCAAGATTTTGGCCTGCATCCTGACCGGCATGGGTCAGGACGGCCTGAAGGGTTGCACCGACGTGGTCAATGGCGGCGGCACCCTGATCGGCCAGGACGAGGCGTCCAGCGTGGTGTGGGGCATGCCGGGCGCCGTGGCGCAAGCGGGCATCTGCTCGGCCATTCTGCCGCTGAAGGAAATTGGTCCCTACATCCGCAAGTTCGCGTCGAGGGCAGCATGAGAGTCGAAGATTTCGACATGTTCTCCACGCTGCTCAAGCAGCGTTCCGGCTTGGTCCTGACCCGCGACAAAGCCTATTTGCTCGAATCCCGGCTGATGCCGGTGGCGCGCAAATGGAACATGAAGGGGCTGGAGGAGCTTGCGATCACCGTCCGCACGCGGAAGGATGAAGCGCTGCTGCGCGACATCACCGAAGCGATGACGACGAACGAGTCCTCCTTCTTTCGCGATCAGAAGCCGTTCGACCAGTTTCGCCAATTGGTTTTGCCCCGCCTGATGGCGGCGCGGGCGGCCAAGCGGTCGATCCGCATCTGGTCGGCGGCTTGCTCTTCGGGCCAAGAGGCCTATTCGCTGGCGATGATCCTGAACGACGAGGCCGCGAAGCTGGCCGGTTGGCGGGTGGAAATCGTCGGCACCGACATTTCAGCGGAAATGGTCGAGCGCTCCAAGGCGGGCGTCTACACCCAGTTCGAGGTGCAGCGCGGCCTGCCAATCACCATGCTGGTGAAGCATTTCAAGCAAAACGGCGACAAATGGCAAATCAGCCCGCAATTGCGGCAGATGGCCTCGTTTCGCGAATGGAATTTGCTGGGCGATCTGTCGCCACTGGGGCAGTTCGACATCGTGTTCTGCCGCAACGTGTTGATTTATTTTGACGGCCCGACCAAGGGCAAGGTTCTGGAGGGGATCGCCCGCCAGATGCCGCAGGACGGCGTTCTCTATCTGGGCGGTGCCGAGACCGTGTTGGGCATCACCGACAAGTTCAAGCCGGTCGATGGTCAGCGCGGCCTGTACAGCCTGGGTGGTTTCTCCGCAGGCCCCTGAGTGGGGGCCTGGGCGGCGATCAAAACCGCCGCCATGCCCGCCGACGAACGCCGATGATCGGAAACGATCACCGGCCCAAAACATCAAACATCCGAACGCGTGATCGACTTGATCGGTCCGCGTGGGTTGCCGGACATTTCGGCAATCTTGCGGTCCTGCCCTTCGATGAAGGCCCGAATCGAGCCTTCGTTATCGTAGCTGTCGATTTCCGCCGTCGGAACCTTGCGGTTCGAGGTGCGGGCGCCATCCTGATAGAGGACGTCGAACAGGATGAAGCCGTTGTCAACCGGCGGTTTCTTTCGGGCCATGATCGCACTCTCCACATAGGCGTTGGAGCGGCCCGCATCGAGACGGAACGTCCCGAAGCCTGCTGCCGCTCAACAAAACAAGGGCTGTTGGACCGCATTCCGCCATCGGTCAAAGCGGAACGCGCGTCCGATCAACCGTTGTCGGTCTTGGCGCCGACGGCCTCGTCAGTCACGCTGACAGCGCCATCGTCGGCGCCATCGCTGTCAACCGCATCGCCGTCAGCGGATTGTTCCGTGGCGCGACGAGCGGCTGCATCTTCCTCGCGGCGTTGCAGCTTTTCCTGCTTCTTCAGCTCTTTGGCGCGGTTGCGTTCGGCGCGCTGCTGGTTGTAGTTCGGTTTGAAGGCCATGGGCGCAGGCTCCGGTTTGGGAAGCACGGAAAAAGGGCATCGGTTGCCCGATGCCCTTTTCTCTGGAATCGCTGAAAACGGATTAGACCGCCTTCAGATTTTCCGCCGACGTCTTGCCACGCTTCGGATCGCGCTGCTCTTCGTAGGAAACCTTTTGGCCTTCCAGCAGGCTGCGGAGACCGGCGCGCTCAACGGCGGAGATGTGAACGAACACATCCGCGCCGCCGCTTTCCGGCTGAATGAAACCGAAGCCCTTGGTGCTGTTGAACCATTTGACGGTGCCGACGGGCATCTCTGTCTCCCATGACGCAAGTGGCGCCACATCACCGATGCGGCGCATCAGACTGAATTTTGGATTGGCCGCAATCTGGCAAGCTCGCGAAGCGAGATCGAGGGCGAAACAGGCCCGGGCAGTCCGAAGCAGAATGACACCCTATAAGTGGGGGGAACACCCCCCCACTTCAAGCGAAAATCGTCTTCGTCCGGTCAAACAGCGAAAATAAATAAATCGCCCGAACTCAACCCGCCGCCTGTTGCGGAATGCGCGGCGGCGGCGAAGTCACGCCTTCAACGATTTCCTCGTGCGGATCACGCAAAACATAACCACGCCCCCACACGGTTTCGATGTAATTGTCGCCCTGGGTGGCGGCGGCCAATTTCTTGCGGAGTTTGCAAACGAACACGTCGATGATTTTCAATTCCGGCTCGTCCATTCCGCCATAAAGATGGTTCAAAAACATCTCTTTGGTCAGCGTCGTGCCCTTGCGCAGGCTCAACAGCTCCAGAATGCCATATTCCTTGCCGGTCAGATGCAGCGGCAGGGTGTCCACCTCCACCGTGCGGGTGTCGAGGTTGACCGTCAGACGACCGGTGCGGATCACGCTGTCGGAATGGCCCTTGGACCGGCGAACGATGGCCTGAATGCGGGCGATCAACTCGCGCTTGTCAAAAGGCTTGGTCAGATAATCGTCGGCGCCGAATCCCAACCCCTTGATCTTGTTGTCCATCTCGGTCAAGCCAGACAGAATCAGAATCGGGGTGGTGACGCGGGCGGCGCGCAGACGGCGCAACACCTCGTAACCATCAATGTCCGGCAGCATCAGATCGAGGATGATGATGTCGTAATCGTAAAGCTTGCCGATCTCCAGCCCGTCTTCACCCAGATCGGTGGAATCGACGATGAAACCTTCCGTGTTCAGCATCAACTCGATGCTTTTGGCGACGGAGGTATCGTCCTCAACCAGCAGAACCCTCATGGCGACATCCCGACGTTTGATGGTGCGCTTTCGCAACCCGAACTTCGGCGCGGCCCCCGCTCCTTCATGAACGGTGTGTCTCCCCGCCGTTTACACAAGTTAACAGACGATTCAGCTTAACGCCAGAAGGATGCGCTTCATGCAACGTTGATGCTTCCTCCGCAAGATGCGGGCATACTGGTTGACGGCGGCGTCCAGCAAACGACGAACGCCTTGAAAACCCTTGGCCATCGCGCATTTTGGAGCACGCCCGTGCCCGCCGACATCGCTCAACTCATCCACGACATCGACGCCATTCCAGGTTTCAACCGCTTTGGCCGGGTGACGGCCGTGCTTGGCCTGATGGTTGAGGTCGGCGGCATTGAAAAGGAATTGTCGGTCGGCGGTCGCTGCGTGGTTGAATCCCGCGATGGCCGCCACATCCCGTGCGAGGTGGTCGGCTTTCGGCAAGGCCGCGCCCTGCTGATGCCGTTTGGGGCGCTGGACGGCGTCGGGTTGGGCTGCCGCGCCCTGGTGGCGAAGGATCAAGCCTGCATCTTCCCGACCGACGCGTGGCTGGGCCGCGTCGTCAACGCGCTGGGCGAGCCGGTGGACGGCAAGGGGCCGCTGCCGCGCGGGACGCGCGGGGTGCCGATCCGCAACACGCCGCCCAACGCCCACGCCCGCGCGCGGGTGGGGGAAAAGCTGGATTTGGGCATCCGCGCCATCAACGCCTTTCTCACCTGTTGCCTGGGCCAGCGCATGGGCATCTTCGCCGGATCTGGCGTCGGCAAATCCTCCGTCATGTCGATGCTGGCGCGCTTTTCCGGGGCGGAGATCGCGGTGATCGGGCTGATCGGCGAACGCGGACGCGAGTTGCAGGAGTTCATCACCGAGGATCTGGGCGAAGAGGGCTTGGCCCGCAGCATCGTCGTCTGCGCCACGTCGGACGAAGCCCCGCTGATGCGCCGCCAGGCCGCCTACATGACGCTGTCGGTCGCCGAATATTTCCGCGACGAGGGCCGCAACGTCCTGTGCATGATGGACAGCGTCACCCGCTTCGCCATGGCCCAGCGCGAAATCGGCCTGTCGGCGGGCGAACCGCCGACGACCAAGGGCTATCCGCCGACCGTCTTCGCCGAGTTGCCGCGCCTGCTGGAGCGCGCCGGGCCGGGGCTGGTCGGGTCGGGGTCGATCACCGGCCTGTTCACCGTTCTGGTCGAGGGCGACGACCACAACGAACCCATCGCCGACGCGGTGCGCGGCATTCTCGACGGTCACATCGTGTTGGAGCGCCAGATCGGCGAACGGGGCCGCTACCCCGCCATCAACATTCTGCGCAGCGTGTCGCGCACCATGCCGGGTTGCAACAGCCGCAACGAAAACGAGTTGGTCAACCACGCCCGGCGGCTGTTGTCCGCCTATGACAACATGGCGGAGATGATCCGGTTGGGCGCCTACCGCAAAGGTTCCGACCCGCAGGTGGACGAGGCGATCCACTATCAACCGGCGCTGGAGGCCTTTTTGAAGCAAGGCAAGCGGGAGTCGACCGATCTGGCCACCAGCTACGCCCTGTTGGCTGAAATCTTCGGGGTGCAGTGGCCGCAATGAGCCTGAAAACCATCATCCGTCTGCAAAAGCTGCAATTGGACGAAAAGCGCCGCACCCTGGCGGAGCTGCAAAATCTTGGCGACCGTTTGAAGGCGGAAATCGAGAAACTGAAAGAAGAAATCGCCCACGAGCAGGCGACGGCGCGCGACGATTTCGCCGTGTCCTTCACCTACGCCAACTTCGCCCAAGCGGCGATGGAGCGGGGCCGCAAGCTGGGGGAATCGCTGCTTCAGGTCGAGGTTCAAATCAGCATCGCCACCGACCAGATGGCCGAAGCCTATCAGGAGTTGAAGCGCTTTGAACTGGCCGAAGAAGAACGGTTGAAGCGGGAAAAAGACAAACAAAAGCGCAAAGAGGCCATCATGCTCGACGAAACCGCCCTGGTCGGTTTCCGTCGTCGGCAGGCCGAAGAAGAGGCGGCGGAGGGCTAAGGCCCGCAACCCCGCAAAGTTTCGCTTGGTCCATCCGCCCCAAGGTGGTTTAAAACAAGGCGTTTTTCGCGCCCGCAACCCACCCCCGTGGACCATCATGAGCGACACCGCCCCCCTGTTCGACCGCGTCGCCTTCATCGGCATCGGCCTGATCGGCTCGTCTCTGGCGCGGGCGCTGACGGAGTATGGCATCGCCCGGCAGGTCGTCTGCGCCGACCGCAGCAAGGACGTCTGCGTCAAGGCGATGGAGTTGGGCATCGTCGAGATGGCGACGACGGAGGTGGAGGTCGCGTTGGACGGGGCCGATCTGGTGGTGCTGGCCACCCCGGTCGGCAGCTTCGCCGAGGTGGGGGAGCGCATCGGCCCGCATCTGGCCCCCGGAACCATCGTGACCGACGTCGGCTCGGTCAAGCAGGCGGTGCTGCGCGACATCGGCCCCAACCTGCCCGACGGCGTGCATCTGGTCCCCGGCCATCCGGTGGCGGGCACGGAGCACTCCGGGCCGGAGAACGGCTTCGCCTCGCTGTTTCAGGGGCGCTGGTGCATTCTGACCCCGCCGACCGGGGCTGACCCGCAAGCGGTGGACAAGGTGGTTGAGATGTGGCGCCGCGTCGGCTCCAACGTCGAGATCATGGAGGCCAGCCACCATGACCGCGTGCTCGCCATCACCTCGCATCTGCCCCACCTGATCGCCTACACCATCGTCGGCACCGCGTCGGATCTGGAGGAGGACACCAAGTCCGAAGTCATCAAATTTTCGGCGGGCGGCTTCCGCGACTTCACCCGCATCGCCGCCAGCGATCCGGTGATGTGGCGCGACGTGTTTCTCAACAACCGCGAAGCCGTGCTGGAGATTCTCCAGCGCTTCACCGAGGATCTGACCGCCCTGCAACGCGCCATCCGGTGGGGCGAGGGGCAGCAGTTGCAGGACACCTTCACCAAAACCCGCGCCATCCGTCGCGGCATCATCGACGCCAAGCAGGCGTAAAAGTTCTTCACTTGACCATGGTCAAGTGAGACGGTCGAGGCCGCCCCTATAAGCGCTCTGGAACACTCCAGAAACGTCAGAGGGCGCCTCATGTTTTGCTATCAGTGCGAGCAAACGACCCGTCTTCCCAGCGGCGACGGCTGCGCGTCGGCCAAGGGCCTGTGCGGCAAGGACGCGACCACGGCGGATCTCCAGGATCTGCTGGTCCACGCGGTGAAGGGCGTCGCCCAGCAGGCCCGCCGCGCCCGCGCCCTGGGCGTGCCGGACCATGAGGCGGGCGCCTTCATGCTGCACGCGCTGTTCACCACCCTGACCAACGTCAATTTCAACCCGACCCGCTTCGTCACTCTGCTGAACGAGGCGGCGGCGGTGCGCGACCGGGTGAAGGCGCGTTGCGAGGCCGCGCCGAACGCCGCCACAATCGCCGCCCCAACCGGCCCGGCGATTGAGTGGACGCCCGCCGCCGATCTGGAAGGGCTGCTGGCCCAAGCCGCCGCCGTGCCGGTCAACGCCGGTCTGGCCGAGGTGGGGGAGGACGTCGTCGGTCTGCGCGCCCTGATCCTCTACGGCATGAAGGGCGTCGCCGCCTACGCCAACCACGCCGCCGTGCTGGGCTACACCCGCGACACGGTGTTCGCGGGCGTGGAAGAGGCGATGGCTTTTCTGGCCAGCGACCCGACCGACGTCCCGACTTTGCTGGACCGCGCGCTGTCGGTCGGTCGCCTCAACCTTGAGGTCATGGAGCTGCTGGACGCCGCCAACACCGGGCGTTTCGGCACGCCATGCCCGACCGCCGTCCGCGTCGCCCCGGTGGCGGGCAAGGCGATTCTGGTCAGCGGCCATGATCTGGGCGATCTGGAAGCCCTGCTGAAGCAAACGGCGGGCAAGGGAATCAACGTCTACACCCACGGCGAAATGCTGCCCGCCCACAGCTATCCGACGCTGAAGGCGTACCCGCATCTGGTCGGCAATTACGGCGGAGCCTGGCAGGATCAGCAGACGGATTTCGCCAACTTCCCCGGCCCGATCCTGATGACGTCCAATTGCATCATCGAACCCGGCCCGCGTTACCGCCAGCGCATCTTCACCGCCGGGCCGGTGGGTTGGCCCGGTCTGCGCCACCTGACCGACCACCAATTCAAGCCGCTGGTTGACGCCGCTCTGGCTTTGCCGGGCTTCAAAGCGGACGAACCGGAACAGACCATCACCGTCGGCTTTGGCCGCGACGCCGTGCTGGGCGTGGCCGGCGCCGTCATCGACGCGGTGAAGGCGGGCGACATCCGCCATTTCTTCCTGATCGGCGGCTGCGACGGCGCGGCGTCGGGCCGCAACTATTACTCCGACTTCGCGACCGGCGCGCCGGACGACACGGTGGTTCTGACGCTGGGTTGCGCCAAATACCGCTTCAACCGGCATGAGTTCGGGGCCATCGGCGGCATTCCGCGTCTGCTCGACATCGGCCAGTGCAACGACAGCTATTCGGCGATCCGCATCGCCGGGGCCTTGGCCGAAGCCTTCGATTGCAGCGTCAACGACCTGCCCTTGTCGCTGGTGGTGTCCTGGTTCGAGCAGAAGGCCGCCGCCGTGCTGCTGACCCTGCTGGCGTTGGGCATCCGCAACATCCGGTTGGGGCCGACCTTGCCCGCCTTCATCACGCCGAACGTGCTGGCGACGCTGGTGGACGGCTTCGGCATCCAGCCGATCACCAACGCGCCGGACGACATCGCCGCCGCGCTGAACCGCGCCGCCTGATCGTCTGAACCGCGCCGCCGGATGGGGGGAGTCATCCTGCCCGTCCGGCGGCGCTTTTCGTTTGTTCCGACTGGGAGTTTCCCAACCGATGAGCGTCCACAGCATCGCGCTGCTCACCCGCGACGGCGAGCGGCTGAGCTTTCCCTGCGCCGAGGATCAAAGCCTGGTCGAGGCCGCCGCCGCCGTCGATCTGTTCCTGCCGGTGGTCTGCCGCGAGGGCGGTTGCGGGGCCTGCCGGGCCACCGCGCAAGAGGGGGAGTATCATCTCGGCCCCCACAGCAGCGCCGCTTTGTCGGCGGAGGACGCCGAACGCCGGGCGATCCTGCTGTGCCGGACCTACCCGCGTGGTCCGATGAGCGTCAGCGCCCCCTTTGACCGCTCCCGCATCCTCAGCCAAGCCGTGCGCCCGCGCGGCGCCGCCGTGACCGATTTGACGGTGGTGGGCGAGCGGACCATCCGCCTGCGCCTGGAACTGGAGGATGAGGGGGAGGGCCGCGCGGCGGAGTTTGAGGCCGGGCAATATATGGAGCTGGAGATCCCCGGCGAGGGCGTGCGCCGCGCCTATTCGCTGGCCAACACGGCGAATTGGGACGGCGTGTTGGAATTCCTGATCCGCCTGCAACCCCAGGGGCGTTTTTCCGGCTATCTGGAGCGGCGGGCCAAGATCGGGGATCGCCTGCTGACGCATGGGCCGCTGGGCGGTTTCACCTTGCAGGAGCATGGCTTGCGCCCGCGCTGGTTCGTCGCCGGGGGAACCGGGCTGGCCCCGATGCTGTCGATGCTGCGGCGGATGGCCGAGTTCCAGGATCCGCAACCCGCCCGCCTCTATTTCGGCGTCAACCGGGAGAGCGAGCTGTTCGCGCTCGACGATCTCGGGCGGGTGGCGGAGGCGTTGCCGGGATTCACCCTGATCCCCTGCGTCTGGCAGGCCGGAGACGGGTGGCAAGGCTTTCGAGGCACCCCGGCGGACGCGGTGCGCGCCGATCTGGCGGCGTTGGCTGTGGCCCCCGATCTTTACACCTGTGGCCCGCCCGCCTTGATCGACGCGGTGGAGCGCGCGGCGCGCGAGCAGGGCGTGCCGGACAACCATCTGTTCAGCGAACGCTTTCTGCCCAGCGTCGCCTGAATCTCGTTCAAAGGGCGGACGACAAAAAACCCCCGCTCCAGTGGAGCGGGGGTTTTCCGCATCAGATCACATCACGAGACGAGACGTTACGCCAGCTCGACGCGCTGCGCTTCCGGTCCCTTGGCGCCCTGGCGGATGCTGACACGCACCTGCTCGCCATCGGCCAAAGACTGGATGCCCGAACGCTCCAACGCGCGGATGTGGACGAAAATGTCCTTGCCGCCGCTGGCCGGGGCGATGAAGCCAAAGCCCTTGGTCACGTTGAACCACTTGACGGTGCCGTCAACGGTCTCGCCGCTGTCGGAATCGCCGTAGGAGTCACGACCGCCGCCGTAGCTGTTGCCGCCGCCGTAGCCGCCATCGTTGCCCCAGCCGCTGTCACGGTCACGCGCCGGGCGGGCCGGACGGCTGCTCGGGGCGGCGGTGGACAGGTCCACGGAATGGATGGTGGCGACCTGCGGACCCTTCGGGCCGCGCGAGAGGTCGCACACGATGGTCGCGCCTTCGTCGAGGCTGTCGTGCCCGCTGAATTGCAGAACCGTCGAGTGAAGGAAAGCGTCGGGCGAGCCGTCTTCGGGCGTCACGAAGCCGAAGCCCTTGGTGCTGTTGAACCACTTCACAGTGGCCCGGATGTCGCGCTGGGTAATCTCGGGAGCGCGGAACGAGTTGTTGCGCTGCGGACGATCGAACATAAGTGTAGTCTCATCTGTCGTGATAGACCGCATCCCGAAACGCCGGAACACGGCGAACGGACCATGAGCCGTTCCGGCGCGGAATTCAATCGGGATTGCGGCCCAAACCACGAAAGACTCGAGAAAGTTTCAGACCCGGCGCGTTTTGGCGGCGCGCCGGGTGAAATTGATCGCGACGGACGGGCCGGTCAGGCCCCGTGGCACTTCTTGTATTTCTTGCCGCTGCCGCAGGGGCAGGGGTCGTTGCGGCCAACCTTGGGGCCGCTGCGCGGGCGGGCGCCCAGCACGCCGTCCACATAATACCAACGCCCGTCCTGGTGGATGAAACGGCTGGTTTCGTGGTGGGTCAGCGGCTTGTTGTTCATCGTGAAGCGGGCGACGAACTCGACCAGACCGTCCTTGTCGCCGGGCTGGCCGCCTTCGGTGGAGCGGATCTCAAGCCCGGTCCAAACGCTGTTGTCGGCCCAGGTCTCGGCCTCGGCGCGGGCGAAGTCGCCGCGCGTTTCCGGCTGCAAGGTGTCGTGCAGATAGTCGATGTTGCGGACGGCGTAGGCCGAATAGCGCGAGCGCATCAGCGCTTCCGCCGTCGGGGCGGGCAAGCCGGCCAGATAGGGGCCGCAGCAGGCGTCAAAAGTCTTTCCCGAACGGCAAGGGCATTCGGTGGAGGTCGCGGGGGTTTCGGCGGTCATGTCGGCATCTCTGAAGTCACGCGGGCGCCGGCCCATGCCGTCGCGGGCCGCATCCATAGCGCAGCCGCGTCCATCGGCTCAAGAGGGTGATCGTGGGCCATTCCCAATTGGCGGATTAACGATTTTCAGTCATCATTCCTGATAAGGTTCTTGCGCCACACGCTTCTTGAGCCGACCAATGACAAGCCCCCCCAGCGCCGACACCCGACGCATTCAGATCCCAGCCGGAACCATCCTGATGCATCAGGGGGCCTTTGGCGACCGCGCATGGCTGGTCGAATCCGGTGAAATGGAAGCTTTGCTGGAACGTCCAGAAGGCTTGAAGCGGTTGGGAATCATCAAAGCCGGGTCGGTGGTCGGCGAAATGGCCCTGATCGACAACGGAACGCGCAGCGCCACCGTGCGCACCGTCACGTCGGTGTCGGCGGTGGAGCTGACTCGCGAGACGTTTCAAATCATGCTGCGCAAATCGCCGCCGCTGGCGCGCTATCTGCTGGAAAGCCTGATCGCGGCGATCCGCCGCAATTACGGCCTGCCCCAACCGGAACGGCTGGACGGCGGCGCCGAGATCCGGTCTTCGGCGTCCTTCCAGACGCTGGTCGAACGCCGCTTGTTTCGCGAGGGTCATGTCTTTTTCCGCCAGAACGACGAGGGGCTGGCCGCCTATCTGATCCAATCCGGGCAAGTCTCCATCCGCCGGGCCGACGGCTTTGAGGACAAGGAGCTGGCGTTGCTCGGCCCTGGCCGGATCTTCGGCGAGTTGGCGTTGCTGACCGATCATCCGCGCGCCGCCAGCGCCACGGCGACCGAGGCGACCGTCTGCGAAATCATCCGCAAGGAGAGCTTTGTCCAGGCCTTGGCCGCCATGCCGCCCATCTTGCGGACGCTGACCCGCATCTATATCAAGCAGCTTTCCACCCCCCGCTGAAGCCGCCGGTCATGCCCCGCAAAGCCGCCTCCGCCCCACGCCCCGCCAAAAGCGGGGCGACGGTCGTCCGTCACCGCCCCGACCTGTCCTTTGAAACCGCCTTCGGGCCGGGCCGTCGGGTTTGCGGCATCGACGAGGTTGGGCGTGGGCCGCTGGCCGGACCAGTGGTCGCCGCCGCCGTGGTGCTGCCGCCCGACGGCTTGCCGCCGGAGATCGCCGCGCTGATCGACGACAGCAAGGCGCTCAGCCGCCGTTTGCGCGACGAGATCGAACCGGCGATCCGCGCCCACGCGCTCGCCTTCGCCATCGCCGAGGCGTCGGCCCAGGAAATCGACGACCTCAACATCCACAAGGCGACCCTGCTGGCGATGAAACGCGCCTATCTGGCCTTGCCGGGAGCCGCCCCCGACGCGGCGTTGATCGACGGAAAATTCACCCCCGATCTTGGCTGCGAGGCGGTGGCGGTGGTCAAGGGCGACAGCCGCAGCCAATCCATCGCCTGCGCGTCGATTCTCGCCAAAGTGGCGCGTGACAACGAGATGTTGCGTCTGTCGGCGGAGCATCCCCACTATGGCTGGGACCGCAACGCGGGCTATCCGACGCCCGAGCATGTGGCGGCGTTGCGGCTGCACGGCGTCACCGCGCACCACCGAGTCTCTTTTGCACCAGTGCGCGCGCAAAAGGCGCTAACCGGCTGACTCGTCTGACTCTTGGCGCAAAAAGCTGTTGACGGCGACTCGGCGGCGACTCATTGTCGCGCTCGAGTCCCCGCTGCTGTTGGTTGCCCTGATGTCTCCTCACAATCGTATCCTGGTCGGTGATTGCATCGCGTTGATGAACGACCTGCCGCCTGAGTCGGTCGATCTCGTCTTCGCGGATCCGCCCTACAATCTTCAGTTGGGTGGCGAGCTGCTGCGACCGAACCATTCCCGCGTCGCCGGGGTGGATGACGATTGGGACAAGTTCGTCGATTTCGAGGCCTATGACCGCTTCACCCAGGATTGGATGACGGCGGCCCGCCGCATTCTGAAGCCCGACGGCTCGCTGTGGGTGATCGGCAGCTATCACAACATCTTCCGCGTCGGCGCGACGCTCCAGAATCTGGGATTTTGGATCCTCAACGACATCGTGTGGCGCAAGACCAACCCGATGCCGAATTTCCGGGGCACCCGCTTCGCCAACGCGCACGAAACCATGATTTGGGCGTCGAAGGACAAGGACGCGCGCTATCGCTTCAACTACGACGCCATGAAGAACCTGAACGAGGATCTTCAGATGCGCAGCGACTGGGTTCTGCCGATCTGCACCGGCGGCGAGCGGCTGCGCGACGAGGACGGCAAGAAGACCCACCCGACGCAAAAGCCGGAATCGCTGCTGTACCGGGTGATCCTGTCCTCGTCCCGTCCGGGCGACGTCGTGCTGGATCCCTTCTTCGGCACCGGCACCACCGGCGCGGTGGCCAAGCGGCTGGGCCGCAAATGGATCGGGCTGGAGCGCGACGACACTTATGTGAAGGCCGCGCAAGCCCGCATCGACGCGGTGGAGGAAGCGCCGGAGGGCGCCATCCTCGACACGCCGCCCAAGCGCAGCGCGCCGCGCATTCCCTTTGGCTGGGTGGTGGAGCGCGGCTTGCTGCGCCCCGGCTCGACTCTGTTCGACCAACGCCGCCGGGTGGCCGCGCGGGTGCGCGCCGACGGCACGCTGATCGGCTCCAACCCGTTGGGCGATCATCGCGGCTCGATCCATCAGGTCGGCGCGGCGATGGCCGGACTGCCCGCCTGCAACGGCTGGACCTATTGGCATTACGAGGATGGCGAGGCGTTGCGCCCCATCGACGTCCTGCGCGAGCAAATCCGTTCGGAAATGCACTGAAAAAGACGTTGGTTTGGGCCAAGCGTGGCTGCCTTGCCCGTCATGATCGCGGCGGTGTCTTGGCAGCCGGGCGCCGCTATGTTAGGCGTTCGCCCATGAACAAGCTTTTCGCCACCGTCACCGCTCCGACGCCGCGCGCGGCGTCGGCGGCGCTGTCCACCCGCTGTTTTGTCCGTGATCTCGTCATGGACGCCTTGATCGGCGTCTACGCGCACGAACGCGCCAAGCCCCAGCGCGTCCGCCTGAATCTGGATCTCGACGTCATCGCCCCCGGCGTGACCGGCGAGGACATGGCGTCGGTGGTCAAGGGCGTCGTCACCCAGGGGCACGTCACCCTGGTGGAGACGCTGGCCGAACGCATCGCCGAACGCTGCCTGGCCGACGCCCGCGTCAAGGCGGCGAAGGTGCGGGTCGAAAAGCTCGACGTGTTCCCCGACGCCGCCAGCGTCGGCGTGGAGATTGAGCGCACGCGCGCGTGACGGACGTTTTGTTTCCCTCTCCCGCTCCGGGAAGAGGGTGGCCCGACAGGGCCGGGTGAGGGGTTCTCCGAGAATCCCAGTCGTTGGCGAACCCCTCACCCTCCCCACTTCGTGGGTCCCCTCCCTCTCCCAGAGGGAGAGGGAAAAACACACCTTACAAATCAAAAAACACGGTTTCCCGGTCGCCTTGAAGACGGATGTCGAAGCGGTAGACCGCGCCGCCCGGCGTGTCCGCGCGGCTGGCGATCAGGGTTGACCGGCGGTCTTCCGGGACCAGGGCCAGGGTCGGATCCTCGGCGTTCGCCCGTTCCTCGTCGGCGAAATAGACGCGGGTGAAGGCGTGGACCAGCATGCCGCGCGCGAAGACCGTCACCGCGATGTGCGGGGCCTCGCCGTCGCCGGTCGCGCCCGGCTTCACGGTGTCGAAGCGGTACAGCCCCTCTTCCGTCGTGCCGCAGCGGCCAAAGCCCGCCGCGCCGGGTTGAACGCGGCCTTGCGCGTCGGCCTGCCAAATCTCAATCACGCAATCGCGGATCGGCGCGCCTTCGCCGTCCGTCACCACGCCTTCCACGCGGATGCGCTCGCCCGCCGTGTCGGTGGTGGTCAGCACGTTGCTGAGCAGCGGGCGACGGCCATACAGCTCCGGGGTCCAGGCGTAGGCGAAATAGGGGCCGACGGTCTGGGACGGGGTTTGCTTCAGCATGGTTCAGGCCTCCATCGGCGTGGCGTGGCGCCCGCGCAGAACGATGTCGAATTCATAGCCGAGCGCCCACACCGGCTCGGTCACGTCGATTGAGAAGCGCGAAATCAGCAGATCGCGCGCCCCTTCGGGAATGCCGTTGTAAATGGGATCCAACGGCAACAGCGGATCGCCGGGGAAATACATCTGCGTGACCAGCCGGGTCAGATAGGCCGGGCCGAACAGCGAGAAATGGATGTGCGCCGGACGCCACGCGTTGTGATGGTTGCCCCAGGGATAGGCGCCGGGCTTGATCGAGGTGAAGCGGTAGCGCCCCTGATCGTCGGTGACGCAACGGCCAGCCCCGAAGAAATTCGGGTCGAGCGGCGCGTCATGCTGGTCCCAGCGATGAACGTAGCGGCCCGTCGCGTTGGCCTGCCAGATCTCCAGCAGCGTGTTGGGAACCGGGCGACCGCTTTCGTCAAGCACGCGGCCCGTCACGATGATGCGCTCGCCCAACGGCTCGCCGTTCACCCGGCCATTCTTGGTCAAGTCATTGTCGAATTCGCGCAGACTGTCATGCCCGAACACCGGGCCGCTGCGGGTCAGCAGGCTTTGCTTGACCGGGATCAACGGCTTGCTGGGGGAGCGCAGCACCGTCGATTTGTAGGCGGGGGACAGGTAGGGCGGGTGCTGCGTCCAGTCGCGCGGGGCGAAATCCGCCTCGGCCTGCGGCGTGTGGGTCATCTCGGGCGCCTCCTTGGGGGTGTTTTTTGATGAGACGATTGTGGACCATTGGTCCATTTTTGTGAAACGCGAAGACTGGACCGCGCTGGTTCACTTTCTGAACAATGGGCCTCACCGACCGTGCGCGCGTTCCATCACAGCGTGATCCGCCAAGGCGCGATCAATGAAATGGGCCGCCGACCCGGTGTAGCGCAGCGGGTCGAACAGGCGGTCCAGCCCGTCCAGCCCCAGCGCCGCGACGATCTCGGCGTCCTCGGCCAGCAGGTCGCGCAAGGGGCGCTGGTCGGCGATGGCGCGGCGGCTGGCTTCCGCCACGCGGGCGTGGGCGGCCAGACGGCCCATCGTCTCGCCCAGGGCCATCGTCACCGCTTCGGCCAGGATCAAGCCGCGCGTCAAATCCAGATTAGCCCGCATCCGCTCGGCGTCCACCGTCAACCCGTCGATCATCGTGGCGGCGTGATGGGCCGCCCCGGCGACCAGCCGGGCGAGGTCGGGCAGGGCCTGCCATTCGGCGTGCCAACCGCCAAGGCCGCGTTCATGCTCCTGCACCTGCGCGGCGAGCAGCCCGCCGACCAGAGCGGGCGCGCGCAGGGCGGCGGAGAGCAGGACGGCGCAGGACACCGGGTTGCGCTTGTGCGGCATGGTGGAAGAGCCGCCGCGACCGGGGCCGGACGGCTCGAACGCCTCGCCAACCTCCATCTGCATCATCAGCGACACGTCGCGCCCGATGGTCCCCAGCGTTCCGGCGAGAATGCCCAGCGCCGCCGCCAATTCGGTCACGCGGTCGCGGCTGGCGTGCCAGGGCAAAGCGGGCAGGGGGAGGGAAAGCTCCGCCGCCAACGCCTCGGCCACCGCCGGGCCGGCATCGCCCAGCGCCGCCAACGTTCCCGCCGCGCCGCCGAATTGCAGGGCCAACCGCCCGCGCGCCGCCGCCAACCGTTGCCGGTCGCGGCCCAGCGCGTCGAGCCAGACCGCCGCCTTCAACCCGAAGGTCGTCGGCAGGGCGTGCTGCAACCAGGTGCGCGCCACCATCGGCGTCGCCCGGTGGCGGTCGGCCAGAACCGCCAGCCCGGCGGCCAGCGCCGCAAGGTCGGCGTCCAGCCCGTCGATGAAGCCGCGCAATTGCAGGACAAGGCCGCTGTCCATCGCGTCCTGGCTGGTCGCCCCCCAATGGACGAAGCGGGCGGCCTCCTCGTCAGCCTCTTTCACCTTGCGGGTCAGATGCTTGACCAGGGGAATCGCCGTGTTGCCCGCCAGCGCCGCTTCCGCCCCCAAGGCCGCCGCGTCGTAGAGCGCGGCGTCGCAGGCCGCCGCGATGGCGGCGACCGCGCCGGGGGGAATGACGCCGACCGCCGCCTCGGCCCGCGCCAACGCAGCCTCAAAATCCAGCATGCCTTGCAGGCGGGCGCGCGGGGAAAAGGCGTCCGCCGCGTCGGGCGTGGTGAACAGCGGGTCGAGCAGCGGGTCGGCGTAGGGAATCCCGCTCATGACGCCGACGCTCCGGCCTCTTCGGCGTCCATCTCCTCATAGACCGCGCGGGCGAGCGCGATGGCGTGGTTGGCGGCGGGAACCCCGGCGTAGACGGCGGCTTGCAACAGGACTTCCTTCACCTCGTCGCGGGTCACGCCGGTGTTGCGGGTGGCGCGGATGTGCAGTTTGAACTCGCCGTCATGACCCAGCGCGGCCAGCATGGCGATGGTCAGCAGGCTGCGGGTCCGCCGGTCCAGTCCGGGCCGGGTCCAGATCGATCCCCAGGCGGTTTTGGTGATGAATTCCTGGAAATCACGGTCGAAATCGCTGGCGCGGGCGAGGGAGCGGTCAACATGGGCGTCGCCCAGCACCGCGCGGCGCACCGCCATGCCCCGGTCGTACAGGCCGCGCTCCGGCATCTCGGCGGGGGCGGACAGGCCGCTCAAAAACTCCAGGATCAACGCGGCCAACTCCGCCGGGCGCTCGACGCAGGGGATGTGCGCGGCGTCGGGCAGGATGGCGAAGCGCGCGCCGGGGATGCCGTCGGCCAGTTCGCGCGCCAGGGCGGGGGAGGTCGCCAGATCCTCCGACCCCACCACCACGAGAGTCGGCGCGACGATGCGGGCGTTGTCGGCGCGCAAATCGGCGTCGCGGATCGCCATGGAACAGCCGACATAGCCATCGACCGGCGTCCGGCTGAGCATGGCGACGTAACCGCGAATGAGATCGGGGCGCTCGGCCCGGAACCGCTCGGTGAACCAGCGGGCCATCACTCCTTCGGCGATGCTGTCCAGACCGTTGGCGCGGATCGCCGCAATCCGGTCGGCCCAGATCGACGGCGGGCCGATCAACCCGGCGGTGTCGCACAGGATCAACCCGTCCACCCGCTCCGGCGCTTTCACCGCCAGCCGCTGCGCCATCATGCCGCCGATGGACAGGCCGCAGACATGCGCCCGCCCAATGCCCAGCGCGTCAAGCAGCGCTGCCGCGTCGTCGGCCAGACGGTCCATGCTGTAGCCGCTGTCGGCGCCCACCGGCGACACGCCGGTCAACCCATGGCCGCGCATGTCGTAACGCAAAACCCGGAAACGCTTGGTCAGCGCGGGCAGGGTGGCGTCCCAGATGTGCAGGCTGGTGCCGATGGAGTTGGCGAGCAGCAGAACCGGCGCGTCAGCCGGGCCGGTCAGATCGTAATGGACCGTCAATCCGTCGGCGTCGATGAAGGGCATGGGATCCTCCCGGTGGTCTTGTTTTTGTGGGGAGGAAGTGTCCGTTGCCCCCTCCCTAACCCTCCCCCGCTCACGCGGGAGAGGGGACGCGAGCGCTTCAGCCGCCTGCCCCCTCTCCCGCTGACAAGCGGGGGAGGGCTGGGGAGGGGGCCGAACGCGCGCTCACACCCGCTCGATCAACAGGGCGATGCCCTGGCCGACGCCGATGCACATGGTGCAGAGTGCGCTGCGTCCGCCGGTTCGCTCAAGCTGATAGAGCGCGGTCGTCACCAGACGCGCGCCGCTCATGCCCAGCGGGTGGCCCAGCGCGATGGCACCGCCGTTGGGGTTCACATGGTCGGCGTCGTCGGGCAAGCCCAACTCGCGCAGCACCGCCAGACCTTGCGCGGCGAACGCCTCGTTCAACTCGATCAGGTCCACCGACGAAATGGAGCGACCCAACCGTTCCAGCAGCTTTTTCGTCGCCGGAGCCGGGCCGACGCCCATCACGCGCGGCGGCACGCCAGCGGTGGCCCCCGACACGACGCGGGCGCGCGGCGTCAGGCCAAAGCGTTTGACGGCGGCCTCCGACGCGATCAACACGGCGCAGGCGCCATCGTTGACGCCCGAGGCGTTGCCCGCCGTCACCGTGCCGCCCGCCCGCACCACCGGCTTCAGCGCGGCCAGCGCCTCCAGCGTCGTGGCGCGCGGGTGCTCGTCGGTGGTGACGGTGGTTTCGCCCTTACGGCCCTTGATGACCACCGGGGTGATTTCCTGGGCCAGCGTGCCGTCGGCGATGGCGCGGGCGGCGCGCTGTTGGCTGCGCAGCGCGAAGGCGTCTTGGTCGGCGCGGCTGATTTTCCAGTCGTCCGCCACATTCTCCGCCGTTTCCGGCATGGAATCGACGCCGTACAGCGCCTTCATCGCCGGGTTGACGAAACGCCAGCCGATGGTGGTGTCGTGAATCTCGGCGGCGCGGGAAAAGGCGCTGTCGGCCTTGCCCATGACGAAGGGGGCGCGGCTCATGCTTTCCACGCCGCCCGCGATCATCAGTTCCGCGTCCCCGGCCTTGATGGCGCGCGACGCCGTGGCGATGGCGTCGAGGCCGGAACCGCACAGGCGGTTCATCGTCGTTCCCGACACGACGTCCGGCAGACCGGCCAGCAGGCTGGACATGCGGGCGACGTTGCGGTTGTCCTCCCCCGCCTGGTTGGCGCAGCCGAAGATGACGTCGTCCACCGCCGACCAATCAACCCCGGCGTTGCGCGCCATCAACGCCCGCAGCGGAACCGCGCCCAGATCGTCGGGGCGCACCGACGACAAGGCCCCGGCGTAACGCCCGATGGGCGTGCGGATGGCGTCGCAAATGTAAGCCTCGCTCATCGCGATCAACCCTCCGAACTGGTGCTTTGCCCGTGCGCCTTGGCGGTGCGGGCCTGAAGATCGCGCAGCGCGGCCAGCGCGTCGGCGTCGGGAATCTCGGTGACTGTGAGGTCGGGCGAAATTTTCACGTCCCAGCCGGTCGCCTCGCGCACCTGCTCCACCGTCACGCCGGGATGGATGCTGGTCAAGGTCAACTCGCGCGTCACCGGGTCGGGCGTCAGGATGCCCAGGTCGGTGATGACCGCCGTCGGGCCGCCGCCGGTGATCCCCGCCTTTTCCCGCGCGTCACCGCCATCCAGGAAGCCCGCCGAGGTGATGAAGGGCAACTTTTCGACGAAGGCCTTCTTGTTCTGCTTCAGAACGATGAAGACCTCCTTGGCCTGCGCCGCGATTTCCGGGGCGCCGCCGGCGCCGGGCAGCCGAACCTTGGGGTCGTCGTAGGGGCCGATGACCGTGGTGTTGATGTTGGCGAAACGGTCGATCTGCGCCGCGCCGAGAAAGCCGACGTCGATCCGCCCGCCCTGAAGCCAATAGCGGAAAATCTCCGGCGTGCTGACCACGGTGTCGGCGGTCAAGGACAGGTCGCCGTCGCCGATGGACAGCGGCAGGACGGTCGGCTTCGCGCCGATCGGGCCGGATTCATAAATCAACACGACGTCGGGCGCGTGGGTCAACCGGGCGAGGTTGGCGGCGGTCGAGGGCAGGCCGATGCCGACGAAGCACACCGTGCCGTTCTGCAACAGACGGCTGGCCGCCACCGTCATGATTTCGGCAGCCGAAAAGTCATGCGCGCTCATCACACCGTCTCCTTCTTCGCGCTGTCGGCGAGCGCCCGCTTGAAATCCGCGAAATCCACGGTGTCGAGGACATGGCGCTTCATCCAGGCTTGGAACGTCTCTCGGGTGCGGGCGATGGGATCCCAATCCTTGTAGAATTTGTTGTCGCGCTCCGAATAGCCTTGCGCGTAGGACGGATAGGCCCCGCCCGGAACATGACAGACGGCGGACACCGCCCAGCTCGGCAGCACGCAGGAATTGGTCGGCGCCTCCAGATCGTCGACAATCTCCTCCACCGTGATGATGGAGCGTTTGGCGGCCAGAACCGCTTCCTTCTGCACGCCCAGAATGCCCCACAGCAGCACGTTGCCGCGCCGGTCGGCCTTTTGCGCGTGGATCACGGTGACGTCGGGGCGCACCGACGGGATCGCCGCCAGCTTTTCCCCGGTGAAGGGGCATTCGACGAAGCGGATGTTCGGGTTGACCTTCGGCAGGTCGGACCCGGTGTAGCCGCGCAGCAGGGCGAAGGGCAGGTTGGACGCGCCCGCGACATAGGCGTTGGCCATGCCCGCGTGGCTGTGCTCCTCAATCTCCAACCTGTGCGGCCAGCCCTGTTCCACCGCGTCGCGGAAGCGGTGGAGCGAGCCGACGCCGGGGTTGCCGCCCCAGGAGAAGATCAGTTTGCGGGCGCAGCCCATGCCGATGATCTGGTCATAGATCAAATCGGGCGTCATGCGGACCAGCGTCAGATCCTTTTTGCCCTGTCGAATGATTTCGTGACCGGCGGCGTGGGGGATGAGGTGGGTGAACCCCTCCAAAGCGACGGTGTTGCCGTCTTGCACAAGGCTGGACACCGCCTCGCGCAGAGGTGTGATGAGCGCCATAAGACCTCCCATTTGTGCGAAAATCGCACATTCATTTCCCTTTGCGCCCAGAATGGGCGGCGGGCACGCCCTGTGTCAAGTGCGAAAAATGATGTATGAGTTCGATAATCGCCCTTACTGCGCCGCAGCACAATGCATCCCTATCCATAAAAACTCAGAATCTTGATCTTTTCGTTGTTTTACAGATGATTATGCTAAGCTCTCTTTCTGGGCGTTTATCGCCCATAAAATCATATACCGCACTTGACGATCCGCTTTCCCCTCAGTAGGCTGCACGGAAGATCACGCAGCCGGGATTCACCCGACGCGGCCCTGACGGTGGACAGATTGGGAGGGATGATGACGACGACTCTGCGCAAGGCGCTTTTGGGCGCGGTCTTCGCGGCTTCACTGGGCGTTGGCGGCGCCGACGCGGCGACGATCAAGGTCGGGGTGATCGCCCCCTTCTCCGGTCCCTTCGCCATGTTCGGCCAGACCTTCAAGGAGGGCATCGCCGTCTATCAGGCCGAACATGGCAAAACGGTCGGCGGCGACACCGTGGAGTTCGTCTTCAAGGATCTCGATCAGGCCAACCCGGCGCAGTCGAAGGCTCTGGCGCAAGAGTTGATCGTGAAGGAGCGGGTGAGCTTTCTGGCCGGATTCGCCTTCACCCCCGACGCGATGGCCGTGGCCCCCTTGATCGACGAGGCCAACATCCCCGCCGTGATCTTCAACGCCGCGACCTCCGCCATCACGGAAAAATCGCCGCGTTACGTCCGCAGTTCCTTCACCCTGTGGCAGAACACGGTGCCGCTGGCCAACCACATCGCCAAGCTGGGCGTCAAAAAGGCGATCACCGCCGTCAGCGATTACGGCCCCGGCATCGACGGTGAAACCGCCTTCAAGGCCACCTTTGAAAAGGCGGGCGGCGCGGTGGTGGACACCATCCGCATGCCGCTGAAATCGAACGACTTCGCCCCCTTCATGCAGCGCATCAAAGACAGCGGGGCCGAAGCGGTCTACGCCTTCCTGCCCGCCGGACCGACGACGCTCGCCTTCGCCAAGGCCTTCGCCGACAACGGCCTGAAGGAGAAGGGCATCCAGTTCTTCGGCCCCGGCGACATCACCCAGGAACCCGACCTTCCGGCGCTGGGCGACGCGGTGCTGGGGATGACCACCAGCTTCCATTACAGCCAAGCCCATGATTCCGCTGTGAACAAAAGCTTTCTGGCGAAATACAAGGAGCTGTTCGGGTCGTCGGACAACGCCACCTTCACCTCGGTCGGCGCCTATGACGGCGTGCATCTGATCTACACCATGATCGCCAAGACCGGCGGCAAGATCGACGGGCTGAAGGCGGTGGAAGCGGTGAAGGGCATGAGCTGGGAAAGCCCGCGCGGCCCCGTGACCATCGACCCCGACAGCCGCCACATCCGCCAAACCATCTATCTGCGCACGGTGGAGCGGGTGAACGGCAAGCTGCAAAACACGGAAAAGGCGTCCTTCCCCGAACAGCCGGATTTCGGCTTCAAAATCGGCAAGTAAGCGGGTTGCGCGTCGTCCCCTCTTCCCTTGCGGGAGAGGGGACGGTCCAGCGAACAGGCGGAGCGTGTCATGGAAACCATGTTCGGCATCGCCGTGGACGGCGTCGCCTATGGGATGATCCTGTTCATCATTTCGGTCGGCCTGTCGGTGACGCTGGGGCTGATGCGGGTGGTCAATCTGGCCCATGGGGCCTTCGCCATGGTCGGCGGCTACGTCGCGTCCTACGCCGCGCAATCCTTCGGGCTGCCCTATGCGGCGGCGCTGCTGGTCGCGGTGCTGCTGACGGTGCTGGCGACGTTGCCGCTGGAAAGGCTGCTCTACCGCCGCATCTACGGCCACGCGAACGAGCTGTCGCAGGTGCTGCTGACCATCGGCTTGACCTTCGTCATCGTCGCGTCGGTCAATTACCTGTTCGGCCCGTCGTTGAAGCGGATCCCGTTGCCCGACCTGCTGCTCGGCACGGTGTCCTTGGGGCCGAAGTCCATCCCGACGCACCGCGCCTTCGTCATCGCCGCCGGGGCCGTCACCCTGCTTGGCCTGTGGTGGTTGCTGGAGCGCACCGATTTCGGCATCCGTCTGCGCGCGGCGGTCGATGATCCGGCGATGGCCGCCGCGCTCGGCATCCGCACCGAACGGCTTTACATGGCGACCTTCGCGCTCGGCACGGGCCTTGCCGCGTTGGGCGGGGTGTTGGGGGCGGAACTGCTGCCGTTGGAACCCTATTACGCCATCCGCTACATCGTGCTGTTTTTGGCGGTGGTGGCGGTCGGCGGGGCGGGCAGCATCTTCGGATCCGCCGCCGCCGCTCTGGCCTTGGGAATCACCGACACGGCGGGCAAATATCTGATACCGAATTTCGGCGAGTTCTTTTTCTACGCGGCCTTGATCCTGATCCTGTTCCGCTGGCCGCACGGCTTCTTCAAGGGGAAGATGGCATGAGCGCCACCATGACCGACGGCCTGAGCAAAGGATTGAGCGCCCCGATGACCCGTGATTCCGCCACACTGGCGACGCCCCGGCGCGATTTCGGTTGGCTGGCCGCGCCGATCACCGGCGCGCTGGGGTTGGCGGCCTTCTGGCTGTTTCCCGAGGATCTCGGGCTGATGACCCGCATCGCCGCGACCGCGCTGTATGTGCTGTCGCTCGACCTTGTGCTGGGCTATTGCGGAATCGCCACGCTGGGGCATGCGGCGATGTTCGGAACCGGGGCCTACGCGGCGGGGATCGCGGCGGTCCATCTGGTCAACGACCCGCTGGTTCTGCTGCTGATCGGCGGCGCGGCGGGCGGTTTGATGGCGCTGGTCACGGGCGCCTTGATCCTGCACGCGCGCGGCCTGACGCTGCTGATGCTGACCATCGCGGTGACGCAGATTGTCCAGGAGGTCGCCAACAAGGCGCGCGACTGGACCGGCGGCAGCGACGGCCTGTCGGGAATCGACCCCGCCCCGTTGCTGGGCCTGTTCCGCTTCGACATGTTCGGCCGGACCTCCTACCTGTTCGCGGTGGCCGTTCTGGTGGTCGGCATGCTGGCGGCGCGGCGGATCGTGCGCTCCCCCTTCGGGCTGGCCTGCCGGGGGGTGAAGGAGGATCCCTTGCGGATTTCGGCGCTGGGCGGCTCGCCGCGCGCCTATCTGGTGACGATGTACGCCGTGGCCGGGATCTTCGCCGGGGCAGCCGGGGCGTTGACCGCCGTCAGCAGCGGCATCGTCGGGTTGGACAGCGTCAGCTTTTCCTGGTCGGCGGAGGCGCTGGTCATGCTGGTGCTGGGCGGAACCGGGCGGCTCTATGGCGCGGTGATCGGCACGGTGGCCTTCATGACCGTGCATCACATTCTGGCGGCGACCGATCCCTTCCACTGGATGCTGTTCATCGGCCTGTTCCTGATGGGAATCGTCCTGTTCCTGCCCGGCGGCGTCGCGTCGGGCGGCGAGCGGTTGCGCGCCCTGCTGGCCCGCAAGGGCGATGGAGAAGCGGCATGAGCGTTCTTTTGGAGGTTCAGGGACTCAGCAAGAATTTCGGCGGGCTTCAGGTGTCCTCCGACATCAGCATGAGCCTGAAGGCGGGCGACCGCTGCGCCCTGATCGGGCCGAACGGGGCCGGCAAGACCACCTTCGTCAATCTTGTCACCGGCGTTCTGCCGCCGACCGCCGGGGCGATCCGGCTGGATGGCCGCGACGTCACCAAACTGTCGGCGGCGGATCGGGTGCGGCGCGGCCTGATCCGCTCCTTCCAGGTCGCCCGCCTGTTCAAATCCATGACGGTGCGCGAGCATATGGAGCTGGCGGTGCTGCAACGCGACCGCCGCACCTTCCGTCTGTTCGCCTCCGTCGCCAAAACCGCCGGGCTGGCCGACGAGGTGGCGGAGTGTCTGGGTCTGATGGGTCTGGGCGCGGCGGCGGAAACGCCGGTCGGCTCGCTGGCGTACGGGCAACAACGCTTGCTGGAAATCGCTCTGGCGCTCGCCATGCGGCCCAAGGTGCTGATCCTTGACGAACCGGCGGCGGGCGTGCCCCATTCGGAAAGCCAGCGCATCCTGGACGCCATCGACCGCCTACCCAAGGATCTGGCGGTTCTGATGATCGAGCACGACATGGATCTGGTGTCGCGCTTCGCGTCCTCCATCGTCGTGCTGGCGCAGGGCAAGCTTTTGTGCAGCGGCGCGACGCGCGACGTCATGGCGGACCCCCGCGTCCGCGAAGTCTATTTGGGGAGCCGGGCCAATGCGCATTGAGGGCCAGGGAACGGAAAAGGGCTTGCTGGACATCAGCGACCTGCGCGCCGGTTATGGCGCCACGCTCATTCTCGACGGCGTGTCCTTCTCCGTGCCGCCGCGCGGGCGTCTGGCCCTGCTGGGGCGCAACGGCGTCGGCAAATCGACGACGCTGGCGACGCTGGTCGGGCAGACGACGCGCCATGGCGGCTCGATCAAACTGGACGGGGTGGAGTTGGGCGGCTTGGCCTCCTCGGCGCGGGCGGCGGCGGGGTTGGGCTATGTGCCGCAGACCCGCGACGTCTTCAAATCCCTGACGGTCGAGGAAAATCTCGTCACCGGCCTGAAGGGCCGCCCGCGCGCCGCGTTGGAGGAGGCCTACGCCCTGTTCCCCCGCCTGGGCGAGCGGCGGCGCAACGGCGGCGCCGAGCTGTCGGGCGGCGAGCAGCAAATGCTGTCGGTGGCCCGCGCCCTGCTGGGCCAACCCTCCGTCCTGCTGCTCGACGAACCGTTGGAGGGGCTGGCCCCGGTGATCTGCGACCTGCTGATGGACGCGCTGTCCAAGCTGGACATGACCGTGATCCTGGTGGAGCAGCAGATCGACCGGGCGCTGGAGTTCGCCGACAGCGTCGTCTTCCTCGACCGGGGCCGGGTGGTCCACGCCGGACCCGCCCGCCACGCGGCGGACGACGCGGCGTTGCTGGAACGCCATCTCGGCGTGGCTTTGGCGGCCTGACGTTATGAACCGGGACGGAAGGCGCGGCAGACGTCCGGGTCGGTGTCGATCCGCCCCGCCCCGATCAAATCCAGGCAATAGGGAATCGCCGGAAACACCGCCATCAGGCAATCCTCAATGGCCGACGGCTTGCCCGGCAGATTGACGATCAGGCAGGATCCGCGAATCCCCGCCGTCTGGCGCGACAGGATGGCCGTCGGCACGACCGCCAGACTGACCTTGCGCATCAACTCGCCAAAGCCCGGCATCATCTTCTGGCACACCCGTTCGGTCGCCTCCGGCGTCACGTCGCGCGGGGCGGGGCCGGTGCCGCCGGTGGTGACGATCAACCCGCAGCCCGCCGCGTCGGCCAGTTCCGCCAGCGTGGCGGCGACGCCGTCGAGATCGTCGGGGATCACCCGCGCCTCGGCGACCCAAGGCGAGGCGATGACGCGATCCAGCGCGGCGCGGATCGCCGGACCGCCCTTGTCCTGATAAACGCCTTGGCTGGCGCGGTCGGAAACGGTGACAATGCCGATGCGGATCGGGGATGCGGTCATGACGGCGGGCGTTCCTGCTGATGGTCGGACGGGGAAAGACGCAAGCCTATCTGAAACGCCGGTCCGCTGGGTTTGACCGCCGTCAAGCACGCCAATCCACGCGAAACGCGAATCCAGCCGTGGATCCGAAGGCCCCTTGATGGTTTAATGCCCGCGAACCCCAAGCGAACACGATTTCCCTGATCGGTTCGCGCACGAGGAACGCCAACGGGTTGAACCGCAAACAGCGACACACGCCCCCCGGCCACGCCCCGACCGACAAAGGGTTCGCGCCAAATGGGGAATTGTGGGTTCTTGAACAAGTCTATAGTGTTTGGGAGTTCGCCCCTTCACGGGGGCGTGGATTGAAACGCCGACGACGCACGCATGCCCGGATTCGTCGAAGAGTTCGCCCCTTCACGGGGGCGTGGATTGAAACACCGCCAGCATCGACGCCGCCATGACGCTGGTGCCGGTTCGCCCCTTCACGGGGGCGTGGATTGAAACCGGATCACTTACGATTTCCAATGGAGGGCGGAATGTTCGCCCCTTCACGGGGGCGTGGATTGAAACAAGGCGGTAGGTAAGACCGGCAGGCAGAGCGGCCGTTCGCCCCTTCACGGGGGCGTGGATTGAAACTTGAAGTTGATTGAAGACACGCCGTCAACATAGAAGTTCGCCCCTTCACGGGGGCGTGGATTGAAACGTCAACTTAATCCGGGTCGTCCCGCCCAAGGTGGTTCGCCCCTTCACGGGGGCGTGGATTGAAACTAGTAGGCGCTGACCTAGGTCCCTTCGGTCGTGAGGTTCGCCCCTTCACGGGGGCGTGGATTGAAACATGCGCCCCGTTGCCGGACCCGATCCACCTTGTGGGTTCGCCCCTTCACGGGGGCGTGGATTGAAACCGCATATTGTTGAACGCCTTTTGGATTTCGTTGGTTCGCCCCTTCACGGGGGCGTGGATTGAAACGTGTCCAGCGGTTACAGTTGGCGCGACGCGCCCCGTTCGCCCCTTCACGGGGGCGTGGATTGAAACTCGGCACATTCGTGCTAAAGCAGACCCTCACTTTGGTTCGCCCCTTCACGGGGGCGTGGATTGAAACGGCTGCGGGAATGCTAAAGCGGATCATGTGACGTCGTTCGCCCCTTCACGGGGGCGTGGATTGAAACTGCCGCCGCTACCCGGCCAGCAAGGTCCGGGCGAGTTCGCCCCTTCACGGGGGCGTGGATTGAAACTCCGAACACACCTTCGGCCCCGGCGCCAGAACGGGTTCGCCCCTTCACGGGGGCGTGGATTGAAACGTCCTTTGCCTCAATGAGAGAAATCACGCCGCCGCGTTCGCCCCTTCACGGGGGCGTGGATTGAAACTCCACCGTAGAGATCGCGCCCCCACACCTTGGAAAGTTCGCCCCTTCACGGGGGCGTGGATTGAAACGGGTTCGGTGAAGTCGGGCATCACCGGGCGGCGCGTTCGCCCCTTCACGGGGGCGTGGATTGAAACTCCAACGCCGCGATTTCCGCGTTTAGAGCGGCAGCGTTCGCCCCTTCACGGGGGCGTGGATTGAAACTTTCCGAAGGACTGGATCAACGACAACCCCAGCGCGTTCGCCCCTTCACGGGAGCGTGGATCAGGGCAATCGCTTGAACACGCTGTTGGCGATCCCGAGACAAGATTTGACACGGATTTCACGAATTCTCACACGGATTTCACGGATGTCTTCCTTGGACCAAGGCCCATCGCGTCGAAAGGTTCGCTCATTGGCGGAAATCCGTGAAATCCGTGAGTCAGTCCGTGAAATCCGTGTCAAATCTTGTCAGACATCCCCGATCTCTTCGTTCAAGCGATTGCCCTGGGGCGTGGATTGAAACGTTGCTGTAGGTCGGTTGAATAGCGCAAGGTGAACGTTCGCCCCTTCACGGGGGCGTGGATTGAAACAACGCGCCGTAAGTCGCTGGTCTATTTTGTCTTTGTTCGCCCCTTCACGGGGGCGTGGATTGAAACTACGACACGGCCCCGTTCCGCCATGAAATCCGGCTGGTTCGCCCCTTCACGGGGGCGTGGATTGAAACATCACCGGATCTTGTGGAATGGCATTGGAGAACAGTTCGCCCCTTCACGGGGGCGTGGATTGTGAGACTGTGCATAGCCATCGCCATGCTGGACGATGTTCGCCCCTGCATGGGTGTGCGGATTGTGTTCGGCGAAGCGGCTTGTTGGTGGTGGGCGGGGGCGAAGGCGGCGCGTTGTCGAACTGGCGCGCTTTTGGCTTCGGCTCGCCCCCACAGCGGCTCTCACAAGGATGTGAACTCTCATTAGATTTAATTCATGATTGGCGGCGCGACCCCGGTGTTAAGGTTTCGCCGTCGCGACAACATTGGGAGAAACATCATGATCGGTGGGGTGTCATCCTCCACGCCGTCCTATTCCCCCCAACAGCTTCAGGCTGCCGCGCCTCAGGCCGCCAAGGTGGACAGCGACGGCGACAACGACAACGACGCCACGGAATCGGCGTCGGTGAAAGCCAAGGAATCGGGCGGCGCGCCGCCGTTGCCGACCGATCCCAACCGTGGGCGGACCCTCAACATCTCCGCGTAACGGCGCAGCATGGCCAAGGAGCGCCGCCGTTCCGGCGCCCCCCTTGGCCGCGCCGTGCGCGACCTCGACCATTCCGGCCACCATCGTTCTTAAATTCCGCCGTCGCCCCGCAGGCCGCCTATGGCGGATGCGCAGGGCCGCCGCGCCTGACGCCGTGCTATTATTGATCCGACAATCTGCGCGCCTTTCGCGCCGGAGGATCGTGTCATGGCCCTCCCTCTTTTCCGCAAGCTCGCGCTGTTCGCCGTCGCCGCCGCTGGTCTGATGTTTGGGATTGGCGCCGGGTGGCTGGGCGAGGATCGGATCGCCGCCTGGGCTTGGGCGGCGGGCGCCCTGCCGACGCTGGCGGTCCTGCTGATTCACATTGTCCAGGCGATCCGACGCGGCGAAGCCGGGCTGGACATCATCGCCGTGCTGGCCCTGTCGGGAACGCTGGCGATGGGCGAGCCGCTGACCAGCGCCGTCATCGCCCTGATGGTCTCCAGCGGGCGGCTTTTGGAAGGCTGGGCGGCGGCGCGCGCGCAGCGGGAGATGACGGCGCTGCTCGACCGGGCGCCGCGTCAAGCCAACCGCTGCGAGGCCGACGGGCGCATCGTCACCATCCCACTTGACGACGTCAAAGCGAACGACCGGCTGCTGGTCCGCGCGGGCGACGTGCTGCCGGTGGACGGCACGCTGGCGGCGGGCGTCGCCGTGTTGGACGAAGCGGCCTTGACCGGCGAGCCGCTGCCGACCCGCCACGAGGCGGGCGGGCGGCTGCGCAGCGGCGCGACCAACGTCGGCGACGCGTTCGAGCTGATCGCCGTCACCACGGCGGCGGACAGCGCCTACGCCGGGATCATCCGGCTGGTGCGGGCGGCGCAAGAGTCGAAGGCTCCGGCCTCGCGGCTGGCCGACCGTTACGCCTTGCTGTTCGTGCCGCTGGCGCTGCTGGCGGCCGGGATCGCGTGGCTGTTGTCGGGGGATCCCAACCGCGCCCTGGCCGTTCTGGTGGTGGCGACCCCCTGTCCGTTGATCCTGGCGGTGCCCGTCGCCATCGTGGCGGGGATGTCGCGCTGCGCCAAGCGCGGCGTTCTGGTCAAGGGGGCGGGGGCGCTGGAAACGCTCGCCACCGTGAAAACGCTGCTGTTCGACAAAACCGGCACCCTGACCGGCGGGCGGGCGCGGGTCGTCGCGCTGGAGGTCGGCGGCAACGGCAAAGACGCGAACGGGCAGGGCGGCGCCATCGATTCCAACGACATGTTGCGGTTGGCGGCCTCGCTCGATCAAGCGTCGCAACATGTGCTGGCGGAGGCGATCATCGCGGCGGCGCGCGCGCGCGGCCTGCCCCTGTCGGCCCCGACCGCCATCCACGAACAACCCGGCGCGGGATTGACCGGGCGCGTCGATGGCCGCCTGGTGTCGGTTGGCGGCGTCGCCTATGTCGACGAACAGGCTCCGGCCCCACAGCCGCCGCCGTGGCGCGCCCGCTTCCTGCGCCGCATGGGTTACGAGGGGGCGGCGGGCGTCTTCGTCGCCGTCGATGGCGCCATGGTCGGCGCGATCTTGCTGGCCGACGAGATTCGCCCGGAGGCCGCCCGCTCGCTCCGCCTGCTGCGCAAGGCCGGGGCCGAACGTCTGGTGATGGTGACGGGCGACCACAGCGACGTCGCCGAAACCATCGGCGCGGCGCTGGAGCTGGATGGCGTGATCGCCGACTGCGCCCCCGCCGACAAGGTGGCGGCGGTCGAGGCGGCGAAGCGCCATGGCCCGACCGTGATGGTGGGCGACGGCGTCAACGACGCGCCCGCCCTGGCGATGGCCGATGTCGGCGTGGCGATGGGCGCGCGCGGCGCCGCCGCGTCGTCGGAAAGCGCTGACGTGGTGCTGTTGGTGGATCGGCTTGACCGGCTGGCCGAGGCGATGCGCGTCGCCCGCCGCTCGCGCCGCATCGCCGTGGAAAGCGTGCTGGTCGGCATGGGGTTGTCCTTCGTCGCCATGGGCGTCGCGGCGGCGGGCTTTCTGCCGCCCTTGAGCGGCGCGGTGTTGCAGGAGGTCATCGACGTCGCGGTGATCGTCAACGCCCTGCGGGCGCTGGGCGACGGGCGTTTTGGCCGCAAAGTCGGCTCCTTCCCGGTCGATGAGGCCGCCCGATTGAAGGCCGAACACGACGCGCTGCTGCCGCTCCTTGACCGCGTCCGCGCCACCGGCGACCGGCTGTCGGCGGGGCAGGCGTTGCCGACCAAACAGGATCTGGCCGATCTGGCCACCCGTCTGCGCGACGAGTTGCTGCGCCACGAGCAGGAGGACGACCGCGCGCTCTACCCGCAAATCGCCCAGTTGATCGGCGGCGTCGATCCGATGGCGGCGATGAGCCGGGGCCATCGCGAGGTTGGGCAACTGGTGCGCCGCTATGGCCGGATGGTCGCCGATCTCGCCGATCCCCCGGACGATCCGGCGGCCTTGCGCGAGACCCAGCGCGTTCTTTACAGCCTGGACGCCATCCTGCGCCTGCATTTCGCGCAGGAGGAAGAGATCTATCACGCCCTTGCCGACGCGGCGTAAGGAAGCGGGGGCAATCCCCTTGTATGACGCTCGCCTTGCACGGGGAAAGTCACTACAGTCCGCGACTGTGGGATCGGCGGGAAGACCGCGCCGATCCAAGATGGTCACGGTTCCGAACTGGGTGGATAGTCTCTGGGATGCTGTCGCAAAAAGCCAAATACGCCCTTCGCGCGCTCATCATGCTCGCTGAACAGGCCAACAACGACGATCTGATTTTGATCGCCGACATCGCCGAACGCGAGAACATCCCCCGCAAATTTCTGGAAGCCATTCTGGTGGAGTTGCGCAAGCACGGGCTGCTCTACGCCAAACGGGGCAAGAGCGGCGGTTATCGTCTGGCGCGCCCAGCGTCGGGGATCTCCTTTGGCGAGGTGATCCGATTGATCGACGGGCATCTCGCCCCCTTGCCCTGCGCCAGCAAATTTTCCTTCAAGCCGTGTGAGGATTGCGGCGATCCTGCGGTTTGTTCGGTGCGTTGGCTGATGACGCAGGTCCGCGACGCCACCGCCGGGGTCTTGGACAATCACAGCCTGTCCGACGCCCTGCGACACCGCCAATCCACCGGCGCTTTGGCGATGAACTTTGACATTTGACTGGCGACGCGTCGCGCAGACGCGCGCGCATGGAGCCGCCGCAATCAGGGTCGCCCCCAATCCGCAGAAGGGGCGCTGATGAGCGAAAGTACAATCCATTTCTCTAATAAAAGAGTAATGTGAAGGAGTGGTCGCTTGTGGGCGGTCATGCGCCGCAGGCGACGGCGAAAAAGCATGGCGGGGATCGACCGGGGTCACGCAAGGATCCAAGCCGAGGGGGATGGCGCATGGCCGAGACAGACGCTTTGCCAATCTGGGATCCAAACACAAGAAAAGCAGAAAAATTCAACATCACCCGCACATTGGCGTTTCTGTTCGCTTTTTTTGTTTTGTCCCTTTATTTCCCGACCGTCGCGGGACCGGTTGAGATTCTGTATTATCTGCCGCTCCACACGCTGTTTGAAACATTCGCCATCGCTGTGGCCATTCTTGTGTTCGCCATCGGCTGGAACTCCTACACCCAGCAGGCGACTCCGGCGCTGCTGGCCTTGTCCACAGGCTTTCTGGGCGTGGCGTTGCTTGATTTCGGGCATCTCTTGTCCTACGCGGGAATGCCGGACTTCGTGACTCCCTCCGGCCCGGAAAAGGCCATCGTCTTTTGGCTGGCCGCGCGTTTCATCGCCGCCGTCGCCCTGCTGGCGGCGGCCCTGCTGTCCTGGAAGCCGGAAGCCTCGGACATCCGACGTTATCCCCTGATCGGCGCGACGTTGCTGGCGGTGGCGGCGGTTTATGGCGTGACGCTCTGGTTTCCAGACACGTTGCCGCGCACCTTCATTCCCGGTCAGGGGCTGACCACGACCAAGCTCTACGCCGAATACGCCCTGGTTCTGCTCTATGGCGGGGCCGCCTTGGCCTTCCATTGGCGCAGGCGCCGCCCCTCGACGCTGGACGTCCCCCGCCTGATCGTCGCCGCCGTCGCCATCGCCATAAGCGAACTGTGCTTCACGCTGTATTTCAGCGTCTATGACCTGTCGAACGCCACAGGGCATCTCTATAAGGTGATTGGCTATTGGTATTTGTATCGGGCGATCTTCGTCACCTCCGTTCACCACCCCTATGACGCGCTGAACCGTTCGCAGTGGGAACTGTGGGCGGAAAAGGAACGGATGCGCGTCACGCTGCTGTCGATTGGCGACGGGTTGATCGCCACCGACACCGACGGACGGGTGACGCTGATGAACCGCGCCTCCGAACGGCTGACCGGCTGGACCATGGCCGAGGCGCTGGGCAAGCCGGTGTCGGACGTCTTCGCCATCGAAAGCGCTGAATCCGGTCAAGCGGTCAGCGTTCCGGTCGAACAGGTGCTGCGCGACGGCCAAATCGTCGGCTTGGCCAATCACACCGTGCTGGTGTCCCGCGACGGTCGGCGCAGCCACATCACCGACACCGCCGCCCCAATCCGCGACCGCAACGGCGCGCTGCACGGCGTCGTCTTGATTTTCCAGGATGTTACGGAAACCTACAACAGCCGCGAAGCCCTGAAGGACAGCCTGTCGCTCAACAAGGGCGTTCTGGAAAGCGCCGCCTGCGGCGTCATCGCCACCAGCCTGGACGGCGTCGTCCGCGTCTTCAACCGAGAGGCCGAAGAGATCACCGGCTACAGCGCCAAGGAGATGCTGGAACACCCAGCCTCGGCGCTGCTGCGTCTTCACGACGCCGACGAATTGCGCGTCCAGGCCGAACGGATGAGCCAAGCGCTGCAACGCCCGATCAAGCCGGATTTTGAGGTGTTCGTCGCCGCCACGCGGGAAAACGGCCTGCCCGAACAGCGGGAATGGACCTGCGTCCGCAAGGACGGGGCGCGGCGCCTGGTGTCGCTGGTCGTCAGCGTGCTGCGCGACAGCGGCGGCGTGGTCCGGGGCTATCTGGCCATCATGCTGGACGTCACCGAAAAAAAACGCGCCGAGCGCCAGATCGAAAGGCTCGCCTATTACGACCCCTTGACCGATCTGCCCAACCGTCGGCTGCTGCTGGAAAACCTGGAGCAGGCGCTGCGAACCGGGCGCCGGACCGGGCGCGTTGGCGCGTTGCTGTTCCTTGACCTCGACCATTTCAAGAATCTCAACGACGCGCGCGGCCACACGGCGGGCGACGCCTTGCTGCGGCAGTTGGCCCAACGGCTGCGCGGCGTTCTGCGCAAAGGCGAAATGGTCAGCCGTTTGAGCGGCGACGAATTCGTCATCCTGTTGCCCGACCTGGGCGCCGATCAGACGGAAGCGGCGTCCGCCGCCCATCAGGTCGCCGACAAGCTGCGGCGGGCGGTGGCCCTGCCGTTTCACTTGGACCAGCAGGATTACAGCCTGTTCGCCAGCGTCGGCCTGACGGTGTTTCCCAAGACGCCGGTTGAGACGGTCGATGACATCCTGATCCAGGCCGACAGCGCCATGTACGCGGCCAAGGACAGCGGCCGCAACAGCGTTCGCGAATTCGATCCTCTGATGCGGGCCGAAGCGGAAGCCCGCTTGCTGTTGGAACAGGATTTGCGCAAGGCGGTCGAAGGCGGCGAATTCACCCTGTTCCTGCAACCGCAAACCACCGCCGACGGCGCGTTGATCGCCGCCGAAGCGCTGGTTCGCTGGAACCACCCGACGCGCGGTCTGGTCGCCCCCGGCGCGTTCATCGCGGTGGCCGAAAATTCCGGCCTGATCCTGCCGCTGGGCGATTGGATATTGGCCGAAGCCTGCCGCATTCTCCGCCGGTTGGAGGATGCGGGAAGCTCCTGCCACCTGTCGGTCAACATCAGCCCCCGGCAGTTTCGCCAGACGAATTTCTGCGCGACGGTGATCGAGATCATGAATCGGACTCGGGTCAACCCCCGACGGCTGACGTTGGAAATCACCGAAGGCATCGCCATCGAGGACGTCCACGACACGGTCGCCAAGATGCGGGAATTGAGCGCCTGCGGGGTGTCCTTCTCGTTGGACGATTTCGGCACGGGTTTTTCGTCGCTGTCCTACCTGAAGCAGCTTCCGGTCAGCGAAATCAAGATCGACCGTTCCTTCATCCAGGATGTGGACGGCAACAGTCACAACGCCGTGCTGGTCGACATCATCCTGTCCATCGCCGACCGACTGGGCTTGAGAACGGTGGCGGAGGGCGTCGAAACCGCCGAGGATCGGGATTTCCTGAAAGAGCACGGCTGCGCCGTCTTCCAGGGCTATTATTTCAGCCGCCCGATCCCCGTCGATGTCTTTTTCCAAACCTATTCGCCGCTTGCGACCTCGCAAGGAATCACGCGGCGCGCGGAGGCCGACGCCCTGTCCTAACCCGCTGCGTCCTAACCCGCCGCGTCCTAACCCGCCGCCGGGCCGTCACTCCATCGGCAGACCGACGTAATTCTCCGCCAGCGCCGTCATCGCCGCGCGGGAATGGACGACGTAATCCAGATCGGCGAGATGGATTCGCTGCTCGAACGAGGTTTCGTTCGGGTTGTGATGCAGCATCGTCGTCATGTACCAGGAGAAGCGCTCAGCCTTCCAAATCCGCCGCAGGCATTGCGCGCTGTAGCCCGCCAAACCATCGCCGTCGCCCGATTTGAAAAAGGCGGTCAGGGCGCGGGACAGCACCAGAACGTCGGCGACCGCCAGATTCAGCCCCTTGGCTCCGGTCGGCGGCACGATGTGGGCGGCGTCGCCCGCCAGAAACAGGCGGCCATGCCGCATCGTCTCGCAAACAAAGCTGCGCATGGCGATGATGCCCTTTTGGAACACCGGCCCTTCGGTCAAAGCCCAACCGCTTTTGTCCTCCAACCGCGTGTGAAGCTCCGACCAGATGCGGGCGTCGGACCAGTTGGCGATGTCGTCCTTGGGATCGACCTGGATGTAGAGCCGCTGCACCTCCGGCGAACGGGTGCTGAGCAGGGCGAAGCCGCGTTCGTGGCTGGCGTAGATCAACTCGGGGTGCGAGGGCGGGGCGGAGGTCAGAATGCCAAGCCAGCCAAAGGGATAGACGATCTGATGCTCGCTGCGCATCGCCGTGGGAATGGCTTGACGGCTGGGACCGTGGAAGCCGTCGCACCCGGCGATGAAATCACAGCGCAATTCCTCAACCGGCCCCTCGGGGCTGCGGCGGAAGGTGATGAACGGTTGCTCGCTCTCCACCGCGTGAAGCTGGACGTCGGACACGCCGAAAATGATCTCTCCGCCATCCTCCAGCCGCGCGGCGACCAGATCGCGAATCACCTCGTGCTGGGCGTAGACGGTGACGCGCTTGCCGCCGGTCAACTCCGCCATGTCGATGTGATGGCTTTCCCGGTGGAAGCGCAGGGTGATGCCGGAATGGAAATGACCCTCGCGCATCATGCGCTCGCCCAGGCCCATTTCGTTCATCAGATCGACAACCCATTGCTCCAGAACGCCAGCCCGGATGGTGCCTTCGACCTCCGCCCGGCTGCGGCTCTCCAGGATGACGGTTTCAACGCCTTGGCGGCGCAGCAAATGCGCCAGAAACAAACCGGCGGGTCCAGCGCCGATGATCCCAACGGGGGTGCGGGTGATGGTGGCCATGTCTCTCAAACCTTCTGCGCGGGATTTTATTTGATAGAGCTTTTAAATAACAATCGGCTCTATCAATCGTTCTGAGGCGATCCTACCCTGCGGACGGCGACGCCGGACATAGACGAAGCGGCGAATTCCTTGTACTTTTCATCGTCCTTCTCCCTGGTCCCCGGCATGTCCACGCCCCTCGAACCCATCCCCCGCTATTGGCTGTATGGCGAGCCTCCGGCGGTTCCTGAGCTGCGCTTCGTCCATGTTGAAACGATTCCAGAGCGGATGCGCTTGCACAATTGGGAGGTTCAACCCCACCGCCATGACGGGTTGAGCCACAGCCTGCTGGTGACGCGCGGCGGCGGGCGGCTGACGGTGGACGCGGAGGAATGGCGGTTTCGCGCGCCCGCCTTGATCGCGGTCCCGGCCCAGGTGGTCCACGGCTTCCGCTTCGACCCCGACACCGACGGGTCGGTGCTGACCATGTCGGAAGGGTTTCTCGCCAGCGTGCTCACCGCCGTTCATGACGCGGAGTTGCGGGCGGCGTTGGCGCTGCCCTTCGCCCATGATCTGAGCGCCGACGCGCCGGAGACCGCCGATCTCGCCGCCGCCTTCGCCGCCATCACCGCCGAATTCCGCGCCCATCACCTTGGTCGGGCCAGCGCCATCGCCGCCCACGTCACGCTGACGCTGGTGACGACGGCCCGGCTGTTCGCCGCGCAGGGCAGGGCGGAGCAGGGGCAATCGCCCGACATCCGCCTGCTGGCCCGGCTGCGCCACCTGATCGACGAGCGGTTTCGCGCGCATTGGCCGGTGGACCGCTACGCCGCCACCCTGGGCGTCACCAGCGGGCGGCTGAACGCCGCCTGCCGCCGAGTCACCGGGCGATCCACCCTGCAACTGATCCACGCCCGCCTGATGCTGGAAGCGCAGCGGTCGCTGATCTACACCGGGCTTGGCATGGCCGAGATCGGCTACGCGTTGGGCTTTGAGGATCCGGCCTATTTCTCGCGTTTTTTCACCCAACGCGGCGGGCAATCGCCGCAAGCCTTTCGCCGGGCGCATTGGGAGGATCGCCGACATGCGTCAAGCGGGGGCGTTCCTGACCGCATAGGGCTTGACCCGGACGGGGCGTCCTTACCAAAGTAACCCTGTTGGATTTTAGCAAACGGCTGGGAAAGACGGACGCATGGACACCCTCGGCCTTACGGTGCGCGACCCGTCGCCGGTCGGACAGGATCTGTGGCGAACCCTGTGCGCCGACGCCACCCGCGTCGCGGCGGAAGAAAAGACGTTGCGGGTTTTTCTGAACGAATCCGTTCTGTCGCACGACTGTTTTGGCTCGGCGCTCGCCGCGCTTTTGGTGCGCAAGCTGGCCGACCGGGTGATGCCGCCGGATCGGTTGGCCGTCACCGTGCAGGCCGCCTTTGATTCTGAGGCGGGGATCGTCAACGCCGCCGCCGCCGATCTGGCCGCCATTCTGACCCGCGACCCAGCGGCGGACAGTTGCCTGACGCCGTTTCTCTATTTCAAGGGCTACCACGCCCTGCAATGGCACCGCGTCGCCCATTGGCTGTGGAAGCAGGACCGCCACAACCTCGCCCATTTCCTGCAAAGCCGGGTGTCGGAAACCTTCGCGGTGGACATCCACCCGGCGGTGCCGGTCGGGCGCGGCGTGTTCATCGACCATGGCACCGGCGTCGTCATCGGCGAAACGGCGGTGATCGGCAACGACGTCTCGATCCTGCAAAACGTCACGCTGGGCGGAACCGGCAAGGAGCATGGCGACCGTCACCCCAAGGTGCGCGACGGCGTGCTGCTGGCGGCGGGGGCCAAGGTGCTGGGAAACATCACCATCGGCGCCCACGCCAAGGTCGGCGCGGGCAGCGTCGTGCTGAAGGACGTGCCCGGCTGCGCCACGGTGGCCGGGATTCCCGCCCGCGTCGTCGGCTGGTGCCGCGACGAACTGGCCCCGGCGCTCAGCATGGACCAGAGCCTGCAACAGGGCGATTACAGCATCTGACATCCATTCCCGGTCTTCACCATCACAACGGACGCGCCCCATGACCCGCCGCCCGATGGTCTTCGTTCATGGCCTGATCGGAAGCCTGCAAACGCCGATCCTGCACCGCCCCTTCGCGCCCACGCCCACGCTCGCCCCCGATCTGCTGGGCTATGGGGTGGAGCGGGGAACCAATCCGGCCAGCATCACGCTCGCCGCCCAAGCCGACCACGTCCACCGGGCGGCGCGCGCGGCCTTTGGCGACCAGCCCGTGACGGTGATCGGGCATTCGGTGGGGGGAGCCATCGGCGCGTTGCTGGCCCATCAGCATCCTGAACAGGTCGCCGCCCTGGTGTCGGTGGAGGGCAATTTCACTTTGGGCGACGCCTTTTGGTCGGGCTCCGTCGCCCGCCTGTCGGAGGTGGAGGCTGAAAGCCTGATGGTTGGTTTCCGGGCTGATCCGGCGGGATGGCTCGCCCGTTCCGGCGTGCCGCCGACCCCTGAGCATTTGGAAGCCGCCGCCGATCTGCTGTCGCGTCAACCCGGATCGACCGTCCGGGCGATGGGCCGCGCGGTCGTCGAGGCCACCGGCCACCCGTCCTACCTCAACGCGGTCGAAGCTGTGTTCAACGCCATTCCGGTGCATCTGGTGGCCGGTGAACGCTCCGTCACCGGCTGGAACCTGCCGGATTGGGCCAAAGACAAAGCCGCCAGCCTAACGGTGATTCCAAACACCGGGCATATGATGATGGTGGAGAATCCGACAGCCTTCACCGACGCGTTGGCGCGCTGTCTGACGGACTGAATTCAGAAAAGGTGCGACAAGAAGACCGCCGCGCTTCAGGATAGAACCCACCCGCCTACAAATTTTGTTGCAACCGGATTGAAGTGTCAGCGGTTTTTGCAAAGTAGGA
>NZ_JBMDKF010000021.1:0-117312 GCF_057809575.1 Azospirillum sp. FG154 | reverse complement strand
GAGCAAAGGCCGAAAGTGGGGCGAAAAAACCGCTTGTCCATAACGGATACTCTAAAAGGCCGTGAACATCCCGAGGTTGGCGGCGCCTTCCATTCGGGTCGGATGATGGGAAATGGATCATCCGACCCCTTCGGCGGCGCTGACCGGGCCGCCAAGCCCGCGCGCGCCCGTGTCTCAGGGCCGACGCCCCCGCCCGCTCCATAGGGCGGGCGGTCTCACATGGGAAACAGCGTGGTCAGCGGCATGTGCGTGCGGATGATCGGCGATTTCAGCACGACGTAGCTGAAGTATTTGTCGATGCCGATGTCCATGTCGGTCAATTTTTCCATGATTTCCTGATACTCGCCGATGCCGGACGTGACGAATTTCAGCATGTAGTCATAGCCGCCGGACACCAGATGGCATTCCAGAAGCTGTTCGATCTTGTTGACGGCGGCCAGGAAGCGGGCGAAATCAATCTGCCGATGATTCTTCAGCGTCACCTCGGTGAAGACGGTCAGGGTCTGGCCCAATTTGCTGACGTTGATCTGCGCCGTGTATCCCTCGATGTAGCCCTCGGCCTGGAGTTTTTTGACCCGCATCAGACAGGGACTGGGCGACAGATTCACCAGTTCGGCCAACTCCACGTTGGTGATTCGACCATTCTTCTGGAGTTGATGCAGAATCTTGATGTCGATGCGGTCCAGCTTCATCGGGAAACCCATCCGGTTCGGGGGGCGGAGAACGGAATGGGACAGCAGAAAATTCTGACCCATGGCCCAAGGCAGCTTAACACGCCCCGGCCCGCTGTCGATGGTTGAGAGGCCTAACTCTTGCAGAACAATGCATCATCAGGCCCGAACAGAGCGGAACAAAATGCTGTCGGATCGGCCAATGCGGTGCCCGCCACCCCACGCGCCGTGGCTAGATAAGGGCGACGCTGAAACTGGAGATCCCGTCCATGCCCGCCCCTTTGCAGACCATCGAATCCTCCCCACGCCTCCCCGCGCGCGCGGATGCCGTCGTGATCGGCGGCGGCATCGTCGGCGTGTGGACGGCCTACAGCCTGGCCCAGCGCGGGCTGTCGGTGGCCCTGGTTGAAAAGGGGCGGGTCGGAGCGGAGCAATCCAGCCGCAATTGGGGCTGGTGCCGCCAGCAGAACCGTGACGCGCGCGAGCTGCCGATGGCCACCAAGAGCCTGGATTTGTGGGAACGCTTCGCCGCCGAAAGCGGTGAAGACACCGGCTTCACCCGCTGCGGCCTGCTCTACCTCAGCAACAACGAACAGGAATTGGCCGGGTGGGCGCGTTGGCGCGATTTCGCCCGGACGGTCGGCGTCACCACCCACATGCTGACCAGCGCCGAAGCCGCCCAGCGCGGGCGCGCCACCAACCAGTCCTGGAAAGGCGGCGTCTTTTCCCCGTCCGACGGCATCGCCGACCCCGCCCGCGCCGCGCCCGCCGTGGCCCGCGCCATTCTGAAGCAGGGCGGCACGGTGCATCAGGGTTGCGCCGCGCGCGGATTGGAAACCACCGGCGGGCGGGTCAGCGGCGTCGTCACCGAACAGGGGACCATCCACACCCCGATGGTGGTCCTGGCCGGTGGGGCCTGGGCCTCCTCCTTCTGCCATCAGATCGGCGTGCGGCTGCCGTTGGCCTCGATCCGGTCGTCGATCCTGTCGGTCGGTCCCAGCCCCGCCGGTCTGCCCGACGCCCTGCACACCGCCGCCGTGTCGATCACCCGGCGCGGCGACGGCGGCCACACGCTGGCCATCAGCGGGCGTGGGCGCGTCGACCCGACCTTCCAACAGCTCCGCTTCGCTCCGCAATTCCTGCCGATGTTCACCAGACGCTGGAGCAGCTTGATGCCCGGCGGGCTTGCGGGCCTGCGCTCCGGCCACGAGACGTTGCGGCGTTGGCGGCTCGACCGCCCGACCCCGATGGAGCGGGTGCGCGTGCTCGATCCCGCCCCGGATCGCGGCACCATCCGCTTGACCCACGAACGGGCCATGGCGCTGCTGCCGGGCCTGAAAGACGCGCCGATCACCGCCGCCTGGGCCGGTTACATCGACAGCACGCCCGACGGCGTCCCAGCGATTGGCGAGGTGGCGACCTTGCCTGGTCTGATCCTGGCGGCGGGTTTCAGCGGCCACGGCTTTGGCATCGGCCCCGGCGCCGGCCACCTGATCGCCGACCTCATCACCGCGCAGACGCCCATCGTCGATCCCCGCCCCTATCACCCCAGCCGTTTCGCCGGTTTCGCCGCCGGAACCGTCGCCGATTTCTGAACCGGAACGCCAGCCCCTCAAGCGCAACAGACGATTTCGATTTCAACCGCAAGGTTCTAAAGCGCGAGGGGCGTCATCCCCGTCACCGTCAGGACGGCGGGACCCGCGACCGCCTCGCGCCACGCGACGGACAGCACGAAACGCTCGTCCAACACCTGCTGGTGGAAGCGCCAAGCCAATGGATCATCGACGATGGCGGGTGAGAACTGGATGCGCCAAACGTCCGGCGCGAACCAGAAGGCGTCCAGCGCTTGGGAGAGGCCGAGGCCGGTCGCCTTGACATAGGCCTCCTTCAGCGTCCACAGCCGAACAAAGCTGGCGGGCTGTTCATCCGTCGGCAAGCCGAACAGCCATCGCTGTTCCTCCGGGGTCAAGACGCTTTCCGCGACCGCCAGATCCATCGGTCGCCGCAACGCTTCGACATCGACGCCTGGGTCCACGGTCGCCGAGACCGCGACGGCCACCATGCCCCGCGTATGGGACAGGTTGAACCAAACCCCGGCCAGGTCGTCGCCGACCCAAACGCGCGGCTTGCCATTGGCCTCGGCGACGAAGCGCAGCCCTTCCGGCGGACAGCCAAGATGCGCGGCCAACACGCGCCGCGCCAGCGCGTGGGCGGCCAGATAGGCGAGCCTGTCGGGCGCGAAGACGAAGCGGTCGGATCGGGCCTGCTCCTCCACGCTGAGCCGACCACGCCAGCGCGCGGCGTCAGCCTCATCGGCGTCGCGCAGGGGCAGAGTCCAGATCCGGACGAACGCGCCTGCGTCGTCCATCAATCCGCCACGCCCCCTTGGGACAATGGTCCATGCAGCATCCGGCGCGCGTCCTCATCGCTGGGGGGAGTGGCCAACGGCTTGCGCACGCGTTTGCTCGCCAACGTGTAGGTCGCCGGCACGACGAACAGCGACAGCAGCATGCCAAGGATCATGCCGCCGATGATGACCACGCCGATCTGAAAACGCCCCTGCGCGCCGGAACCGACGTTGTAGAGCAGCGGCAAGGCGCCGACGATCATCGACACCACCGTCATCAGCACAGGGCGCAGCCGGGTGACGGCGGCCTCGATCACCGCCGCGCGCAGTTCCAGCCCCTCGTCGCGCAGTTGGTTGGCGAATTCCGTCACCATGATGCCCTGCTTGGCCACCAGCCCGACCAGGGTAATCAGCCCGATCCCACTGAACAGGTTCAGGCTGCCGCCAGCCTCCGCCAGCCCCATCAGACTGCCCAGCACGGAAAACGGCACCACCAGAAGGATGATGAACGGATCGCGAAAGCTTTCAAACTGGGCCGCGAGGAAACTGTAGATGTAGATGAAGACGAACGACAGCAGGAAAACCAACCCAGCCATCGCGTCTGTGCTCTTCAATTGCCGCGACGCGCCATCAAAGGCGATGGTGGCGCCGTGGGGCAGAACCGGCTTGACCGCCGCCTCCAGCGCGTCGAGCGTCGGCCCCAGCGAGGCTCCGGCGGCAAGGTTGGCCGACAGGGTGGCCGAACGCTGCCCATCGAAATGCGACAACCGGTCCGCTCCCACGCCGTGGAAGGTTTTTATCAGGTTGCGCAGCGGAACGGCCTTCCCCTTGGCGTCGCGCACCTCAACCAGACCGATTCCCTCCTCCTGGCCGACGATCTTGCCGTCCAGTTCGACGATGATGTTGTAGTTCTTGGACGCGTACGAAAAAGTGCCGACTCGGTAATCGCCCAGCGCCGCCGCCACTGTGCCGCCAATGGCGTTCGCGTCCACCCCGGCGTCACCGGCGATGTCGCGGTCGATGGCAATTTCCAGGCGTGGGCTGTTGAGCCGCAGGTTGCTGGTCGGGTTGACGAGACCCGGCACGGTCGCCGCCTTGTTCAGCACAACGTCCATGGTCGCCGCCAGGGTCGGGTAATCCCCCGGCGCCTTGATCGCCATCTGCACCGGAAGCTGCCCGCCGCCCGACAGGATGCCAGGATCGACGACGTTGACGTCCAATCCGGGGATGGCCTTCAGCGCGGGAATCAACGCCGCGCCAATCTGCGCCGCCGAGCGTTGACGCTGTTCGATCGGCTTTAGGATCAGGATGGCGAAGCCGGATCGCGAATCCGGCAAGCCAACCAGGATCAGCGAGCGGGTTTTTTCCGCCACGGAGTCGAACACCTTGGCGATGTCGCGCCCCTGACGCTCCAGCGTTTCATAAGAGGTGCTGGGGGCGCCGACGAAGCTGGCCATGACATAGCCTTGATCTTCCACCGGAGCCATTTCGCTGGGCAGAGTCTTGGCGGCGGCCACCGCGACGACGCCGACCGCCAGAAACACCGTGAAGACCGCCCAACGTTCCGACAAGGCGCCGTCCAGCGCACGGCGATAGCCGTCCTCCAACAACCGCATCGGCCCACGGCGGCGGCCCGGCTTTTTCGCCTTCGCCGGTTTCAGCAGGCGCGAGCACATCATCGGAGACAAGGTGCGCGAAATGAAGCCGGAGAGCAGCACGGCGGCGGCCAGAGTGAAGGCGAATTCCTGAAACAGCGCGCCCATCAGACCGGGCAGGAAGCCCATCGGCAGATAGACCGAGGCCAACGTCAGCGTCGTGGCGATCACCGCGAAACCGATTTCCCGACTGCCGACAAAGGCGGCGGTCATCGGATCGAGACCGCGCTGGATGTGACGTTCGACGTTTTCCACATCGACGATGGCGTCGTCCACCACCAGCCCAACCGCCAGCACGATGGCGAGCAGCGAGAAGATGTTGAGGCTGTAGCCCATGACCATCATGAAGGCCAGCGTGCCGATCAGCGACAGAGGGATGGTCACGATGGTCACAAGCGAGGCGGACAGCGATCCAAGAAACAGCATGACCACGACGATCACCAGCCCGACCGCGTCGCGCAGCGTGTGGAACAATTCGTCGATGGATTGCTTGATGGGGATGGTGGTGTCGAAGATGATGTCGACCGTGACGTCGGCGGGCAACGCCGCGCGCAGCGTCGGCAGCCTCGCTTCGACGAGCGCGGCGATGGTCAGCGCGTTGGCCCCCGCTTGCCGCAGCACGCCAACCGTCAGGCCGGGCTGCCCGTCGATCAGCACGCCGTTCTTGACGTCGTCGGCCGCCACCACGACTCGGGCGACGTCCTCCAACCGCACCAGATAATCGTCCTTGCCGCGCAGCACCAAACGGCGGAACGCCTGGGCGGTCGCCAGCGTGGTGTGGGCGATGACGTCAATGCGAAGGTCGCCCTTGCCCACCGTTCCGGCGGAAACCGCCGCGCTTTGGCGCAACACCGCCGTGCGCACGTCGTCAGGGGTGATGTCGAGCGCCGCCATCTTCAACGGGTCAAGTTCGATGCGCATGGCGTATTTCCGCTCGCCCAGCAACGCCACCGAGGCGACGCCTTCCAGGGTCGAGAGCGGCGTGCGCACCACGCTGTCCACCAACTCCGTCATCTCCATCGCCGACCGCGTCGGGCTGGAAAGCGACAAATACAAGATGGGGGCGGCGTCGAGGCTGAGCTGCGTCACCACCGGCGCCTGGGTGTCGGCGGGGAGTTGGCCACGGGCGGCGTCCACCTTGGCCCGGACGTCGGCCACGGCGGCGGCGGCGGAGACGCCGCCCTTGAAGGTGATGGTGACGACGCTGACGCCGGATGAACTGGTCGAGGTGAAATAATCGACGCCTTGGGCGCCGGAGATCGCCTCTTCGATGCGTGACGTGACCTCCGACTCGACCAACTCAGCCGAGGCCCCGCTCAAAACCGTGGTGATGGTGGCGAGCGGCGCTTCAAAATTGGGCAGTTCGCGCACGGTCAGCACGGCCAACGCGTAAAGCCCGAGAATCGCCAACAGGGCGTTGACGACGATGGAGAAGACCGGACGTCGGATGAAAAAATCGGAGAGGCTCATCCGCCGCCGCCCGCGCCGACGGCAAGGCCGGCCGTTTTGGGCGCGACGAGCACCGGCGAACCGTGACGGACCTGGAACCGCCCATCAATGATGACCTGATCTCCGGCGGCGACGCCGGAGCGGATTTGCGCGACGCCATTTTCGACAAGCCCGAGGACGACGGGCGCGCGTTCCGCCTTGCCATCCCGGATCCGGTAAACATGTTCGCCCGACAACGCGTAGACCAGCGCGGTTTCCGGCACCAGAACCGCGTCTTCCCAGACCGCCAGCTCCAGGGAAATGCGGGCGAACATGCCGGTTTTCAGTTTGCCGTCGGGGTTGGGAATTTGCCCCAGCAATTCAGCGCTGCGGGTGGCGGGGTCGATGTCCGGGCTGATGAAGGCGACCTTGCCCGCCGTGGTCATCCCACCTCCGGCGACCGTCGCCGAGAACATCATGCCGAGTCGAGTCTCCGCCAGCCGACTTTCCGGCACCTTGAAGGCGACCTCCATCACGTCGAAGCCGCGCAGGGTCGTCACGATGTCGCCGGGAGACAGATAGGCGCCGACCGAATAGTTGATCCGACCGATTTGGCCAGCGAACGGCGCGCTCAGCGACCGATGGTTCACCTTGGCCTGCTGCCCGATCAGGACGGCCTGCGACGAGGCCACGGCGACGCGCGCCTTCTCGATCTGCGCGCGGGTGGAAAAACCTTTGCCCCCCAGTTCGGAAACACGGTCCAATTCCAACTGGTCGTTTCTCAATTGCTGTTCGGCGCCGACCAGATCGGCCCGGGCCACGGTCGAGTCCAGCGCGATCAGCAAATCGCCTTGTTTCACCAAACTGCCCTCGCCAAAGGGCAGGGCGATGACGTGCCCGGCTTCAGGCGGGGTGATCGCCACTTCCTGTTTGGCGCGCAATGTGCCGATCAGAGTCAGGCGTTCGACCGCCGGGCCAAGATAGGCTTGAGCGACGGACACTGCGATCGGCAGAGGCGCGACCTCGACCGGAGCCGCGACGACGGCTTTCAGATTGCGGCTGTACCAATAGGCCCCGGCGCCGCCCAATGCGGTGAGCGCGATGACGGCGGCGACGGCTTTCCGCTTCATGGCGCCTTCCCGATGACGAGGCTCGCTTGGCTTAAGCGTGGCCCCAGTGTCGCACAGACGGGTGTCTCAACGCAAATTTCCACACCCATGTTTCCAGGCGACAAAAAACCGCATTCTCCCTGTTCGGAAAGAAACGCGGCTTTTCATCAAGCCAAAGCAAGACGTCGGGTCGAATGGAAAGTGGCGATTCAGACCGATCAATCGTCGTCGTCGTCATCTTCCTCAAACAGGTTCGCCAGCGTGCGCTCTTCCTTCACGACGACGACCAGGGTCTGGACGTTTTTCTCCAGAACGCCCTGAGTCTGCAACTCGGCAAGGGCGTCCTCGACCTTTTCCATCAGGCGACCGGTGCCCTTGCGCAGACGGCGAATCCGCTTGCGCGACTGTTCGCCCATGTTGATGACGCAGATGGCGCCGCCGCTTCCGCCCTCGGCGTCCGACTCGATGCTCATGATGCTCTCCGCATAAATGGCGTGGTCAATGATCCGGAGCGATCCGGTCAAACGGTGCTTATTCCCAGGAAGGCTTGCGCCGAGCCTTCATCATGTTCGAGCCGAGATCGCGCAGCCAGCCGTTTTTCTTCTTGCGATTCGAGCGATCATGCAGCGTCAAATAAAAGTCCAAAGTCTGGAGTTGCCGACGCAAAACCTTGCGCAGCCGCTTTTCGACGGGCCGCAAGGTCTTGTTCTGCTTTTTGATCTCACCCAAATCCTCGACGATGGCGCCGTGGCGGGTGTGGCCCGATGGTTCGACAACCACGAATTTTACGCCATCCACCGCCGCGACGCGGGATGTCATGGCGTCACGCTCAACGATGCGCTGGGAGGGAGCACTGCCGCTGTTCTTGCGAATCACGGTCACCCGCTTCGCCCCGCCCTTCATTACGACGGTCATCAACCGTGTCCTCCAATCGATTGGGAGCATTCACAATTTATAACACACGCTGATGGATTGACAACAGACCTGCGCGCGCCGCGCGCGCGTATTTTCAGGCCAGCCGCCCGGCGATGACTCGCGACAGGGTTGCGAAGCCGGTTTCAATCGCGAAGAGCGCTTCAATATCAGTCCTTTCGCCAGATTCGCCGACAGTTTCGGGCCGCGCCGCTGGCCCACCCCAGCAACCGCCCGCGATCCAGCGCCGTTATGCGGCGCGCATCCGATCAGCGATGGCCTCCAGATCAAGAACCGACCGCGCCGCCGGGCAACTGGACATCAACTGAATCCGTCCGTCAAAATTCGACAGCACCACGATGTCGCCGCCGCCACGGGGCGAACTCAGCACCAACTCCATGACCGTGTCGGGATCGGGGCGGCGACTGGCGCGTGTCGGCGGGCCGGTGATGGTCAGATCCGCCGAGCCGCCGGTCAGCGCCATGTCCCGTTGGAGCAGCACCTTGGGCAAAATCAGCAGGGAGTCGCCATGGGCGCCGCCCTTGATCCGGTCCCGCACGGCCGCCCGCGCCGCCCGCGCCGCGCCCCAAAATTCCGGCATTGCCGCCGGATCGGCCAGATCGGCGAAAAGATGCGACACCGCCAGCCCCGGCCCCGGCGGAGGGGAGGGATGGATGAAACGGCTCATGTCCACGGACAAGGCCACCGTTCGGCTTCCCAGGCAGTCACGCAGGGCGACCATCAGCGCATGGTTGGGGGTGACTCCCTCCGCCTTGCAGCGGGCCAGGAACGCCGCCGTGTCCTCGGCGGAGAAGCGCAAACACGTCAAGGCCACAGGGGAGGCGGCGGGCAAGACCCCGGCCAGTCGATCCAGCCCGGCGGCTTCCCAACGGGCGCCGGCCTTGGCGCTCCACCAGCCATCAATCAGATCAGCCGAGTCGGGATCGCCAAACACCTCCGGCGGCAAGGATTCCTCGCAGGCCGGCTCCAATGGCCCCGGATGAAGCCCGGCGAGGAAGGCGTCGGCGACGACCAACCCACTGCGCCAGTCGGTCAACGCGTGGTTGGTCGCCAGGGCCAAGGTCGAGCCTCCCGCGTGCCGGATCACCACAGCCCGCCACAGGGGGTGGTTCGGCCCGCCGACCCGCTGGTGCAACAGGTCGGTGGCGACGGCGAGCCAGGTCATCGCGTCACCGTCGATCATGTCGATGACGCCGGACCGCGCGTCTTCAGCCCTTGTGGACCAGCGTGGGCGTTGATGGCGGCCAATGACCGCGCTGGGCAGAGTGAAGGCGCTGTCGCGGACCAGAGCCGCCGCGTCCAGGTTGCGGCGGGTTTGGACCACCAGCACCGTGTTCATCGGGGCTGTGCGGTCCATCAGCCAGAAATTGGCCTCGTTGGGACTGAGCAGGCGATCCACGCTCACCCCACCCCGCCGAGATCGGCCAGTTCCTGATCGAGAAACGCCTCCAGATCGGCGTCGGTCATCGCCAGCACTTCCCGCGCCAACGCCTGTTCCGTGTCCCGATCCGCATCGACCGTCACAGACGGCGCCGCGTCCAACAGATCGGCGAAGCTTTCACCAACGTGCAAGGCCAACGCCTCGATGCTGGGATAGTTGAACAGCAGGGTCGCCGGTTGCGACGCGCCCAAGGCCGCGCCCAGACGGTTGCGCAATTCCAACGCCAACAGGGAATCCAGGCCGATTTCATTCAGCGCCTGGCCCATGTCGATGCGGGTGGGATCGTTCAACCCCAGCACCTCGGCGGCTTCGCTCCGCAACAGTTCAGCCAGCTTGCCACGCCGGGATTCTGGCTTTTCCGCCGCCAACAAGGCCCGGAAATCACGGGTCGGCGCCGATGGGGTCGTCCGCGTGGCCGCCTTGCCCCCCGCCAGCGCCGCCTTTGGCGCGGCTTGCGAGAGGAACGGCGGCGTCCGCCCGCCATAACCGGCCAGGAATTTCGGCCAATCCACCGCGACGAAGCCGTAACGCGCCCGCCCGTCGCCCCCGGCGGCGGCCATGGCGCGGCCCAGCCCGTCCAAGCCTTGGGCGATGGTGAAGGTCTTCACCCCCCGCTCGGCCATGGCGGCGGCGTAGCTCCCCGCCGCCACCGCGCCCACCTCGCCCCAGGCGCCCCAGTTGACGCTGAGGCCGGGCAGCCCATCCCCGCGCCGATGTTCCGCCAAGGCGTCCAGATAGGCGTTGGCGGCGGCGTGGTTGGATTGCCCTCGGTTGCCGATCAACGCGGCGGAGGTGGAAAACAGCACGAAATGATCCAGCGGCCGGCCAAGGCTCAACCGATGCAGACAGCGGGCGCCGTCCACCTTGGCTGGCAGCGCCGAGGCGAAGCTTTCCCAACTCTGGTTTATCAGCGCGCCGTCGGCCACCGACCCCGCCAGATGGAAAATTCCCTTCAAGGGCGGCGTCTTGCGGTCGATCTCGTCCAACAGGGCGGTCATCGCCGCCTCGCTGGCGACATCGGCGACGCGGGTGTGGACCGTCGCCCCCTCCATCGCCAGCGCCGCCCGAAGTTCGTCCGGCGGCGCCCGGCGCCCGACCAGCACGATGGTCCGGGCGCCATGCGCGATCAGCCAACGGACCAGCGGCAGTCCCAACCCGCCGAAACCGCCCGTCACCAGATAGGTGGCGTCGGGCCTGAAGGCGACCGGCGCCGCCAAGGGCGGCAAGGGGGCGGGAACCAGTCGGCTGACCAAGGGACGACCGCCGCGCCAAGCGACGTCCTCCTCCCCGGCTCCGCCATCAAACAGCAGCGCCGCCGCCAGTTCAGCGGCGCCGCCGCCAGCCGGATCAAGATCGACGCGCCGACAGGCCAGTTCCGGATGCTCCAGCGCCACCACCCGACCAAAGCCCCACAGGCTGGCCGCCTCCGGCGCCGTCGGCGCTCCCTCGGCGGCGACCGCGCCGCGCGTGACCAGCGTGAAACCGCGCCGTCCCGCCGCGATCATCGCACGGCCCAGGTCGAACGCCGCCTGCAAGGGCTGCTGATCGACGGCCCCCACCCCGCCCAAAGCGACGACGCCCGCCAAGGCCGACGATCCGGCGATCGCCGTCAACGCTTGCGCCGACGACACGGCGCGGGCCGGTTGGCCATGGGTGGCCAATTCCGCCGCCGCCGCCGCCGCCAAATCCCGTTGCTCATCCTGGCAAACCAGCAGCAGTTCCGGCCCGGCTTCGGCGCGGGCGACGATCACCGATTGCCGCCCCGGCCCGTCCACCGGCGTCGCGGCGACCGCGCCGAAACCGCTTTCCCGCAACACCGCTCGCCAACGCCCGGCGTCCAACAGGGGATGGTCGGGGCGCAAGTCGGTGTCGGCAAAGCGCCACCAACCATCCGTCAGCCCAAAAACGATGTCCCACCAAAGCTGTGGACGCGTGCTTTCCACCAAAATCAACAAGCCGCCGGGGACCAGCGCCTGGCGGACATGCGCCAACGACCGGCGCAAATCGGCGGTGGCGTGAACCACGTTGGCGGCGACCACAATGTCGAAACGCTCGCCGCCAAAGCCCTGCTCGCCGGGCGCCCGCTCCAGATCGAAGACGGCGGTGGCGAAGCCCGGCGCGTCGGCGAAACGCCGTTCCGCCGCGTTCAGGAAAGCGGGCGAGACGTCGGTGAACAGATAACGCGCGGCGCCGCCCGCCGCGTTCAGGACCGGCAGCAGCGCCGCCGTCGTCGCCCCCGTCCCGGCGCCGATCTCCAACACCCGCGCGTTCGCCGCGCCAACGCCGCGCCGCGCCAGCGCCGCCGACAAGGCGGACGCCGCCATGGCGTTGGCGGTTTCCGCCAAACCGGCCCGCCCGTAAACGCCCTTCTCCTCGTCGCTTTCCGCCGGAAACAGCAGAGTCAAGGGATCGGTCTCGCCACGCAGGACGCCGACGATCCCCCGACCGCAACGGGCGACCATGTCGATGTCGGCGGCGTTGTCGGGGAAAGCGGCGGCCAGCGTCCGCGCCACGCCATCGCCATCGCCATCGCCATCGGCCATCCGCTTCAGCCGCTCGAACAGGCGCGCCTTTTCCCGGCTGAGATGCGCGGGCGCCCGACCATCCAGCGCGGTCAGCGCGTCGCGGGCATAGGCCCCGGCCAAACGCTCCAGCCCGTCGCCCAGCCCTGTTTCCGGCAAATCCGCCGCAACCGCCGTGTCCTTGGCCGCCCGCGCCGCAGCGTCCACCCCCGCCCAATCGGCGGCGGGCAAGCCCCCCGTCAAGGGCGCCGTCAGCCAATCCACCGCCAGCAACGCGTCCGCGACCGCGTCGCGTGGAGTCGGCGCGGCCACCCGTTTGATTTGCAGACCATCCACCGCCATCAGGCTGTGGCCGTTCTCGTCGATCAATCGGAAATGACCGACCGCCACCTCGGCGCTGGGTCCGGCGTCGGCGATGCGGGCATGGCAGAAGAAACGCTCTCCTGGCCGCCGCCACAGGCTCAGGCGGTCGATGGACAGCGGCAGGAAGCCGCCCGAGGTTCCCTCGCCGCTGAAGGTCGCGCCCAACAATTGGAAACAGGAATCCAGCACGGCGGGATGGATCGGCAAGCGGGCGGCGTCCGCGCGCAGACCGACCGGCAGACAAATTTCCGCCAGCGCCTCCCCCTCGCCTCGCCAGAACCGCGCCAACCCCTGGAAGGATTCTCCCAACACGATCCCCCGCGAGGCCAGCATGGCGAACAGGGCCGCCGGTCCAGCGTCATCGGCGGTCAACCGCTCGCGCAACGTCGGCAAATCCAGCGGGGCGGGCGGCTGGTCGGGCGCCGCCAGCAAACGACCGGCGGCGTGACGGGTCCAGCCCTCGTCCCCCGCCCGGCGGGAATGGACGGCGTAGCCGCCGTCCGGCATCGCCACGGTTTGCAGGATGGCGCCGTCGGGCGGCGCGACCAGCGCCTGGGCGAACACCAGATCGGCGACGGCGGGCGGCGTCAGCCCCGCCCCCTCGGCGAGCATCAAGCCCAGCACCCCATGCATGGCGCCGGGGACCACCACCTCGCCGAACACCACATGGTCGGCCAGGAACGGCATCGCCTCAACCGACAGCGCGGTTTGATGGATCCGCGCCTCCAGCGGGGTGTCGATGCGCGCGCCCAACAACGGCGAACCGGGTCCAACCTGCGCCACGACAGCGCCACCCAAACCGGGGGTTTCCACCGGCTCCGGCCAAAAGCGGTCCCGACGGAACGGGTGCGGCGGGGCCGCCGTGGGTCGCCAGCCGCGCGATCCGTCCTCCGCCCGGCAATAGGCCGCCCAATCCACCGGCACACCCGCCGTGTAAAGCGCCGCCAGCCCGTCCGCCATCATCCGCCCGTCGTCGATCCCCCGGCGCAGCGACGGAATGAACAGGGTTTCGGGCAGCGTCGCCTTGCCCAGGCTCGACAGCACCGGCTGCGGCCCGACCTCCAGCATCACCCGGCAGCCCTTTTCCGCCAGCGCCTTCAACCCATCGGTGAAACGCACGGGGTTGCGCGCCTGCGCCCGCCAATAAGCCGGATCGAAACGTTGCGTCAGCCGCCCGGTCAAATTGGCGGCGACCGGCAGCCGGGCGGTCTGGCTTTTCATCGCCGCCGCCGCCGCCTCGATCTCGTCCAGGCAGGGATCGAGCAGGGCGGAATGAAACGCGGTCGCCACCTCCAGCTTGTGGACGGCGACGCCCGCCGCCGCCAGCTTGTCGCAGGCCGTCGCCATCGCCGCCAAATCCCCGGCGATCACCGTGTTTTGCGGCGCGTTCAACCCGGCGATGACGGCGCCGGAACCCACGATGACCCGTTTCACCGTCGCCGCGTCGGCGAAGGCCGCCGCCATGCCGCCCAACCCGGCGCGGCGCTCCATCAACCGTCCGCGCTCGGTGATGAAGACGACGCCATCCTCCAGCGAGAAGGCCCCGGCGTAGCAGGCGGCGGCGATTTCACCGACGCTGTGGCCCAGCACGGCGGCGGCCTCCACCCCCCAACTGCGCCACAACTCGGCGGTCGCCAGTTCCAGCGCGAACAGCGCCGGTTGCAACAGGTCGGTGCGGGTCAGCGTTTGGTCGCCATCCGCCAACAACCGGGCCAACGACAGGCCGAGACGGTCGCCAAGAGCCGCGTCGCAACGCTCGATCACCGCGCGGAACGTCGCTTCCGTCCGCATCAGCCCCCCAGCCATGCCCAGATATTGGCAACCCTGCCCGGTGAACAGCAGGGCGAGGGCGGGCGCGGTCAGCGCCTTGGTGGCCGCCGCGCCGTCCAGCGCCTTGCGGGCCGCGTCCAGATCGGAAGCGGCGAAGGCCAGACGGTGCGGATGCTGGGCGCGCCCCGCCGTCAGCGTCGCCGCCAGATTGGGCCAATCGGCGTTTGGATCGGACAACGCCGCGCCAACGCTCGCCCGCAACATCGCCAACCCTTCCCCATCGGCGGCGGACAGGGCCAGAACCGGCGGACGGGTTCTGGACACGGGAACCGCCGTCCGTGGCGGCGGCCCGCCGACGATGACGTGCCCGTTGGTGCCGGAAAAGCCGAAGCTGCTGACACCGGCGATCCGCCGACCATCAACGCCGCCCCATGGCTCCGCCTTGGTGGGCACCGTGAAGGGAAAACCATCGGCGGCGATGTGGGGGTTGAGCGCCTTGAAATGGAGATGGGCGGGAATGACGCCATGTTCGGCGGCCAGCGCCGCCTTGATGAGACCGGCCATGCCGGCCGCCGCCTCCAGATGGCCGATGTTGGTCTTGACCGAGCCAAGCCGGGCTGGCGCGTCCCCGGCGGCGCGCGTGCCATAGACGCTGGCCAGCGCCCGCGCCTCGATGGGGTCGCCCAGCGGCGTGCCGGTGCCGTGCGCCTCAATGACCGACACCTGTTCCGGCGTGATCCGCGCGTCGGCCAACGCCGCGCGGATCACCGCCGCCTGCGCCGGACCGTTGGGCGCGGTCAGCCCGTTGGACCGGCCATCCTGGTTGACCGCCGACCCCAAAATCAGCGCGTGGATGCGGTCGCCATCCGCCTCGGCGTCGGACAGGCGTTTCAGCGCGACGACTCCGCAGCCCTCGCCCCGGACATACCCGTCCGCCGCCGCGTCCAGCGTCTTGCAACGGCCATCCGCCGCCATCATCCGCGCCTTGCTGAACCCAATGTTGAGTTCCGGCGACAGCATCAGATTGACGCCGCCGACCAGCGCCAGCCGGGTTTCCCCGCTGCGCAGGCTGCGCGCCGCCAGATGCGCCGCGACCAGCGACGACGAACACGCGGTGTCGACGACCAGCGCCGGACCTTGCAGACCCAGCGTGTAGGACAACCGCCCGGCGGCGACGGCGACCGAATTGCCCAGGCTGGCGTGACCGTCGATCCAGCCATTTTCACCCAAATTCACCGTCAGCACGCGGGCGTAATCCGTGGTGGACAAGCCGACGTAAACCCCGGTGGCCGTGCCCGTCAGGCTGTCGGGGGCGATCCCGGCATCCTCCAACGCCCGCCACGCGGTTTCCAACAACAAGCGTTGTTGCGGATCCAAAACAATCGCTTCGCGCGGGGAAATGCCAAAGAGACCGGCATCGAAACAATCAACGTCGTCGATGAAGCCGCCCCAGCGGGTGCTCATCTTTCCCGGCGCGTCGGGGTCAGGATCATAAAGGGCGTCAACGTCCCAACGGCTTTTGGGAACCTCGCGGATGGCGTCGTCCCCGTTGACCAACAACCGCCAATAGCTCGCCAGATCGGGGGAGCCGGGAAAGCGGCAGGCCATGCCGACGATGGCGATGGGTTCATGCGCTTTGGCGTCAACCGCCGCCAGCTTGCCGCGCATGTCGGTGACGGCGGCCATCGCCCGGCGCAATTGCTGGGCGACGTCAATCGGGGCGGGAGCCTTAGTATCCGGCACGGTCCATTTCCTCCATCAGCGCGCGGGCCAAGTCTTCTTCGCTCATCGCGTCCAGTTCACTGGGTCCGGGCGGCTCTATCGGCCTTTCCGGGGGCGGCGCCTGGTTTGGACCGTCATCCGCCAAACGTTCGGCCAGGAAACCGGCCAAAGCGTCGATGCCCGGATAGTCGTAGATCAGGCTGGCGGGCAGCGGAAAGCCGATGGCGGCGGCCAGCGCGTTGCGCAACTCCACCGCCATCAGCGAATCCAGCCCGTAGTCGTTGAGCGGCTTGCGCCCGTCCAGGCTTTCTCCGGCCAAGGCGAGAATCGCGGCGGCATGGCCACGCACCGCGTCCCGCAACAGGGGCAGCCGCGCCGCCGGTTCGGCCTCGGACAGGCGCGTTCGCAAACAGGCGGTCGGAGGGGCGGCGTCTGACCGCGAATCCTCATCCACCACCGGCTCCACCACCGGCAGAACCACAGCGTGCGTGGTTTCGGCGGCCAGCAAATCATCCAACGCCGCCAGCGCGGTTTCCGTCGGCAGAGCCGGACCGTGGCGGTTGGCCGCCATGCCGTCGCCCTCCCAGGCGCCCCACGCCACCGCGACGGCTGGCAGCCCTTCGGCGCGACGGCGGCGCGCCAGCGCGTCCAACCCGGCGTTGGCCGCCGCATAATTGGCTTGCCCCGCCGATCCCAGCGCTCCGGCGGCTGACGAAAACAGCACGAAACGATCCACTGGCTGGCCTCGGGTCAGGCGATCCAGCACCACGGCGCCGCGCAGTTTGCCTTTCAGCGCGGCTTCAAAACGGGTCGGCGTCATCTGGGTGAAAACCCCGTCGTCCAGCGCGCCCGCCGCGTGGAAAACACCGGCCAACGGACGGTCCAGACCAGCCAACCAACCAGCCACCGCCGCCTCGTCGGACACGTCGAGGGCGACCGAACGCACCGCGCAGCCCCAATCCGCCAAGGCCGCCATCTCGGCCTTGAGCGCCGGATCGGGTTCCCGCCGCGCCGCCAGGGTGACGCTCCCCGCCCCGTCCGCCGCCAGCCGTCGCGCCAAGGCCCGCCCCAACGCGCCGGTTCCGCCGGTAATCAAATAGGTGGCGTCGGCGCGCAAACTCCGCCGGGTCAAGGCGATGCGGCCAATGTGCTTGGCCGCCTGCATGTGGCGGAAGGCCGGCTCCGGGTCGCGCAGCGAAAACGGCGTCACCGGCAAGGCTCGCAGGGGACCGGCGACGAACTCCTCCATCAGGTCACGCCACAGCCGCCCAACCTGTTCCGGTTCAGCAACGATGTCGCGGTCAAGCGCGATGGTCGAATAGGCGACGTCGGCGCGGTAGGCCATGGCCTGTTCCGCCGACCAGACGCCCGCCTTGCCGACCTCAAGGAAACGCCCCCCCGGCGCCAGAACGTCGAAACCAGCGGCGATCATCACGCCGCTCAGCGCGTTGAGCACCACGTCCACGCCTTGCCCGCCAGTGTGGCTCAGCACCTCGTCCTTGAAGCTGGGCGAGCGGCTGTCGGCGACGCAGGAGACGCCCAAACCACGCAGATACGTCCGCTTTTCCGCATTCCCGGCGGTGGCGAGAACCTCCGCCCCCATGGCTTGGGCGATCTGAATCGCCGCCATGCCCAGGCCGCCGGTTCCAGCGTGGATCAGCACGCGCTCCCCGGCCCGCAGGCGACCCGGCCCGCGCAGGGCGTGCGCGGCGGTCAGAAACACCGTGGGCATGGTCGCCGCCTGCTCATGGCTCCACCCCGCCGGGATCGGCAGGGTCAACGCCGCCTTGGCGATGACCTCGGTCGCCAGACAGCCGGGGGCCAGCGCCATCACCGGCTGACCGATGGCCAACCCGCTCACCCCGTCGCCCAACGCGGCGACGAAACCCGCGCATTCCCCACCCAGTCGGCCACCGTCGCCGGGATAGGCGCCGAGCGCGTTCATCACATCCCGAAAATTCAATCCGGCGGCGGTCACGGCGATGCGAACCTCCCCCGATCCCGGCGACGTCCGATCCAACGGCTGGAACGCCAAATCCCCCAATTGGCCGCTGGCGGGCCGTTCCAACCCGGCGCGACCACCAGCCTCGCCCCAGCCCCCAGCCCAAACCTGCGGCGTCAAGGCGCGGGCAAAGACCGCGTCGTTCCGCAAGGCGATGAACGTCTCGCGACCAGCCATGGCGCGAAGCAGCGGCTCCACCGCCTCGACCAACTCCATCCCGGGCGGCGCGTCGAACGCGCCCGCGTCAAGCTCTGGATGCTCAATCCGCAAGGTGGAGATGACGCCCCACAAGGCCGCCGCCGCGATGGGCGGCGCATGGGCGTCGCCCGGCAACACGGCGGCGCCCTGGGTGACGACGAGCAGTCGCGGCGGCCTGTCCCGACCAATCAGTTGGACCGCCAATCGATGCAGCGCCACGCAAGCCGTCAGGGCGTCGTCGTCGGGCGGGAGGAACAGCGCCAGTTCCGCCGTGTCCGCGTCCACCAAGACCGCGCCAACCGCCGCCAGCCGCCGCGCCAAAACCGCCGCCAGAGCGGCGTCGGCGCCCGCGACATGGACCGTCTTCGGCAGGACTCGGTCCTCAACCGCCGGGCGCCAGGAGAACGCGAACGCCCCCGCCTTGGCGCGCGGTTCCGCCGCCGCGTCCACCCGCGTCAGCGGCTTAGGGTTGGGGCGCAGGATCAGCCCGACGGCTTCGGCCACCGGAACGCCGACGCCATCCAGCAGCGTGACGTCGCCCGACAGCGTTCCGTCCTCCCGCCGCGCCAGCCGCGACCACGCCCACAGGTCCGACCCAATTTCGGCGGAGAACGGACGGAAACCCGCCAGCCCCACCGGCAGATAACCGTTGTCGGCGGCCTCCAGCCCGACCGCCGCCGCGCCCAGGCTCTGGAACGCGCCATCCAGCAAGGCGGCGCGCAACGCGTCGCCGGTCAGTCCAACCGGCCTCGCAAGCCGCGCCAACGCCTCGCCCGAACCGATGCGGAGTTCAATGATCGGTCGGAACGCCGGGCCATAGTCGATGCCCTGCGACGGGAAGCTGGCGTAGAAGGCGCCGACGTCCGCGCCCTGCGGGCATCGCGCCTGCAACGCCGCCAGATCTTGCACGCCGACGCTCGGCGCGTCGCCGACGCGGGCCTCGACGATCAACCGCCAATCATCGGATTCCAACGGCGCGGCGTGCAGGGTCAGCCCGTCGCCGTCCCGCTCGGTTTGCGTCAGCGTGGCCGTGTCCACCGCCAACAGCGCGTGAAAGCGCAGATCGGCGAGCGGCTTGCCCTCGGCCGCCGCCGCCAGCGTCAAGGCCAGGACGGCGGCGGGGACGGTCGCTTGACCACGCACCCGATGATCGGCCAACCACGGCTGCGCCGTGGTGGACAGCACGCTCTGGAACCGGCGAATCCGCCCCGGCCCGCGCAGCGGAGGCCCCAACAGATCGGACGCGCCAATCCCCACAGGCGCGGAGGCGACCGTCGGCGCGGCGTCAACCCAATAACGCCGCCGTTCATACGGGTAGGCTGGCGTGGAGACGATCCGTTGACCGCGCCCGCCGCTGACCGCCTTGCCGTCGATATCGACCCCGGCGACGAACAGCGCCGACAGGCTGCCCAGCACCGCCGCCGATTCCATGTCGGACCCGTCGAGGCTCGACAGCCAGCGGGCGTTCGCGAGCGCCCGGCGCCCCATGCCGCAGAGGATCGGCTGTGGCCCCAATTCCAGAAAGACGTCGCACCCCAGATCGGCCATCCCCCGCACCCCATCGGCGAAAAGGACCGGCGCGCGGGCGTGGCGGCGCCAGTAAGCGCCGTCGAACCGATCAACGGCGGCGCCGGTCAGGTTGCCGAACAGAGGAAGGCGCGGCGTCCGCCACGCCACCGCGTCCGCCGCCCGCTCCAGCTCATCCAACATCGGCTCCAGCAATGGCGAGTGGAAGGCGTGGGACACCGTCAGCCGTTTGGCGACGACGCCGGCGGCGTCCAGCCGACTCAGCGACCGATCCAACGCCGCGCCGTCGCCGGAAATCACCGTGTTGGCCGGACCATTGAGCGCGGCGATGGAAACCAGCGCCGCATCGTCGCCAATGGCAGCTCGCGCCACATCGGCGGACGCCAGAACGGCGGCCATCGCCCCGCCCGGCGGCAACGCCTGCATCAAGGCGCCGCGCTTGGCGATCAGCCGCGCGACGTCGTCGGCGTCCGCCGCCTCGGCCACGGCGGCGGCGATGTATTCACCGACGCTGTGCCCCAGCACCGCCGCCGGTTTCAGCCCCCAATGGCGGTACAGTTCGGCCAGGGCGAACCCCACGGCGAACAGCGCCGGTTGGGCGTAGCCGGTTCGCTGAATCCGCGCCGACGCCTCACCCCACAAAATATCGGTCAAGGGTCGGTCCAGCGAACCGGCCATCGCCGCCGCCATGCGGTCGATGGCGGCGCGGAACACCGGCTCGGTTCGGTGCAACTCCCGCCCCATGCCCGCCCGCTGCGCGCCTTGGCCGGTGAACACCCAGCCCACCCGTGGTTGCTGCGGCGCGGATTCCGGCGGTTGAGCGTTCCGCAAAGCCCGCGCCGCCTCTTGCTCCGAAGCGGCGACCGCTGCGACGCGAAAATCCAGATGCGCCCGACCGGCAAGGCTGGTGTGGGCCAGATCGCCCAGACTGGGGCCGCCCTCGGTCGTCAAAAGATCGGCGCAGTCGGCGGCGCGACGACGCGCGGCGGTCGGCGTCGCCCCCGACGCGACGATCAGGTGCAAGCCGCGCGGTTCCGCCACGGCGACCGGCGCCCACTCAGGAGCTTGCTCCAGGGTCAGGTGAACGTTGGTGCCGGAAAAACCAAAGGCGCTGACCCCAGCGGCGCGCGGTCCCTCAATGGCTGGCCACGGCGTCGGTTCCGTCGGCAGCAGCGCCGGGAAGCTTCCCAGCTCAATGTGGGGATTGAGATTTTTCAAATGGTTGTTCGGCGGAATGACGCCATGGCGCAGCGTCAGCACCGCCTTGATAAGCCCGGCGACGCCCGCCGCCGCCTCCAGATGGCCGAGGTTGGTTTTCACCGCGCCAACCGCCAGCGGTCGGCTTGCGTCGCGTCCGGGGCCGAACACCGCCTTCAGCGCATGGATTTCGATGGGATCGCCCAAGGCGGTGCCGGTGCCATGCGTCTCGACATAGCCGATCCGTTCCGGCGCCATCCGGGCGCGGGCGAGCGCGCCGCGCAAGGCCGCTTCCTGCGCCCGGCCGCTGGGAGCGGTCAGGCTGGACGAGCGGCCATCCTGGTTGATGAAGCTGCCCCGGATCACCGCCAACACCGGATCGCCATCGGCCCGCGCGTCGGACAGACGTTTCAGCACCACGACGCCGCAGCCCTCGCCGCGCACGAAACCATCCGCCGCCGCGTCGAAAGCTTTGCAACGGCCATCGGGGGCCATCATCTGCAATTCCGACAAGGCGATGGTGGACGACGGCGCCAGGATCAAATTGACGCCGCCCGCCACGGCAAGGCGACAATCGCCGTCGATCAATCCCCGGCACGCCAGATGCACCGCCACCAGCGACGACGAACAGGCGGTGTCCACCACCAGCGCCGGGCCTTCCAACCCCAGCAGATAAGCCAGTCGGCCAGCGACGATGGACGGCGCGCCGCCGGTGCCCGACCAGGCGTCGATTCGCCCGCCGCTCGCCGAAATCTGTGAATAGTCGTAATTGCACAAGCCGACAAACACCCCGGTCGGGCTTCCTGCCAGCCGGTCGGGGGGCTGCCCCGCCGCCTCCAACGCCCGCCATGCGGTTTCCAGCCACAAGCGCTGTTGCGGGTCCATCGACGCCGCTTCACGCGGGGCGATGTGGAAGAAGGCCGCGTCGAATTGATCGACATGATCGAGGAAAGCGCCCCAGCGGGTGGTCATCCGTTCGGCCGCCGCGTTCTTTTCCCAACGGTCGGCGGGGAATTCGCCCACCGCGTCAAAGCCGTTCAGCAACAGCCGCCAAAAGGCGTCCGGGCCATCGGCGCCGCCGGGGAACCGACAATCCATGCCGATGATGGCGACGGCGTCGGCGTCGGCGTCGTCACGGGATTCCCCGACAACGGCGGGAGCGGCGGCGAGAACGGCGGCAGCCGCCGTTTTGGCCGGTTGTGGCGCGAAGCTGTCGGCGAGATACGCCGCCAGACGGTCGCAACTGGGGTAATCGAACAGCAACGTCGGCGGCAACGGCGCGCCCAGGCGGTTCTGCAAACGGTTGCGCAATTCCACCGCCATCAGGGAATCCAACCCCAGATCGAACAAATTGCGGCGAGGATCGATGGCGTCGGCCCTTTCGGCGGCCAGCACCGCCGCCGCTTCCCCCCGGACCTGATCGAGCAGGGATACGCTGGAGACAACCGGCCTTGGCTTCCCCGGCGCCTTCGCCGCCGTCGGTCGCGGCAGCTTGGCCAGGAGATCGGCCAAAACCGGCGCCGTCTTGCCCTTCAGCGCCGACGCGAAGGCCGACAAACGGATGGGCAGAACGCCGACCCGACCGTCAAACGGCCCCTCCACCATCGGCCCCCCTGCCATCGGCGCGCCCGCCAACGCCCAATCCAGCGCCTTCACCCCTTGTTCCGGCGGGATGACGTCCATGCCCTGCGCCCGCAGGCGACGCGCGATGTCCGGCCCGGACGCCGAACCGATCTCGCTCCACGCCCCCCAGGCCAAGCTGACGGTCCACGCCCCGCGCGCCGTGCGCCCGGCGGCGAGCGCGTCAAGATAGGCGTTGGCGGCGATGTGGTTGCCCTGCCCCCGCGTGCCGATCAACCCCACCGCCGACGAATACAGCAAAAGGAAATCCAACGGTCCGGCCAGCGTGTCGAGCAGCCAAGCCCCGACCAGCTTGGGCCTCAGCACGGTCGCCATCCGGGGCCAGTCCAAGGAGCCGAGCAAGCCGTCGTCCAGCGTTCCAGCGGCGTGAACCACCCCGGCCAGCCGTCCCGCCCCCGTGGCCAGAGCCGCCCGGACATCAGCTTCCACGCTGACGTCGCCCAACACCCGCCACACGGTGACGCCGCCAGCCTCCAACGCCGCGATCCGCGTTTCCGCGTCCGCGTTGGCCGCCGTGCGCCCCATCAGCACCAGCTTGCGGGCGCCCTGTTCGGCCAGCCACGACGCCGTGCGCAGCCCCAACCCGCCGAACCCGCCGGTTATGAGATAGCGCGCCGCGCCGTCGATGCGCGCCGCCCGCTTTTCATCCGCCGCCTGCGGAACCACATGGCGCAGCCGGGCGACGCGCCGACGTCCATCGGCGTCCAGCCGGACCTGATCCTCGCCATCGGATCGCCGCAACAGGTCGGCCACGGCCTCGGCGACCGCTTCGGGTTCCCGCGCCATCAGCGCGGCGGCGATGTCGATTTGCCTGATCGACACTTCCGGCAGTTCGGCGGCGATGGCGCGGCCCAGTCCCCACAACGGCGCGTTCAACGGTCGAGCGCCCGTCGTGGCGTCCTGGGTCAGCAAAACCAACCTCTGTCCCCGCCCGGCGGCGGCCAACGCCAACCGCCGCGCGCCGTCCAGCACCAGCCGCTGGCGCTCCAGCACCTCAGCCGCGCTCGTCGGTTCCGGGGTTGGATCAAGCGCTTGGGCGAACAGAAGGACGTCCGCCTCGTCCGCCGCCGCCGACGCCGCCGACGCCGGATGGAACCGTTCGGCCAGCGCCCGCGCCACCAACCCGTCGCCCACAATGTGGACGGCGTCCTCCACCCGTCGCCGCGCCGTCAGCACCAGTTGGCGGGCGAACGGCCCGCCGTCCATGGTCGCCGCCGCCACGTCGAAACCAGCCTCGGCCAGCGCGGCGCGCCACCCCCCGACGTCGGGCATCGGGTGATCGGGGCGCAAGGCGTGGTCGGCGAACAGCCACCACCCCTCGGTCAAGCCGAAACACAGATCGATCCAGCCCTGCCGTCCGCGCCCCTCCAACAACACCAACGCCCCGCCGGGCGCCAGCAAACGCCGCAGCCGCGCCAGCGTGTCGGCCAACCGTTGCGTGGCGTGGACGACGTTGGCGGCGACGATCATGTGATAGTGGCCGGGCTGAAAACCCTGCTCCTCCGGGTCCCGCTCCAGATCGAAGCGGGCCGTAGTCGCCCAGGGCTTGTCGGCGTAGCGGTCCTTGGCGGCGGCCAGCAGAGTCGGGGCGATGTCGGTGACGGCGTATTCCGCCATGCGTTCGCCCGGCAACGCCGCCATCAGCCCATCCGTCGTGCCGCCGGTGCCCGCCCCGACCTCCAGCAATCGGATGGCGCCGCCGGTCGGCAGCCCCGCCAGCACCGCCGCCAACAACGCCCGGTTCAGGCCCGACGAGGCGGGGGAGTCGCGGTAGACGTTGCCCTCCGCCCCGCCATCGGCGGGAAACAGCAGGGTCAGCGGGTCCAGCGATCCGCTCAACGCCTCGGCCAAACCCTCGCCGCAGCGGCGCAACAGGGCGATCTCGGTCGCCGCGTCCGGATAATCGGCCGCCAGCGCCGCCATCAACGCCGAGGCGTCCGTCTTGGGCGCCGCGTCCGCCATGCTCCGCAGCAGACCGGACAGCGCCCGGTGACGGGGGAGACGCGCGGCGGCGGGAACCCGCCGCAACGCTTCGGCGGCGTAGGCGGCGGCGGCGGCGTCCATCCGCTCGCCCAGCCCCGCCAGCGCCTGAATCCGTGGCTCCTCCATCGTCGTCGCCAGCGAGGCTTGGGCGGCGGCGGCCATCGCCGCCGCGTCCGCTGGAAGCGGAGCGTCAGGCCAGTCGCAAACCAGCAACCAGTCGCGCCAATCGCCCAACGCCCGCCCGCCGCCGCCCGACAGCCGCAACCCCTCGGCCACCGCGACGCATATCCCGTCGGCGTCGAGCGCCACGATGTCGGCGACCCAATCCGCCCCGCCATCCTCGGTCAACCGGGCGTGCGCGGTCAGCGCGCCGCCGGGCTTGCCGACGCCGGTCAGGACGAAGCGGCGCACCGCCGCCGGTGTGCGCATGGCGCCGCCCAGCTCACCATCCGCCCGCCACGTCATCGCCGCCAAGGACTGAAACGCCGCGTCCAGCGCCGCCGGGTGCACGGCGTGGCCAGCCGGCTCCAACCCATCCAACCGAACCCAGGCGAGGCCCGGCCCCTGCCGCGCCTCGGTCACGCGGCGAAAGGTCGGGCCGTGGGCGACCCCGCCCGCCGCCAGCCACTGATACAGCGCCGGAACGTCAACCCGCGCCGTCACGCCCGCCGCCGCGTCGAAAAGCTCCAGATCGTCCGCATGGTCGACCGCGCGCGCCGACAGGCAGCGGGTCCACGGCCCAGCCGGAAGATCGCGCGCCGCGATGGTCAGGCGGTCGCCGTTCAGCGAAACGAGCATCTCGGTCTTGCCCGACAGGACCAAGGGCGCCTCGAACGCCACATCGGCCGCCGCCGCGCCCAGACCACAGCGGGCGAAGGCCCCCGCCGCCAGTTCCAGCAGCGCCGCCGCCGGCATGATGACGGCCCCGCCGACGCTGTGCTGCGTGAGATACGCCGCCCCCGGCGTCGGCAGGCGGACGCGAAACGCGACGCCGCCGTCCGGCAAATCGATGCGATCCGTCAGCAGAGGATGACCGCCCGCCTGGGCGACGGCGCCATCCCGCCAGTAGCGCTTGCGCAAAAACGGATGGCCGGGCAACCCATCGACGAACCGCCGCGCGCCGGGGAACACGGCGCGCCAATCAACCGTCGCCCCGGCGACGAAGGCGCGGGCCAAAGCCTCCAGCTCCGCGCGCCGGTCGCCAGCGCCGCCGCCGTTCCACGGCTCACCGCCGGACGTCGCCACAGGCGCGCCGGGCAATGGGGCCGCAGCCAACCGACGGCGCGCTTCGTCCGCGTCGGCGGCGACCACGGCGACGCGGTATTCCAAGGCGCTGCGCCCGACCGCCAGAGCGGCGGCGGAAGCGGGCCAATCATCCAAGGCCGGAGCGGCCACGGTGTCCTGGACCAGCCGCGCCAAGGCCGCCGCCGAGCGGGCCGACAGCGCCAGCACCGCCAGACCATCGCCAGAGCCGGTTGGCGCGGGCGGAACGGCGTCGTCCGCCTCAAGGACGATGTGGGCGTTGGTGCCGGAAAAGCCGAAGGAACTGACCCCGACCACCCGCCGCGCGTCGGTCAGCGCGGTCATTCCGCCCGCCGCGATGTGGATCGGACAACCGTTGGCGTCGATGTCGGGGTTGAGCGTTTTAAAGTGCAGGGTGGGGGGCGCCATCCCGCGCTGGACCATGCCCACCGCCTTGATAAGCCCGGTGACGCCAGCCGCCGCCTCCAAATGGCCGAGGTTGCTTTTGACCGAGCCGACGATCAGCGGCGTGGTCCGCCCCTCGCCCATCACGGCGGCCAGCGCGTTCATCTCGATGGGATCGCCCAGCGGCGTGCCGGTGCCGTGCGTCTCAACGCAACACACCTCTGACGGCGCCCGCCCGGCGTTGGCCAGAGCCGCCCGGATCACCGCCTCCTGAGCCAATCCACTGGGCGCGGTCAGGCCGGACGACCGACCGTCCTGGTTGACCGCGCTGCCCCGGATCACCGCCAGCACCCGGTCCCCCGCCGCCCGCGCGTCGGTCAGACGCTTCAGCGCCACCACGCCGCAACCCTCGCCGCGCACGAAACCATTGGCCGCCGCGTCAAAGGGTTTGCAACGACCATCCGGGGCCATCATCCGCAGCTTGGACAGGGTGACGACGCCATCCGGCGACAGGGTCAAGTTCACCCCGCCCGCCAGCGCGGCGTCGCATTCCCCCAACCGCAGCGCCTGCACCGCCAGATGGACCGCCACCAGGGACGACGAACAGGCGGTGTCCACCACCAAGCTGGGACCGTTCAGACCCAGCGTGTAGGACAACCGCCCCGCCGCCACGCCACAGGCGCCGCCGGTGCCGGAATAGGTGTCAAGCGCGCCGCAACCGGCGGACGCCTCGCCCAGCCGGGCGTAATCGCTGGTGCAAACGCCAAGGAACACCCCGGTTTTGCTGCCCGCCAACCCCAACGGTGGAATCCCGGCGTGCTCCAGCGCCCGCCACGCGGTTTCCAGAACCAGCCGTTGCTGCGGATCCATCGACACCGCTTCGCGCGGCGACACGCCGAAAAACTCGGCGTCGAACAAATCAATGTCGCTGAGGAAGCCGCCCCAGCGGGTGTTGGCCTTGCCCGGCGCGTCGGGATCGGCGTCGTAATAGGCGTCGGCGTCCCAGCGCTCCGGCGGAACCTCGCGCACCGCGTCCACCCCGGCGGCCAGTTGATCCCAAAACGCCTCCGCCCCCTCCACCCCGCCGGGCAACCGGCAGCCGAGGCCGATCACCGCAACGGGTTCACGGGCGCGCCGCTCGGCGACGTCCAGCCGGGCCTGCATCTGCTTCAGCAACGCCAGCGCGCGTTGCTTTTCCGAGGGGGCGAGATCGTTCATGGTTCGGCGTACCGTTCTTCCAAGGCGCTGAGGAAACTGTCGAAATCGTCCGCGTCGGGTTCTGGGACCGATTCGGACGGCGGCGGCGGCGGCGGCGGCGGCGGCGGTGGAGTTGGGGCTGGCGACGGGGCCAGCCCACCATCGCTGACGATCAACCCGGTCAAATGCCCGGCCAGCGCGTCGATGGTCGGATAGTTGAACAGCAAGGTGGCGGGCAGGCTTTTCCCCACCAGCCGGGCCAGCCGGTTGCGCAGTTCCACCGACAGCAGGGAATCCAGCCCCATTTCGTTGAGCGGTCGGTCATGACCAACCGGCTTGCCGCCGGTGGACAACAGGGCCGCCGCCTCAACGGCCACCCGCTCGGCCATGTGAGCCGTGCGGCGGGCGGGCGGCAGAGCGCGCAAGGCGTCGGCCAAAGCCCCGCCTTCGGTCGGTCGCTGCGGCGCGACCGCTGCGGGAGCCGGTTTTTTCTCCGCGACCGCTCCCCCCTCCGCCTCGCGCAGCAACGGCGGCAGAGATCCAGAAAAGTGACGGGTCAGCGTCGGCCAGTCGATCGGCAAGACGGCGACGCGGGCCTCGTCGGCGTCCAACGCGCGGGCCAGCGCCGCCAGCCCCTCCGCCGTGGACAGCGCGCCCATGCCGGATCCGGCCAGCCGGTCGGCGACGTTGCGCTTGGCGGCGGCGCCGACGTCGCGCCACGCGCCCCAGGCGATGGAGACGGCGGGCAGTCCCTCGACGCGGCGGCGCTCCGCCAGCGCGTCAAGCGCCGTGTTGGCCGCCGCATGGTTGGCTTGACCGCCCGAACCCAACAGTCCGGCGGCCGAGCCAAACAGGACGAAGGCGTCGAGCGGGCCTGCGGGCAGATCGCGGGTCAGCGCGTCGAGATGACGGGCCGCGTCGATCTTCGCCCCCATCACCCCCGACAACCGCGCCGCGTCCATCCGGGCGAGCGGCGCGTCGTCCAGCACGCCAGCCGCGTGAAACACCCCCGCCAGCGGCGGCAGATTGTCCGCCATCTCCGCCAACACGCCAGCAACCTCGTCGCGGCGCCCGACATCGGCGCGGATGACCCGCAACACCGCCCCGCACGCCGTCATGCGGGCGATGGCGGCCAAGGCGTCCGCCCCAGGCGCGCCACGGCTGACCAGCGCCAGCGCCCTCGCCCCGCGCGACACCGCCCACTCCGCGACCGCCAACCCGACGCCGCCAAGACCGCCGGTGATGAGATACCCCCGATCTGGCCGGAAGGCGAAGCGCGGCGGTCGGGTCAACACGATCTTGCCGAGATGGCGCGCGCGGCTCATCAGCCGCAAGCCATCCACCGCCGCCGCCATCGGCAACGGCGACAGCGGCGGCAGGCGCATGCGGCCTTCCAGCACAGCTTCCAGAGTCGCCCGCAACAGGCGCCCGCCCTCCGCGTCGTCGATCCGATCCAAAGCGACGATGTGGTAATCCACCCCCGGATAGGCGGCGGCGACCCGCTCCGCGCTCCACACGCCGACGCGGCCCAATTCGATGAAGCGCCCACCCGACCGCAGCAGCGACAGCCCGGCGGGAATGGCCTCTCCTCCCAGGCTGTTCAGCACGACGTCCACCCCGTCGCCGCCGCTGGCCGCGCGGATCGCGGAGGCGAAATTGGGATCGCGGGAGTCGAACACCGCTTCAACCCCCTCCTGTCGGCGCAGGAAAGCGCGCCGCTGCGGGCTGCCCGCCGTCGCCAGAACGCGGCAGCCCGCCGCCGCCGCCAGCGACGCCGCGAATTGCCCAACCGCGCCGGTGGCCGAATGGATCAGCACGCGCCGCCCCGGCGCCAAACCGGCCAATTCCGCCATCGCGTGCCAAGCGGTGAAGCCCGCCACCGGCGCCGCCGCCGCTTGCGCCGCCGTCATGCCCGGCGGCAGGCGCGCCGTCCGCGCCGCCGACAGACGCGCATGGTCGGCAAGACAACCGCCGCCCACCGCCATCACCCGATCGCCGACGCGCCGATCGGCGACCCCCTCGCCCACCGCCACCAATGTTCCGGCGCATTCGCCGCCCAACGGAGCCGGATCGACCATGCCAAGGGTGGACAGGACATCCTTGAAATTCAGCCCCGCCGCCTCAACCCGGATGACGACCTCCCCCGGCCCCGGCGTCGGGACCGGCGCCCCCGCCGTCACGGCCACGCCGTCGAAACCGCCGGGCCGTTCGACCGCAAAGCGGAAGCCATCCGGCAAGGCGGCGTCCTCCAACCGGGTCAGGCGCAACGCGCGTCGATGACCCTGCCGCCACGCGGTTTCGCGTTCGTCGTCGGCAGCCGCGATCTCCCCGGCGATGGCGTGGGCGTCATCATCGGCCTCGCCCAGCGGATCAAGATCGACCAGCCGCAGGCGCCAATCCCGCCGCTCCAGCGCCGCAGCCTTGACCAGCCCCAGCACGGCGGCTTGATCCGGGTCGGGACGGTCGAACGGCTCCACCCGTTGCGCGCCACGGGTCAGCACCAGCGCCGCCATGTCGCCAGCGGGCAGGGCTTGCAGCCAGGCCAGGACCCTCGCCACCGGCGCGCCCACGCCGTCAAGGGCGGCGCGGCAGATCAACGGCGGCGCGGCGGCGGCGCGGCGCGCGACAATCACCGCCTGCTCGCCCAACCGCCCGACGCCGGGCGTGGCGATCGCCACATCGTCGAACCCTTCTTCGGCCAGCAGCCGACGCCACGTCGGCGCGTCCAGCAACGGGTAATCCGGGCGCAGGTCGCGGTCGGCGCCATGCCACCATCCAGCGGTCAGGCCAAAGGTCAGGTCGAGCCAGCGGGACGGGCCAAGCCCCTCGGCCAGAACCAGCCAGCCGCCGGGCTTCAGCGTCGCCGCCGCATGACGCAGCGCGCGGCGCAGGTCACGGGCGACGTGCAGCGCGTTGGAGGCGATGACCAGATCGAAGCTGGCCAACGGCGCGCCCTGCGCCGCCGGGTCCGTCTCCATATCGAACAAGGCGGTTTCAAAACCGGCGCAATGGCCAAAGGCCTCCTCGGCGGCGCCAAGAAACGCCGGCGACACGTCGGTGAAGCGGTAGACCGCCAGCCTGTCGGCCAACACCGGCAACACATGGCGGGTGGCGCCGCCGGTGCCCCCGCCGATTTCCAACGCCCGCAGTCCTCTCGCCTCGCCCAGCCCGGCCCGCAAGGCGCCGGTCAACACATCGTTCAACGCCCCCGCATAGGCGGATTCGGCGTAGACCGCGCCCGCCGCGTCGGGAGCGGCGGCGAACAGCAGGGCCAGCGGATCGACCGCCCCAGCCAACACCCGATCCAACGCGGCGCCGCAGCGCGCCAACATGCCGGTTTCCGGGGCCTGCGCCGGGTAAAGCGTCTGAATCTCCGCCAGCAACGCCGCCGGATCGGCGCCGGGAACGGCGTCCGCCGCCATCGCCCGCAAGCGGGGAAGCAAGCGGTCGTAGAGCGGAACAATCACCCCGCCCCGCTCCAGCGCCACAGCGGCGTAAACGGCGGCCAACGCGTCGATCCGGGCCAGATAGCCGGGATAGGCGGCAAGATCACGGTCGGAGGTCATCGCCGCGACGACCTCCGCCGGGGCCGCCAACCGGACCAATTCCGCCGACCGCCACAGCGGGCGGTAGAGATGACGGGCGACAGCGGTCTCCGTCGTCTCGGCGGGACGACAGATCAGCCCGTCGATGCGGGCGATGACCGCCCCATCCGCCCGCGCCAAAACCACATCCCCCACCACGCCCGCCGCCGTCGCGGCGTCGCGCAAACGGGCGTGAACCACCGGCCAGGAAGCCGCGTCAGCCCCCTCCGCCGCCGCCAGCGCCGACCGCGACAGGCTCAAACGGTCGAAACCCGCTGGCAAACACGCCACGGCGTCCGGCGGCGTCGCCGCGCCCAACGCCTGAAACATTCCGTCAAGCGTCGCCGCCAGCGGGCCGCCGGGCCGCAAACGGGCGACCGCCTCCCCCACCCCGGCGCGAACGCCGACCAACCGGCGGAATTCCGCGCCAAGAACGATTCCCGCCGCCGCCATCCGGTCGTAGAACGCGGCCTCCTCCACGGCCACGCCGCACCGCCCAAGGGCGGCGGCGACGTCCAGAGTTCCCAAGATGGCCGGAGCCGGATCCGGCGGGTCCAGTTGCGCGCACAGGGTCCACCCCTCCGCCCCATCGGCGCGGGCGTGGAACCGCAAGCCGCCATCGGCGCCGATGACGGTCTGCAAACGCGCGCCCGCCCCGGAAACGCCGACGGAACGCAGAATGTCCAAAGCCCCCAACGACACTGCGTCGCCCGGTCCCGCCACCTCCACCGCCAGCGCGCCATACGCCGCCCCCGGCAGAGTCACGACGCCCGCGACCATATGTTGCCCCAGCCAAGCCGGAGCGCTGGGAGACAGCCGCGCCTCGTACAGGCGATGAGCCAGCGGCGTGTCGATCAACCGCCCCGGCAATCCCGGATTCAAAGCCTGATCCAGCGACGGCGGATCGCGCCAATAGCGTTGGCGCTGGAAAACGGGCGACGGCGGGCGAACCCGCGTCGGCGTGGCGGACAGCGGCGCCTCCTCCAGCACCACATGGGCGTTGGCCCCGCCGATGCCGAAGGAACTGACGCCAGCGCGGCGCGGCGCGGCGCCAAAACGCGCCCACGCGCGCGGCGCGCCCGCCGGGCTGAACGCCGTGTCCGCGAGGTTCAACGCCGGGTTGGGGCTGGAAAAACCGGCGATTGGGGGAATCGTCGCGTGTTTCAACGCCAGCGCGGCGGCGATCAAGCCCGCGACGCCCGCCGCCGCCTCCAAATGGCCCACCGCCGCCTTGGCGGTCCCCAACCCGACGCGCCCGCGCCCGACGACCGCCGCGTCGAAAACCTGCGCCAGCGCCCGCATTTCGATGGGATCGCCGATGGGGGTGGCCGTTCCATGCGCCTCGACATAGCCGATTTCGGCGGGGGAGACGCCCGCCACCGCCAGCGCCTCGGCGATGACCTCGGCCTGACCATCGACGCTGGGGGCGGTGAAGCCAGCCTTGCGCGCCGCGTCGTTGTTGACGGCGGATCCCAGGATCACCGCGTCGATGACGTCGCCATCGGCCAGCGCGTCGTCCAGCCGTTTCAAGGCGACGACCCCGACGCCTGAGCCGAACACCGTGCCATCCGCCGCCGCGTCAAAACTGCGGCAACGTCCGGTTGGCGACAGGATGGAGCCTTCCTCGAACCGATACCCCACCCGATGCGGCGCCCGCACCGACGCGCCACCGGCCAACGCCAGATCGCATTCCCCCGACAGCAGGCTCTGGCAGGCCATGTGAACGGCGGTGAGCGAGGTCGAACAGGCGGTCTGCACCCCGACGCTTGGTCCGCTCAACCCCAACAGATAAGACAGGCGGCTTGGCAGATAGTCTTTTTCATTGCCGATCATCGCCATCAGCGCGGCGGGCGACGCGCCGGGCCGCAGCCCCGGCAACAGGTTGAACAGAAGATAGGAGCTGATGGAGCAACCGGCGAACACCCCCACGGCGACGCCGTCGCCGGATTTGGGGGCATGGTTGGCCGCCGTCAACGCCTCGACCGCGCATTCAAAAAACAGCCGGTGCTGCGGGTCCAGCAACGCGGCCTGTTCCGGCGGCAGACCAAAATAGGCCGGATCGAAAAGCTCCACCCCCGCCAGCAGCGGCGCGCGGCGAACATAATGGGGATCGCGCAAGTCTTCCTCCGTCACCCCGGCTTGGCGCAGATCCGCCGCGTCGAGGTCGGTGAAGGCGTCGCGACCGCCGCGCAGCAGCCGCCAAAATTCCGCCGGATCGTTGGCTCCCGGCAGGCGGCAGGCCATGCCGACGATGGCGATGTGGTTCGCGGTGGCGCTCATTCCCGTCCTCGCTGGCGTGCGTCGCGCAGGTTGCGCCGGGCGGCGCCACGGGCCGAACCGGACGCCGCCGCCTCCCCCGCAGGGGCTTGGCGGGTCAAATGATCCGCCAGCGCGGCCACCGTGGGAAAACGGAACAGATCGACAATGTCGATGTCGCGCCCCAGCACGTCCCGCAAGCGGCGATGAATGCGGACCATATGGACCGAGGTGCCGCCAAGGTCGAACACCGCCTGGGCGCGTCCAACCGTCTTGCTGTTCAACACCTCGCGGAAGATCGCGGCGATGGTTTCCTCCATCGCGCCGACCGGCGCGGCTTCCAGACTTCCAGGTTGAGGCGCCTGAGCGCCGGGATCGGGCAGCCGCGCCCGGTCAAGCTTGCCGTTGGCCGTCACCGGCAGCGCCGCCAACTGCAAAATCATGTTCGGGACCATGGGCGCGGGCAACCGCGCCGCCAGCCAGTCGCGCAATTCCGCCGCCATGTCGACGGGCGCGTCGCTCGCGATCTCCTCGCCGGGCAAACCGCCAACGAAGCTGTGCAGCAGCTCCCGTTCCTCGCCCAACGCCAGAGCCGCCGTCAAAGGCGATGCGTCGAAATCGCCGATGGCGCAAAGGCCAAGCCCGCCCCGCGCCGCCTGCTCCCTCAGCAATTGCCCGACATAGCCAGCCTCCAACAGGCAGAAATCCCGCGCCAAAGCGCCGTACAACGGTCGGATCGCTGGGTAACAGGCGACCAGAAACAAAGAGAACGCCGCCGTCTCGAACGCGGCGCGGTTGGCCGGGGCGTGATGCCCGACCGTCAGTTCCGGCCCGGCGCCGCAATGTTCCAGGTCATGCCGGTCAGGGTGGTGGTAGTAAAGCCCGCCCGCCAAACCCGCCACCCGGCCCGGCTTGACCAGCAGCCAAGCCTGCACCGCGTAGCTTGACCCCGCCGACGCGTAGCGGAAACGCGGCAATTCCTGCGACGGATCAACCTCGCTCCGCAACGCCGCCAACCAGCGGCCCAACGCCGCCAAGGGCAGCGCCTCGTCCCGAAACCGTCGCGTGGTCTTGCCTGTTGGCAGGGGGGCGCCATCTCCATCCAACGCCACGCGGTCCCCGCCATTTCCCCGCAACGCTGGACGGCTCAGCAGCAACGCCAGCCGGGACGACGCGCCCAGCAACGCCCCCGGCGCGTCGGGGGCCGGTCCACGGGCGCCCTCCAACGACGGGACCACCGACGGAACCGGCGTGGCCTCCGCCTCGACGACGACATAGGCGGCCAAGCGCCGTTCAACGCCCGGCCCGGATCGACCATGGGCGACGACCACGGCTTGGCGAACGCGGGGATGCTCGGCCAGCGCGGCTTCGATCTCGCCCAGCTCAATCCGGTGGCCGTTGATCTTGACCTGATTGTCCTCACGACCGAGAAACTCGATGGCGCCGTCCGCCATGTAGCGGGCGAGATCCCCCGTCTCGTACAGCCGCTCGCCGCTGCGTGGATGGGTGATGAAGCGGGCGGCCGTGCGGGCGGGATCCCGCCAATAGCCGCGCGCCAGCCCGTGCCCGGCGATGAACAGCCGCCCGGTCACACCGTCGGGCGCTGGCTCCAACGCGTCGTTGAGGATGTGATAGGACTGGTTGGCGAGCGGCCAGCCATAGGGAATGCTGCGCCACGCCGGGTCAATCCGGCTGACCTCGAACCAATTCGACCAGATCGACGCCTCGGTCGCCCCGCCCAGGCCAAAAACCGCGACGTTGGGGGCCGTCGCCTTGATCCGCGCCGGAAGGCTGAGCGGGATCCAATCCCCCGACAGCAGGACGGTCTTCAACGACGGGCCAACCGCGCCGCCATGCTCCACCAGCATCGACAGCAACGCGGGCGCGCTGTTCCACAGCGTCACCCCATGCCGATGGATCGACTCCAGCCAGAAACCGGGGTCGCGCAGCCGATCCGGCGGCGGCAAGACCAATTGCCCCCCCGCGCCCAGCACGCCGAAAATGTCGTAAACCGACAGGTCGAAGGACAGCGCCGACACCCCCAACGCCACCGTGTCGGCCCCGACGCCAAAGCGGCGGGTGACGTCGACGACGGTGTTCCGCGCGGCGCGGTGCTCGATCATCACGCCCTTGGGTTCCCCGGTGGATCCCGAGGTGTAGATGACATAGGCCAAATCCTCCGGCTCCGCAGGACCGGCGTCCACACCGTCGCCGGGAATCGGCGTCAGCCCATCCACCGACAGCGCGACGACTCCCGTCGGCCATTCCAGATCCGCCAAGCGATCCTCGGTCAGCACCAGATCAAGCCCGCCATTGTCCGCCAGATAGCGCCGCCGCGCCGCCGACAGCGTCGGGTCGATGGGCAGATAGGCGGCCCCCGCCATCATCGCGCCCAAAACGCCGACCACTTGGCGCCAGCCCTTGTCCAGGCAAACGCCGATCAGCCGGTTTCGGAGCGGCGCCCCATTCGCCCGCGCCCGTGCGGCCACGGCGCGGGCCAATCCGGCCAGTTCGCCATAGGTCAGCGCGCGGTCCTCGGCGATCACCGCCGGGCGGTCCGGCTCAGCCGCCGCCCATTCAAGAATTGGCCGGTGCAGCGGCCCGTCCGGCAACGGCGCCCCGGTGGCGTTGGCCTTCCGGCGGCGCGCCAACTGCTCGACCGGAACATGCTCCCCCAACGGCGCCCGCCAAGCCGCGTCGTCCCGCGCCAGACGGGTCAGGAAATCGGCGTAGGCCGTGAACATCAGGGCGATTTGCCCCGGATGGAACAGCTCCTCCACCGCGTCCCACGAGGCGATCAGGGATTCTCCGTCCTCGATCACGTGATGGTCGATCCACACCTGCGGCGTCTGGGTGATGGCGTGGGTCGTCTCGCCCAGCCACGCGATGGGCAGGGCGGATTCCGCCCCGGCGGCGTGGCGGCCAAGCGCGCTGGTGAACACCACCGGGATGGAATCGATCATCCGACCGTGGCGCCGCGCCAGCTCCCGCGCCACCGCGACGCCGCTCCACCCGTCATGTTCCAAATCCTGAGCCAGCCGGGCCTGGGTCGCCCGCGCCCGCTCAACGAAGCTGGAAGCGCGGGCGTCAATCTCCAGCAGGATGGTCGAGGTGAAATCCCCCACCACCGCCGCGTAGTCCGGCGGGGCGCGGAACGTCGTCAAAGTCAGCAAAAAGCGCTGATGCTTGGCCCAAGCCGCCAGAATGTCGGCGTAGGCCGCCGCCAGCAACGCCGAAGGGGTCAAGCCATGGGCGCGGGCGCGGGCCTTCAACCCGCCCCACAGATCGGGCGGCAGGGTGCGGCTGTGACGGACGAAGCGCGGGCGGTCGATCTCCGTCGGGGTTTTGGCCAGCGCCAGTTCCGGCGGTCCCGGCAAGTCGTCGAGCCGGTCGCGCCAATAGGCCGCCGCGCGGGCTTGATCGACCGCCGACGGCCCGCCGGTCAGAACATAATCGGCGAAGCGCCGCGTCACCGGCGGCAAATCCATGTCCGGATCGTTGTAGAGCGCGCCCCATTCCCGATACAGCAACAGCATGCTGGCGGCGTCGGCGATCAGCAAATCCATGCCGACATGCACGCGGAAACCATCGGCCAAGCGGCTGACCCGGATGTCGAACAGCGGCCACACCGACGGATCGAAGGCGTGATGGGACATCGCGTCCCGCACCGCCGCCACGCTTTGTTCGGTCTGGTCCTGCGTCTTGATCTCATAGGCGGGCGGAGCGGCGAGGACGCGCTGACGCCCCTCCTCGCCGATGACCGCCCGCAGCATGTCGTGCCGGTCGATCAGCCGCCGCCACGCCTGTTGCAGACGCCCGACGTCCAAGGTGGCCGTGTGGAACTCGCGGTAGGCGTGACAACCGATGTTGCCCAGCGCCATTGAGCGGCGGCCCACCCAATAGGCTTGCTGAATGTCGGTCAGAGGAAACTCGTCGACCATGCCGCCGCCCAGCAGCGTCAGCAAGCCGGGCTTGTTTCCAAGCAAAGCCTGCTTGTCGGCGTCGGTCAGCGCCCCCTTGGGCGCCTTGACCGACAGGCCGCCGCCCCCGTCCAACGCCACGACGACGCCTTGCGCGCGCAACCGCCGCAACACATCGGCGGCGGCCTGGATATCGACCGGCTGGCTCATAGCGTCAACTCTTCCCATTCTTCAGATTCAGGGGCTTGCGCGTCGGGCGCGGGTTGGAGAGCGGCGGCGACGTCGGCCAGACTGGCTCCGCCGAGCAGCAGGGCGATCGATGGCGCGGCCCCCCAGACGGCGGCGATCCGGTTGCGCAGCTCCACCGCCATCAACGAATCCAGCCCCAATTGGGACAATGGACGGTCCACCGCCACGTCGGCGCGATCAGCCCCCAGAATGGCGGCGGCGGTCGCCGTCAGCCACGCCGTCCGATCACTCTTTGGCCCGGTTTCCGCAGCCTCGACCGGGGCCTTTTCCCTGGCCACCAACTCGCCCACCAGTCGCGGGGCCGCGCCGGACGGGTGGCGCGCGGCGAAGCGGAACCAATCGACCGCCGCGACCACCGGATCCGTCAAACCAGCGGACAGCGCGCGGTCCAGCGCCTCCATCCCGGCGTCCAATCCGATGGCCCGCAGCCCCAGCGCGTCCACCCGCGCCAGCGACGCGGCGTCCAAGGCGGTCGCCATACCAGCCTCCTCGAAACGGCCCCAGGCGATGGACGCCCCCGGCAGCCCCAGCCCACGGCGCAAGCGGGCCAGACCGTCAAGCGCGGCGTTGGCCGCGCCGTAGCCGCCCTGTCCCGCCGCGCCCAAAACCCCGGCCAGCGACGAGAACAGCGCGAAATGGTCGAGGTCAAGGCCCAGCTCCACCGTCGCCCGATGCAGCGCCCAAGCCCCCCGCGCCTTGGCCGCCAGCGCTTCGGCGAACGCCTCCGGAGAGAGATCCGCCAGCAGACCCGGCCGTTGCGCGCCCGCCGTGTGGAAGATCGCCCGCAGCGGCGGGCCGTCGAGCGCCAGCCGCGACAACAGCGCCATGGCGCCGCCTTCGGCGAAGGCGGGCGCGGCCAGATCGACGGCGATCCGTCGCGCCGGGCAGGGCAATGCGGCGGCGAAGGCGTCCGCGTCCGCCCCGTCCACGTTGCGGCCAACCAGAATCAGCGACGCCGCCCCCCGTTCCGCCGCCCAACGGGCGACGCGTCGCCCCAATCCGCCCAACCCGCCGGAGATCAACACCGCGCCGGACAAACGCGCCGGCTCCACCACCGGGGCGGCCGTCGCGACCAGCCGCGCCGCCTGGACGGCGCCCGCCTCGATTTTCACCAAGGTTTCGTCCGGATCAGCCCCCAACCCGGCGGCAAGGTCGTCCAGATTGTCGGCGATCAGACACCGGGGTCGCCAATTGGGATGCTCCAGGGCGACGGTGGCGGCGAGGCCACGCAAGGCGCCCTGGTGCGGACGAGCGACCAGCGTGTAGCGCAAATCGCGAGCGCCGCCGCGTTCCAGCGCCGCCAACTGGCGAACCAACGCGAAGGCGGGCAGGACCAAGGCCAGCGGGTCGCCATCCGCCGCCGCGTCCCAGCCTTGCAGATCGACCACCTCGCCGGTCCATGGCGCGCCGGAACCGGGGGGCCAGATTGACCCCAACCCAGCCAAGACCGGGGGCAAACCCTGCGCCGAATCCGCGACGACGAAGCGGGCGGGCGAGCGTCGCCCAACCGCCGCCGGTCGCCAGACCATCTGATGGAACAGCCGCGCCGCGCCATCCACCGCCGACGCCGCCGCGCGACGAACATGCAGCCCGCGCACCGTCGCCAGCGGCGCGCCCGTGGCCGTCGTCACCGTGACGTCGGCGCTGATGACGGCGCCGTCGGCGGTCAATCGGGCGTGCGCCCACAGCTCTTCCGCCGCAGCGCCCGTGACCAGCACGCTGTCGATCCCCACCGGCAACAGCGCCTCGCCCCGCAACCGCTCGCTCAACGCCCCGCCCGCCACTTGCAGGCAGGCGTCCAACAAGGCCGGATGCGGCAGGCCGTCCACCCCGCCCCCGGCGCCCCGCAGAATGGCGGGCGACGTCAGTCGCGCCAGCGCCTCGCCGTCTCCCGACCACAGTTCCTGAATGCCCTGGAACGCCGGGCCGATGTGGATGCCGACGCCCGCCAGCCGCTCGCGCCAGACATCGGGCGCGACCACCACCCCGCAACGGGCGCGCAGGGCCGCCAGATCGACCACGCCCGGCGCGTCCGCCGCCGCCAAACCCGACACCCGCGCGTCGGCGTGCGGAAGCCAGTCATCCGCCCCGCCCGTGCACAGCCGCGCGGCGCCGTCGGGGCCGAGACTCGTCCAAACATCGATCCCGCCGCCTTCCGGCAGCGCCAGCGGATGGGCGAAGGTCAAGCCCTCGATCCGGCAAGCCCCGGCGCCATGGCGCGCGCGCCACGCCCCGACCAGGCAGGCGATTTGGACGGCGCCGGGAACCAGCGCCCGACCATGCACCCGATGATCCCCCAGCCAGGGGAACGCGGAAAGGCTGAGCGGAAGGCGGAAATGCGCCTCGGCCCCCGGCGTCGCCACCCGTTCGCCCGGCAGGCTCCGCGCCGCCGCAGGAGCCGGACCGTCCAGCGATCGCCAATAGGATCTGCGCTGAAACGGATAGGTCGGCAGCCGCGCCTTTGGACCCGCGCCGACCACAAGCTTCCAATCCACCGTGACGCCCGCCTCGAACAACGCCGCCAGCGTCGCCGCCATCGACCGCGCGTCGGTCCCGGTCAAGCGCGGCAAGCCAGCAGCCTCCGCCGAATCCCAATCGGTCAACACCACGGTGCAGCCCAGGGCGCGCAGGCGGGACAGACCGTCAGCGCCGTCCTCAGTCGCGGCGGGGACCACCCCCCACTCCGCCAGCCGACTTGTCCAGGCGGCGGACTCCGCGCTCCACACCCCCAGACGCGGGCGCAACGGAACCGGCGCGCCGCCGCCGCCCACGCGCGCGGCCAACAGGGCGCGGGCCTGCGCCGGGCTGTCGGCCACCACCGCCACCCGATGCTCAAAGGCCCGGCGTCCCAACAGAGAGGTCCGCGCCAGCGCCGCCAGATCGGCCCGGTCGTCCAGAACCGCGACGCAACGGCGCACGCCGTCATCCAGCGCCGCCGCCGAACGACCGGACACGGCGAAAATCGCCAGCCCGTCCAGCTTGCCCGGCGTCGCCGGAGCCATGGCGGGCGGCTCCCCCAGCACGACATGAACGTTCGTTCCGGAAAACCCAAAGGCGCTGACCGCCGCCACCCGCTCGCCATCGCCCTCCGGCCAGCCCGTCCGCCCTTGGGGAAACAGCGCCGGGAAACCGTCCAATTCAATGTTGGGGTTGAGCATTTTGAAATGCAGATTGCCGGGAATCGCGCCTTTTTCCACCGCCAGCGCCGCCTTGACGAAACCCGCCGCTCCCGCCGCCGGTCCAAGATGGCCGATGTTGGATTTCAGCGCCCCAAGAACCACCGGGCGGACGCGGTCGCGCCCCAGCGCGTCGGCCAGCGCATGGATTTCGATGGGGTCGCCAAGGCCGGTGCCGGTGCCGTGAGTCTCGACATAACCGACCCGCTCCGCCACCAAACCGGCGTCGGCCAGGGCGGCGCGGATCACCTGGGTCTGCGCCGCGCGCGAGGGCGCGGTCAGGCTGCCGCTGCGGCCATCCTGATTGGCGGCGGACCCCCGGATCACCGCGCGAATGGGGTCGCCATCGGCCAGCGCGTCGGACAACCGTTTCAACGCCACCAGGGCGCAGCCCTCGCCCTGAACAAAACCGTCCGCCGCCGCGTCAAAGCTTTTGCAACGCCCGTCCGGCGCCATCATGTGCAGCTTGGACAACGCCACCGTCAAATTGGGCCGCAGCACGGTGTAAACGCCGCCCGCCAGCGCCAGATCGCTTTCCCCCGCCCGCAAGGACTGGACGGCCAAATGAATCGCCGTCAACGACGACGAGCACGCGGTGTCCACCGCCACCGACGGGCCGTTGAAGCCAAGCAGGAACGACAGCCGCCCGGCGGCGACGCTGGCGACTCCCCCCGACAGCGCGTGAGCGTCCAGCGTCTCTGGCCGCGCCATGGCGGCGTCGTAATATTCCGACGCGTTGATCCCGACATACACCCCGGTGGCCGAACCGTTGAGCCGACCGGGATCAAGACAGGCGTCCTCCAGCGTTTCCCAGGCCACTTCCAGCAACAGCCGCTGCTGTGGGTCCATCGCCGTCGCCTCGCGCGCCGACAACTCGAAGAATCCAGGGTCAAAGCGGTCGATGCCAGCCAGGAAGCCGCCCCAGCGGGTGTTCATCGTACCGGCGTGGTCGGGATCAGGGTTGAACCACGCGTCGGCGTCCCAGCGGTCGGCGGGAACCTCGACGATGGCGTCGGCGCAGTCGGTCAGCATGCGCCAGAACGCCTCCGGCCCGTCCGCCCCACCGGCCAAGCGGCAGCCCAAACCGATGACGGCGATCGGCGCGTGTCGCAGGGCGCGCTGTTCCTCCGCCTCCCGCTTCAGGTTGCGGATGGTGACGACGGCGCGACGCAGTTGGTCTTCCATGGCGACGCTCACGCGCGATCCTCCCCCAACTCGGCGGCCAACAGCGCCGACAAGGCGGCGGCGTCCAGCCCGTCCAGATCATCGCCGTCCTGATCGGCGGCGGGCCGCGCGTCCTCCACCGGGAACAACGACGCCAGCGCGTCCCCGGCGAGAAAATCCGCCAGCGCCGCCACGGTCGGGCGGTCGAACAACAACGTCGCGGGCAACCGGGTTTCCAGCCGCGCCATCAAGGCGTTGCGCAGCTCCACCGACATCAACGAATCCAGCCCGAGGTCGCGCAACCCCCGGTCGTCGTCCAGCGCCGCCGCGTCGGGCATCCGCATGATGCGCGCCGCCTCGCCCCGGATCCGATCCCGCAAGCCGTCCATCCGGCGCAAGCCCGGCAGGGCGGCCAAGTCATCCCGCCATGTCCGGCTCCGCGCCTTGGCCGCCCCCGCCGTCGGCAAATCGACGCCAACGCCAACCGCCGCCATCGCGCTTCGCGGCGCCGCCGCCAAATCCCGCAACAGCGTCGGCAAACCACCCTTGGGAAAGCGTTCGGCGTAGCTCGGCCAATCGGCGTCGATGATGGCGAGATGGGCCGGACCACCATCCTGCGCCATCGCCCACTCCAGCGCCGTCAGCGCGTCGCGGGGGGGCATGTGGATCAACCCGGTGCGCCCGACATGCTCCTTGACGCCGTCCTTGACCGCCGCGCCGACCTCCGCCCAGGCGCCCCAATCCACCGCCAGCGCCGGCAAGCCGACGTCACGGCGGATTTGCGCGATGGCGTCCACCGCGCTGTTGGCGGCGGCGTGGTTGGCCTGCCCCGCCGGACCGATCAATCCGGCGGCCGACGAGAACAGCACGAAATGGTCAAGCGTCAGGTCACGGGTCAGTTCGTGCAAATGCCAGGATCCGCGCAGCTTGGCGTTCAGCACCGCGTCCATCCCGGCCCAACTCTGCCCGCCCAGCGCCGCGTCGGCGACCAGCCCGGCGGAGTGGATGACCCCCTTCAACCGCGCCCGTCCCAGCCCAGCGTCGAGCAGCGCCGCAACCTCGTCCCGTCGCCCGACATCCGCCTGAAGGATTGTCAGGATCGCGCCCTGATCGCGCAACGCCTGCAAGACGGCGGCGTCCGCCGCCTTGGGCGGATGACGCCCGGCGAGAGTCAAATGCCGGGCGCCGCGCTCGACCATCCAGGCGGCGATCTTCAGGCCGATGCCGCCCAAACCGCCGGTAATCAGATAGCCGCCTTGCGCGTCGAAGGCGACGCGCGGAACGGCGCCGCTCACGGCTTCCGCCGCTGGCAGACGGGCCAGCCCCGGCAGACGGCGTTGACCGCCGCGCCACGCCGCTTCGCCGTCCAGGCCATGGCGCAACTCGCTGGTCAGAGCCTCCACCTGCTTGGCCAGGGGCAAAGCCGGATCCAGGTCGATCACGCGACACCCCAATTCCGCCGCCTCGCCCATCACCGCGCGGGCAAAGCCCGGCAGGGTTCCGGCGGCGGCCCGACAACCCGACAGGCCAGCCTCCCCGCCAACCGCCACCATGGTCACGCGCGGCGGGCGGGCGCGGCTCAACGCCCGCTGAACCAAGGCGAGGGCGGGGCGCAGGACGGCCTCAACCTCGGCGTTGGGCTGCGTCCCGCTCAACGACACCCAATCATCGGCGTCCTCCGGGCAATCCTCGCCATGGGCGATGACGCTCACCTGGTCGCCAGCGGCGCGCAAGGAGTCGGCCAGCGTCGCCATGACGTCCAACGGACCATCGGCCAAGGCCCAATGACGGTGTGGGCGGCGCTGGGCGAGGATCACGCATTGCTGCGACACGCCCCCCCGGTCGGCTTCGCCCGGCGTCAGGATCGCCGCTTCGCCAAAACCATGGGACGGCAGCACGGCCCGCCATTGGTCCTGGCGCAGCAGGGCGTAATCGCGCAGATGGGTGTCGGTGAAGGCCCACATCCCATCGGTCAAGCCAAAGGTCAAGTCGCCCCAGGCCAGCGTCCCGGTGTTTTCGACCAGCAGCAGCAAACCGCCGGGGGCCAGCAAGTCATGAACATGGTCCAACGCGCGCCCGAGATCGTCGGTGGCGTGCAGCACATTGGCGGCGACCACCAGATCAAAGGCGCCAACCGCCACCCCCTGCCCGACCGGCGCGCGGGACACGTCAAAACGGGCGAAGTCCATCCGCACGCCATCGGGCGCGGAACCGGCGAAGCGATCCCGCGCCTTGGCGACCAGGGAGGCCCCAAGATCGGTGAAGAGATAGCGGCTGCCGACGGGCAAACGCCCCAACAGATGCGCGGTGGTGGCCCCGGTGCCGCCGCCGATCTCGATCACCCGCAACGGCCGTTCGCGCGGCAGCAGAGCCGTCGCTTCCGCCGCCAAGGTTTGCGCGGCGCGGGAATAGGGCGACGCCTCGTAAAGCCGGTTGGCGAGCGTGACGTCGCCGCCGGGAAACAGCAGCGCCAGGGGATCGACGGCGCCGGTCAGCGCCTCGGCCAAGGCCGGGCCGCAGCGCAGCAGCAACGACAGTTCCGCCGCCGCGTCGGGATGGTGGTTGAGCGCCTGCTCAGCCCGCCGCGCCACGGCGGCGGCCTTCATCTCGGGCAACCGCGTGACGCCGGATTCGATCAGCGATTTGACCAACCAATCCCGCAGCCGGACGAAGGGCGGGGCGACGGTCAACCTCGCCGCCGCCTCCACCGTCGTCGCGCCAAGCGTTTGGAAGGCGGCGATGGTGAAATCGCGGCTCAAACCGTCCATCACCGCGCCGGAATCGCCAAACCCCGCCAGCGCGGCGCGCTCCCGCGCCTCGATCGGGGCCAAGGCCCGCGCCAGCGCCGCCGGTTCTGGCAACGCGACGGGGGCCGGGGTCGCCGTCCAGTTCACCGCATGGATCCAGCGCCGCCACGCCGGAGCCTTGCGCGCCAACGCGGTTTGGGCGTAGGGCGTGGCGCCGCGCAGCAGGGCGGCGTTGGCGGCGGTCAGCGCCTCCACCGTTTCATGCGGCGCGACCTGCGCCGTCAGCAGCAGATAGCGCATGACGTCGTGGCGCAACGCCTTGCCGATGTTCTCATTGGACAGCAAATGCCGCTTGGTCAGCTCGCCCAAACCAAAGCGGGCGGTCAACTCGTCCACCGTCGCCTCAAAGGTCGCGTCGTCCAGCCAGTTCGCCACCTCCGGGCTGGCGTCAACCACGCGGACCAGCCGCAGACGGCGCCGACTCAACAGCTCGACCCATTGATCGTAGCTGGGGGTGAAGGAGTTGGTCGCCTCGTTGGCGATGGCGTCGCCGGTGGAGACGAAATCCGCCACCACCAACAAGCCGCCGGGGGCGAGATGGCCGACGATGTTGTCGAACAGCCCATCCTTGTCGGCGATCAGCCCGGTGACTTCAAAGCCGAAAATCAGATCGAACTGGCCGGGAAAGGGCGCGACGCTGGAATCGTTGCGGTCCACCCGCACCCGGTCGGCCAACCCAAGCCGACGAAGGCGCCGCGTCCCCACCTCGACCTGTCGGGCGGAAATGGTGAAGCCCTGCGCCGACAGATGGGGATGCGCCAAAGCCAGCGCGCAGAGATCGGCGGCGTGACCGCAACCATAATCGAAGACGCGGCGGATCCGGCTGAAATCGACGCCGTCGAACAGGCTGTCCTTCAGCGCCCGCTGGCTGGACCGGAACAGGGCGTGCGCCGCCGGATCCGCGTCCTTTTCAAACAGGGCGCGCACCCAGGAAAAGCCGGGAACCGGCTCGGCGAAGAAGCCGAAGGTCAGATGGGCTTCGGCCTCCACCCCCTCCGGCGCGTCGCCTCCATTGTCGGCCCCGTTGTCGGCGGTGGTTTCATAGGTGCGGGAAACCACCGTCAGCTCGTCGTAAAAGCCGTAGACGGTCTGCGATCCCTCGGCCAAGGTCGGCGCGGCGGTCAACGCCGAGACCGTCCCCGAAACCGCGTGCTTCGTCGGCAGATCCAACCAAAAGCGTTGGCGTTGGAACGGATAGGTCGGGGCCGCGACCCGCCGCCCGCCGCCAGCCCCAACGCCGTCGCACACCGCCGCCCAATCCGGCTCGGCGCCCAGGGCGAAGAGCTTCGCCAGCCCCTCCATCAACCCGAGGTCGTCGGCGCGGCCTCGGCGCAAGCTCGCCACCGTCTCGCCCTTGCCCGCCCCGGCGACCAGCGCCGACAACACCGGCTGCGGCCCCAACTCCAGGAAAACGTCGCAGCCCAGCGCCGCCAGCGCGTCCAGTCCAGCGGCGAAGCGCACCGGCTGACGGGCGTGGTCACGCCAATAGGCGCCGTTGAAGGCGCTCACCGGCCCGCCGGTCAGGTTGGAGATCACCGGAATCACCGGCGCCCGCCACGCCACCGCGTCGGCCAGCCGTTCCAGCGTCGGCAAAACCGGATCAAGCCGGGCGGAGTGGAAGGCGTGGGACACCGTCAGCCGACGTCCCTCGATCCCCCGTTCGGCGAGCGTCGCCGCCAGACGCTCCAACCCGGCGACGCCGCCCGACGCGACCACGTTGGTCGGGCCGTTGACCGCCGCCAAGGACAGAGGATCGGCGGGAAAATCGCGATTGATCGCCGCCAGCAACGGCGTCAGCGTCGCTTCGTCGGTGAAGGCCGCCAGCATGCCGCCGCCGTCGGCCAAGGCCGACATCATCCGCCCCCGCGCCGCCGCCAGCGTCAACGCCTCGGCGTCGCTCATCGCTCCGGCGACGGCCGCCGCCGCGTATTCGCCGACGCTGTGGCCCATCACCGCGACGGGTTGGATTCCCCAGGACCGCCACAAGGCCGCCAGCGCCAGTTCCACCGCCACCGTCAACGGCTGGGCCAGCGCGGTGTCGTCCAGCGGCCCGCCGCCGAACAGCAGATCCAGCGTCGGCCCCGGCAACATGGGGTCCAGGATCTGGGCGCAGCGTTCCAACGCCTGCCGGAACGCCGGAAAATGGTCGTAAGCCCGCTTGGCCATGCCGGAATGTTGCGCGCCCTGGCCGGTGAACAGAAAGGCGACGCGCGGCGGGCGGCGTCCTTGCGCCGGTTTCGCCGCGCGCAAGGACGCCGCCAACGCCGCCGCGCTGTTCCCCGCCGCCGCCAGCCGCCACGGCGACAGACGCGCCCGTCCGGTCGCGGCGGTGCGCGCGGCGTCCGCCATCGACAAGGCGCCGCTGTCCAGCGCCGCCGCCCAGGCTTCCGCCAAGGCGGTCAGCGCCGCCGGGGATTTGGCCGAGAGCGGCAGAGTTCGGGCGCAACCATCCTCGACGACGGGGGATTCCGCGACCGGGCTGGGCGCCTCCAGCACCACATGGGCGTTGCTTCCGCCAAAACCAAAGGCGCTGACCCCGGCGATCCGCCGCCCATCGACGCCCGCCCAGGAGGTCGGCTGCAGGGGAATCACCAGATCGACGGCGCCGCTGTCGATGTCGGGGTTGCGCCGGGTCAGATTCAGATGCGGCGGAATGACCCCGCCATGGACGCACAACACCGCCTTAATCAGCCCGGCGACGCCCGCCGCCGCCTCCAGATGGCCGATGTTGGTCTTGACCGAGCCGATCATCAAGGGCTGGTCGCGCCCTTCCCCCAGCGCGTTGACCAGCGCCTCCACCTCGATGGGATCGCCCAGCTTGGTGCCGGTGCCGTGCGCCTCGACATAGCCGACCAGCCGGGGCTCCACCCCGCCGCGCGCCAACGCCGCCCGCACGACCGCCTCTTGCGACGGCCCGTTGGGAGCGGTCAGGCTGTTGGAAAGCCCGTCCTGATTGACGGCGGAGCCTCGGATCACCGCCAGCACCCGATCCCCGGCGGCCTCGGCGTCCGACAAGCGTTTCAGCACCACCACGCCGCAGCCTTCGCCATGGCCGAAGCCGTCGGCGGACGCGTCGAAAGCCTTGCAGCGCCCATCGGGAGCCGTCGCCCCCAGCTTGGTGCTGGCCACCAGCGCCTCGGGCGACAGCAGCAGATGCACGCCGCCCGCCAGGGCCATCGCGCATTCACCGCCTTGCAGCGCCCGCACCGCCAGATGCACCGCCGTCAATGACGAGGAACAGGCGGTGTCCACCGCAATGCTTGGCCCGGTCAGCCCCAAAACATAGGACAGCCGCCCAGCGGCGACGCTGGTGTGTCCACCCGACGCCGACCAGCCGTCGATCAATTCCGGCTCTGGCGAGCCACGGCCCATCAGCGTGTAATTGTTGTTGTAAAGCCCGACATAGACCCCGCAAACCGTCCCGGCCAGGGAATCCGGCGGAATCGCCGCGTGTTCCAGCGCGCTCCAGGCGGTTTCCAGCAGGACGCGCTGTTGCGGGTCCATCGCCGCCGCCTCACGCGGAGCGATGCCGAAGAACTCCGCGTCGAAGCCGTCGACGCCCCCCGTGAGGAAGCCCGCGCGACGCATGTTCATTTTGCCGGGCGCGTGGGGATCGGCGTCGTGCCACGCGTCCAGCGGCCAGCGTTCCGGCGGAACCTCGGTGATGGCCTCGAACCCGGCCAACAGGCGGCGCTGAAACTCGGCCGGATCCTCCACCCCGCCGGGCAGCCGACAGCCGATGCCGATCACCGCCACCGGCTCCACCGTTTCGGCCTTCAAGAGCCGGGCCTTCATGCTCTCCAGGGCCAGCACGGCGCGCTTGAGGGGACTCAATTCGGCGATTTCGGCGTCCGCAGCGTGCATGATTATGCCTTTTTGGGTTCAAACTCAGCCAAGAGCGCCGCCAAACGCCGCTCCGCTTCGGTTTCCGACAGGGTGACGATGCTGTTCGCCCCGGCCACGACCGGAGCGGGAGGGGAAGAGGCCGCCAAACGGTCGGCGAGAAAACGCGCCGCCGCCGCGACCGAGGGATGGTTGAAGGCCAGCGTCGCCGGCACCGGCGCGCCCAGCGCCGCCGCCAGCCGGTTGCGCAGGTCGATGGCGGCCAAAGAGCCAAGCCCAAGCTCGCCGAACGGTCGGTCGAGCGCCGGGTCCTCCGCCGCCAACCCCAGCACCCGCGCCACGGCGCCGCGCACCAACCGCTCCATTCCGGCGCGGTCGCGCGGGACGCTTGGCGCCGGTTCGACAGCCGAGGACGCGGCGGATTCGCCAGCCCCCCCGCCGGTCATCCGCTCGTAAAGCGAGGCGCCGGAACCGCCTTCCCGCGCCCAGCGGGCCAGCAGGGGCCATTCCACCTTGGCGGCCACCGCCTCGGCGGTGTTTCCCGGACTCAACAGAACCTCCAGCGCCGCCAGCCCATCGGCGGGCGGGAAGGGAATCAGCCCATGCTCGCGCCAGCGCTGAGCCAACAGCGGATCGGCGGAGTCCGCCATGCCCGACCCGGTCCAGGTGCCCCACAGAATGGACAGCGCCGGCAGACCCGCCGCCCGGCGACGGCGCGCCACCGCCCCCAGGGCGGCGTTGGCGGCGGCGTAGACCCCGGTTCCCACCAGCCCGCACAGCGCGGTGATCGACGAGAACAGCACAAAGGCGTCGAGAGTCCGGCCACGGGTGGCGCGGTCCAGCGCCTCCGCTCCATCGGATTTGGGCCGCGCCGCCCGGGCGAAGCCCGCCCAATCCTGCCGCGCCAACAAGGCGTCGGATGTGGCCCCCGCCGTGTGGAAGACGCTGGCCAGCGGGACGCCCTCGCGGTCCAGCGCGGCGAACGCGTCGTCGAGCGCCCCTTCATCGGCGACATCGGCCTGAACCAGCCGCAACCGCACGCCCAGCGCCGCCCAAGCCGCCAGTTGCGGATCGTCGCCGACGCTTGGCGCCGGTCGGCGGCTCAACAGCATCAGATCGCGGGCGCCGCGCTCCACCAGCCATCCGGCCAAGGTCCGGCCAATCCCGCCATGCCCGCCCGTCACCAGATGGCAGCCGTCCGCCCGCGCCGCGAAGCGTCGGCCCGTCGTCGAGGCGATGGGCGCCACGCGGGGCCGCTGGCGCCCACCCGCCCCCCAACGCACCCATTCCTCGGCCCGCCACGCCGCCTCCCCAGCGCGCAGTTCCGCCGCCAGAGCCGCCGCCGCATCGGCCAAACCGGCGTCCAAATCCACGCGGCGGCAGCCCAGTTCGGCGTGCTCCAAGGCGATGGAGCGCCCCAGCGCCGACGCCATGGCGGCGACCGTCGCGCCTTCCGCCGCGCCGTCGCCGACGATCCACAGCCGCGTGGTGGAACCAGAGGCGTCGGCCAACGCCCGCGCCAAGTCCAGCAGCCCACCCAGCGCCGCCTTGGGATCGGCGGCTTCGCTCTCGCCTCCGACCAGATAGAGGATGATCCCGCCCATCTGGGCCACCATGGCCGACGGCAGTCCATTCACCGAAACGGCGTGAATCCCGGCGGCGCGCAACCCCGCCCCCAGCCGGTCGGCGAGCGCGCCGTTCCCCGCCAGATGGACGGGCGGCGGCGCGGCGGCAATCGAACCGTCAAGCGCCGCCGCCTCCCACACCAGCCGCGCCAGCATGCCGGACGGCGCGACGACCGACGCGGCGGTCGCCCCCGGCCCAATCCCGTCGAGCCAGACGCGGCGGCGGTTGGCTTGCGGCGCGGCGGGTCGGGCGCGCAGCGGACCGGGAGCGGGGCCGACAATCAGATGGGCGTTGACGCCGCTCATGCCAAAGGCGCTGACCCCGGCCAACGGCGCCATGGCTGGCCAATCGACCGCCTCCGCCGTCACCGCCAATTGGGTTTCCACCGGGTCGATGTCAGGATTCAGCGCAAGATAGCCCGGCGTCGGCGCAATGCGGCGGTGGGCGACGGCCAGGACGGTCTTTATCAGCCCGGCCATCCCAGCGGCGGCTTCCAAATGGCCGAGATTGCCCTTCACCCCGCCGACCAGCAACGGCCCGCCCGTCCGGGCCGGGCCGCCGTACACCGCGCCCAGCGCCTGCGCCTCGATGGCGTCGCCGATGGGGGTGCCGGTGGCGTGCGCCTCGACATAACCGACCTCCTCGGCCCGCGCGCCCGCTTGGAACAGCGCCAGCCGCAACGCCGCCTCCTGCGCCGGGCCGTTGGGAGCGGTCAGGCCGTTGCTGCGACCGTCATGCCCGACCGCCACGCCCCGGATCACCGCCCATGGAGCGTCGTCGTCCGCCAACGCGGCGGACAGCCGCTTCAGCACCACCACGCCGGCGCCCTCGCCCCGCACGAAACCATCGGCCCCAGCGTCGAAGGGGCGGCAACTCCCGCTTTTCGACCACAGACCGTTGCGGTTCACCGCCTGCGACACGCGGGGCGACAGCGCCAGATTGACCGCGCCGACGACAGCGGTGTCGATCTCGCCCCGGCGCAGCGCCTGACAGGCCATGTCCACCGCCACCAGAGCCGAGGCGCAAGCCGCGTCCACCACCAGGCTCGGCCCGCGCAGATCCAGCAGATAGGACAGCCGACCGGGCATCAAGCTGTGGAAGCCGCCGGGAATGATCGCCGCCGCGACCTCCGCCGGAAGTTGGTCCGCCGCCGCCATCAGCCAGTTGGCGTAATCGCCGTTCTGCGCGCCCAAGCCGACATAAACCCCGGTGCGCGACCCGGCCAGCCGCCCGCCCAGGCGTCCGGCGTCCGCCAGCGCGGCCCAGGCGGTTTCCAGCAACAAGCGCTGGTGCGGATCCATCGCCAACGCTTCCGCCTCGCCAAGCCCGAACATCTCCGGGTCGAAGGCCGTGACGTCCTCGAAGAAGCCGCCACGGGCGAGAACCGGCGGTTCCAGCGCGCCAAACCCCCGCGCGGCGGGCGCGTCCCGCAAGGCGCTGCCGCCGCGCTCCAGAAACGCCTGGAACGCCGCCGGTCCCTCGACGCCGGGGAATCGGCAGCCCAAGCCGATCACGGCGATCGGCTCCATGCTGACCGCGCGGCTTTCCGTCGCCACGACCGGCGGCGGCGCCTCGGTCTTGACCGAACCAGCGGAAAGATGAGCCGCCAACGCCGCCGGGGTGGGGAAATTGTAAGCCAGCGTGCCCGGCAGGCGCCGCCCGAGGCGGCGCGACAGCAGCGTCGCCAAATCGGCGGACATCAGCGAATCCATGCCCATTTCGGCGAAGGGCCTGGACGGATCCAGCGTCGCCCCAGCCGACAGGCCAAGCACCTCCCCAGCCGCCGCCGCCACCAGCGCCGCCATGTCGTCGGACGGCGCGGGCGCTTGAGGCGCCAACGTCGGCGAGGGAGAGGGCGAGGGAGAGGGCACGGCGCGGCCACGCGTCAGCCCTTCCAACAGCGGCGGAACCACCGCCAGCCGCTCGCCGTAAGCCTCCCAATCAATGCCGAGCGCCATCAGCCGCCCGTCCGCGCCGTTCCAGCGGTCGAAGACGGCCAGGGCGGCGACGGCGCTCATCGGCTCCACCCCCCAGCGCCGCCACGCCTCTTGCGACCGCGCGCCCATGGCCGCGCCGATGCCCACGCTCCACGGCCCCCATTGGATGGACAGCCCGGGCAACCCCGCCGCGCGGCGGCGGTCGATCACCCGCTCCAGCGCCGCGTTGGCGGCGGCGTAGGCGGCTTGGCGGGCCGATGGCAGGCTCGCCACCACGGAGGAAAAGGCGATGAAACGACGGATCGGCAATCTGCGGCTGAGACGGTCCAGCACCGCCGCGCCCCGCTGTTTGGGCCGCAACGCGCGGTCGAAACGCTCCGCGTCCAACGCGGCCAACGGCGCGTCGTCGGTGACGGCGGCGGACAGCACGATGTTTTCAATTGGCGGCAACGCCTCGGCGGCGGCGGACAGCGCCGCCGTCATGGCCGCTTCGTCGGCGAGATCGACGGACACCGACCGAACGACGGCTCCGGCCCCCGTCAACGCCTCGACCAGCGCCGCCGGAATGACGCCGTGATCCAGCAGCAGGAACGCCCGCGCGCCCAACCCGACCAGATGATGGGCCAGCGCCTGACCAACGCCGCCCGCCGCCCCGGCGATTAGCCACGCTCCGGCGTCGACCGGCGGCGCAGGTTCCTCCGTCAGCGCAAGGCTGAGACGCCCAATCACCCCGCCCCCGGACAAACGGCGGAAGGCGTCCACCGCGTCACGCGCCGCCACCGCCTCATGGGGAACGCTCAGACCGTCCTCCGCCAACCCCATCGCCCGGTCGAACAAAGCCGAGAAATGGTCGGGTCGCTCGCGGTGCAGGCGGTCAAGATCGACGTCATCCGCCGCGCCGCGCCGGGTCAAATCCACCAGCAGCCCGCCGACGGCGAGCGAGGCGCGCGCCGCGACCAGCCCGCCCTCGTCGAAGGCGCCAAAGGCGACGTCAACGCCGCGCCCATGGGTGGCGGCCCGCACAGCTTCCACCCAATCGGCGGCGCGGGAATCGCCCACCACCTCGACGCCTAAGGCGCTCAACGCCGCCCGCTTGGACGGCGAAACGGCGACCAGGACGCGGGCGCCCAACCGTTGCGCGACCGCCACGGCGGCCAGGCCAACCCCGCCGCCAGCCCCAACGATCAACACATGGTCGCCAGCCCGCGCGCCCGCCCGATCAACCAAACCATGCAAGGCGGTCATCACCCCCACCGGCAGGGCGGCGGCGGCGGCGAAGGACAGTCGGCGCGGCTTGGCGCGCAACAGACGGGCGTCAACGACCACGGAACTGGCCAACCCACCGCCGCCTGGGCAATAGGCGACCACCGCGTCGCCGGGACGAAACGCGGTGTCGGTCCCGGCCCCCACCGCCACGACGACACCCGCGCAATCGGCCCCCAGCGGCAGGCCAGCCCCCGGCCCTTGACCGAACAGCGCCAGCACGTCGCGGAAATTGGGGGCGGCGGCCACCACCCGGATCAACGCCTCGCCCGCCTTCAGATCGGCGGCCAATAGGTCCGGCATGGGCCGCCATTCCAGCCCATCGACGAAACCAGGGCGCGCCACCACCAGGCGCGACGGCTCGAACCGCGCGGCGGATTCCGCCGCCGCCAGCCGCAGGCCATGCCGCCGCCCGCGCCGCCACGCGACGTCGGTTTCTTCATCCGACAGCGCCAGTTCCGCCGCCAATTCCGTCGATGACGGCGATTCCAGCGCCACCACACGACAGAACAAACCGGGATGTTCCGCCCGGATCGCCTGGGCCAAGCCGCCAAGACCAGCCCCCGCCGCGCCAATCGAGACCAGCAGCAAGCGCCCGTCGGTCATCCCTTCGGCCAGCCGCGCGGCGCGGGCCAAGGTCGCCGCCTCATCGCCGCCGGGCAGCAGCACGGCGAGCGGCGCCCCATCATCGGCGACGATCCCCGCCTCTCCGGCCAAGCGCGCCGCCAGCGCGGCGGCGCCGTCGTCCGCAGCGACGATGCGGCAACGCAGGGGCCGCGCGTCTCGCGGGGCGGGCGTCGGCAGAAGCCGCCACGTCAAGGCGCCGACCCATGGCGCCCGTCCGGTCGCCGCTGTGGGAACGGCCATCGCCAACCGGCGCAGCGTCGCCCCCTCCATCGCCACGACGGCGACGCCGTCATCGGTCATCAAGGTCACGTCGGCGCGCAACGCCCCCGCCGCGTCATCCACCCGCACCGCCGCGTGCAGCCAGCCGCCAGCTTCGGCGAAGCCGCCGCTTATGGTCAAATTGTCGAACGCCACCAGCATATAGGCGCCGTCAAGCTCGGGATGGACGGCGGCGGGAAGCTGGGCGCAGGCCTCGATCAAGGCCGCTGGCACGCCGAAGGCCAGCGCCTCTCCGTCTAATGGCGCCGCCAACCGGGCGAGCGCCTCGCCGTCGCCGCGCCAGACGCTCTCGATCCGCCGCAGCCTCGGCCCCAGTTGAAAGCCCCGCTGGGCCAGTCGGCGATAGAACGCCTCTCCGGTCAGTGCGACGCCGCACCGCGCCCGCAGCCCGCCAAGATCCGCCGCCGGAAGGGCGGAGGGCGCCTCGGACGACCGCCGAATTTCGCTGTGGCGGGTCCAGTCCTCCTCCTCCCCGGCGTTGGCCGGACGGGAATGGAGGACGCACGCGCCGTCTTCGCTCACGGTGATCCGCAAATCCTGAACACGGTCCAGAAGCAGCGCCCGGAAGAAGCCGCCATCGCGCAGACGAACCGCGCCTCCCGTCGCGCCCCGCCCCAGCGCGGCGGCGAAGAACGCCAGATGCAACCCGACATGGACCAGATGGCCGCTGTCCTCCAGCCCCGGCGCGTCGCCCGGCCCCAGACGTTGAGCCAGCACGACATCGCGCAGGCCGGGCGCCCGCACCCGCTCGGCGAACAGCGTCTTCGCGATCGGCGCGGCCAGCCAATGACGCTCCGCGCGGAAGGGATAGGGCGGCAGGGGAGCGGAATCGCGGGGCCGCGATCCCTGGATCCGTCGCCAATCCACCGGCGCGCCGCGCGCCCAAAGCCCGGCGGCGGCGTCCAGCATCGCATGACGGTCGGCCATCTCCGGCCGCAGGCTGGCGCCCCAATGCGCGCCGCCCCAATGTGCGCCGCCCTTGTGAGCGCGCCGCCCCAGCGCGATCAAACTCGGACGCGGGCCGATCTCAAGGAACGCGTCGCAACCCAGCGCCGCCAACGTCGCCATGCCCGCCGCGAAGGCCACCGGGGCGCGCGCCTGCGCCCGCCAATAAGCGGCGTCGAAACCACGGCGCGCCGATCCGTCGAGATTGCAAGCCACGGGAATCGCCGCGTCTCGCCACGCAACCCGCGCCGCCGCCCGCGCCAGATCATCCAACGCCGGTTCCAGCAGGGCCGAATGGAAAGCGTGGCTGACGTCCAGCGGGCGTCCCTCGACCCCGGCCAAGGCCAACGCCGCCAGCGCCGCCGTGATCGCCTCCGCCGGTCCCGACAGGGTCAGATGCGCCGGACCATTGTGGGCTGCGATTTCCACCCCCGGCGGCAGGACGCCGCCCAACGCGGCGCGAACCGCCGCCTCTTCGGCCATGACCGCCGCCATCGCCCCGCCCGGCGGCAAGGCCCCCATCAGCCGCCCGCGCTCGACGACAAAAGCGGCGGCGTCCTCCAGGCTCATCGCCCCGGCGACGCAGCAGGCGGCGATTTCCCCCGCCGAATGGCCGAGCACGGCCACCGGCTCCACCCCCCAGTCACGCCAGAGCGCCGCCAAACCGTAGCCCAGCGCGAACAGCGCCGGTTGCGCCCATTGCGTCGGCGTCAGCGACGATCCCGCGTCGAACAGCAGGCCGGTCAACGGCAAAGGCAGAAGATCAGCCATCGCCCCGGCGACACGGTCCACGGCGGCGCGGAAAACCGGCTCGTCACGGTAAAGCTCCCGCGCCATGCCCGCGTGCTGCGCGCCCTGCCCGGTGAACAGAAAGGCGATTTTCGGCCCGGCGCCCACCCGTCCCCGAGGGGCGGAGGCCAACAACCGCCGCGCCTCCCCGGCGTCGCCAGCGGTCAGCGCCAGCCGCCAGGGCAGATCCCCGCGCGACCGCGTCGCTTCCCGGCACGCTGCGGCAAAATCGGGAGCGGCCAACGCCGACAGCGCCAGCGGCTCCAAATCCTCCGCCCGCCGCGCCGACAGCGCCAACACCTGCGGCCCGGCGGCGGGAGAATCCTGCGGAAGGGTCGGCGGCGGTCCCTCCACCACCAGATGCACGTTGGTCCCGCTGGCGCCAAAGGCGCTCAAACCCGCCAGCCGCCGCCCGGCGACCACCGGCCAGGCCGCCGCCGCCCGCGCGACCTCCACCCGCCCGGCGGCGATCTGGATGTGTGGGTTGAGCCGGTTCAAATGGAGGTGGCCCGGCAGCCGCCCGGCGTTCAACCCGGCGATCAGTTTCAACAGACCCGCGACGCCCGCCGCCGCCTCGGCGTGGCCGATGTTGGTCTTGATCGACCCGACCAGCAGCGGCCCCCCCCGCGCCGCCGCGCTTTCGCCAAACACCGCGTCCAACGCGTGCATTTCGATGGGATCGCCCAGCGACGTTCCGGTGCCATGCGCCTCGACATAGCCGATGGCCTCCGGCCCCACGCCCGCCGCGTCCAGCGCGGCGCGGATCACCGCCTGTTGCGCGCCGCCGCTGGGCACGGTGAAGCCACTGGACGCCCCGTCGTGATTGGTGGCCGAACCACGCAAAACCGCCAGCACCCGGTCGCCGTCGGCCAAAGCCCGGTCAAGCCGCTTCAGCGCCACCAGCCCGCAGCCCTCGGCCCGGACATAGCCGTCCGCCGCCGCGTCGAAGGTCTTGCAACGGCCATCCGCCGCCAGCATCCGCGCCGCCCGCAGCACGGCGGTGGTTTCCGCCGTCAGGATCAGGTTGACGCCGCCCGCCAACGCCGCGTCGCAGTCGCCCGCCAGCACCGCCCGCGCCGCCAAGTGAATCGCCATCGCCGAGGAGGAGCACGCGGTGTCCACCGCCAGCGTCGGCCCCCGCAGCCCCAGCGCATGAGCCACCCGCCCGGCGGCGGCGTTGAGGAACTGCCCGCCCACCGCATGCGCGTCACGCCGACCGACCGACCGCGCCAGTTCGGCGTATTCCATCCCGGTGATGCCGACGAACACCCCGACGCGCCCGCCCGCCAGCGCGGGCGGCGACCAACCGGCGTTTTCCAACGCCTCCCACGCCGTGGTCAGCAGCAGGCGATGCTGCGGGTCGATCTGCGACGCCTCGCGCGGGCTGATGGCGAAGAAATCAGCGTCGAAGCCGTCCACTCGGTCGAGATAACCAGCCGCCCCCAGAGTCTCCCAATCGCCCAAATCAGGGCGGCGCGCCAGCGGCGGCGTACCCACCGCGTCAAAGCCGTCCAGCAGCGCCCGCGTCAGCCCGGCAAGATCCTGCACGCCGCCGGGCAGGCGCATGCCGACGCCGACGATGGCCAGCGCCTTTTCGTCGCTTTCGACGGCGGCGGCGGCTGGAACGGCGATGGCGGGGGGGGCGTCCGGCGCCAACAGCCCCGCCAGAGCATCGACCGAGGGCGCGTCAAAAAAGGCCGACGCGGGCAAGCGGACGCCGAACTCCCGCTCCACCCCGCGACGCAGCTCGACCACCCCGAAACTGTCGAGGCCGAGGGCGAAAAAGCCCCGGTCGGTCGCCAGCGCCGCCGGATCGTCCAGGCCAATGATCGCGGCGACCAGCGCCCGCAGCTTGGCCCCCGCGTCGGCGCGGCTGACGGCGGCGGGAAGGATCGAGGACGGCGCTTCCGCTGCGGCGGGAATCAACCCGCGCAGCAGCGGCGCGGCGCGGCGGCTTTCATAAATGGCGCGGAAAACGGGCCAATCGACAGCGGCGGCGACGGTCTGCGCCCGCCCCGACGCGGCCAACCCCAGCAGTCCGGCAAAGGCGCGGTCAAAGGAAATCGGGCGCAGGCCCAAGCGGTCGAAGGCCACGGCGCCCGCGTCGTCGAGCATGCCGCGCACGTCAAACCGCGCCCAATCGACGACCACGACGGGCAATCCCCGGCGCTGGGCGGCGTGGGCGAAGCCATCCAGCGCCGCGTTGGCGGCGGCGTAGGCGTCCAGATCGCGGTCGCCCCACACCGCCGCCGCTGAGCCGAACAGCGCGAAAATCTCCAACGGCCACGCGGCCCCAAGGCGGGCGAGATGCTCGGCTCCCGCCAATTTCGGGGCCAAGGTCGCGGCAAACCCGCCATCCTTCACCCCGGCGGCGTGAAAAATCCCGGCGACCGGCGGGAATTCGCGGGCGAGCAGCGCCGCCAGCCGCTCCATCGCGGCCAGATCGCCGACATCGGTCTGATGGTAGCGAAGATCGACGCCATCCGCCGTCAGGTCAACCGGCACGTCGTGAGCGCCGCGCCCCGTCAGCACCACATGCCGCGCCCCGGCCTGAACCAGTTGACCCGCCAACGCGCGGCCCAAACCGCCCAAGCCGCCCGTGACCAGATAGGTCCGGTCGGAACGGATGGCGACGGGCGCGGAGGACGGCGCGGCGACGGGTTTCAGCCGGGCGGCGAAGACCCGCCCGCCGCGCAGCGCCACCTGATCCTCATCCATGGCGGCGGCCAAAAACGCCGCCAGGGCCACGGCCCCTTGCGCGCCATCGTCGGCCCGATCAATCAACCCGCCCCACAGGGTCGGCTCCCGCAAGGCCAAGACCCGGCCCAACCCCCACACAGCCGTCATCGCCGGGTTCGGCGACCGATCATCGGCCAAAACCGCGTGCGCCCCTTGCGTGACCGCCCACAGCCGCGCGGGCGGAGCGGCGGCCAAGGCCGACAAGACGCTCAAGCCCTCGACCGGATCCCCGGCTCCGGCCAACCAGACCACGCCCGCCCAACCATCGGCGGGAGGGAGCGCGCCCTCACCCCGAACGTCGACGCCCAAATTCCGCCAATGGCCGACCAAAGCCGCGACCGCCGCCGCGTCGCCCAACGCCAGCCAGGAACCGGCCAGCGTCGCCCCGGCGGCGGTTGGCCCTTGGTCATCCCACGCGACCTCGTAGAGGCAGCCATCCAACCCGGCGGTCGCGGCGTCCTTGGCCGGGCCGTCCTTGCCTGGGCCGACCCAATCCAGCCAATGGCGTTTGCGCTGGAACGGCGTGGTCGGCAGGGCGGCGAACGGCTGGCCGTTGGTCAGGCCCTTCGCCACCGCGTTCATGTCCACCCGCAGACCGCCGCGCCGAAGCTGCCCAACCGCGTCCAGCAGACTCAAGACGTCATCGTCCCGCCCGCCCAAACTGGCGACGGTCAACGCGCCCTCCCCCAGCGCCGCCGCCGCCAAGGACGACAACACGGCGCGCGGGCCAATTTCGAGGAACAGCGTGCAGCCCAAATCAGCGGCGGCGCGCAAGCCATCGGCGAAACGCACGGGGTCGCGGGCATGGCCCCGCCAATAACCGGCGTCCAAGCGCGCGATCACCGCGCCGGTTCGATTGGACACCAGGGGCAGCCGGGGCGGCGCGTAGGCGACCGCCGCCGCCGCCGCTTCCAGCCCGTCGAGCATCGGCTCCAGCAAAGCGGAATGAAAGGCGTGGCTGACCGGCAAAAGACGGGCGCGAAGCCCAACGGCGGCCAGCCGCCCGGCCAACCGCTCCAGCGCGTCCAGCGGCCCCGCCACCACGCTGTTGGCGGGACCGTTCAGCGCCGCCAGCGACAGCGTCGGTTCGTCGATCAAGCACGGTTCCACCGTCGCGGCGTCCGCCGTCACCGCCAGCATGCCGCCGCCGGAAGGGAGCGCCTGCATCAAGCGGCCACGCCGGGCGATCAGGACCATGGCCGCTTCCAGCGTCATCGCCCCGGCCGTCACCGCCGCCATGTATTCGCCGACGCTGTGGCCCAGCACGACCGCAGGCTCAACGCCAAAGGACCGCCAAAGTTCGGCCAACGCGCAGCCCACGGCGAACAGCGCCGGCTGCGCCAGTTCCGTCTGGTTGACGTCGTGGCCTGCGCCCTCGAACAGCGCGTCGCGCAGGCTGTAGCCGAGCGCCGGCGCCGCCGCCGCGTCGCATCGGTCGAAGACCGCGCGGAACACCGGGGCCGCGCGGTAAAGACCGGCGGCCATGCCCAGGCTTTGCGCGCCCTGGCCGGTGAACAGAAAGGCGATTTTGGGGCCGTCCGCCACGGCGGGAACCGGGGCGGGAATCGGGGCGGGCGGCGCCTCGACGATGAGGTGCACGTTGGTGCCGCTGGCGCCGAACGCGCTGACTCCGGCGATGCGCCGCCCGTCCACCTCGGGAAAGGCGACCTCGGCGACGGGGGCCGACAGCGGCGCGCCGTCCAAGGTGATGTGCGGGTTGAAGCCGGTGAAATGCAGGCTGCCGGGAAGGCGCCCAGACCGCAGCGCCAGCACGGCTTTGATGAACCCGGCGACGCCCGCCGCCGATTCCGCATGGCCGATGTTGGTCTTGACCGAGCCGATCAACAGGGGACGCTCCCGCCCCTCCCCCAACGCGGCGGCCAGCGCGTGCGCCTCAATGGGGTCGCCCAAGGCCGTGCCGGTGCCGTGCGCCTCGACATAGGACACATGGCGCGGCGCGACGCCCGCCGACGCCAGCGCGGCGCGGATCACCGCCTCCTGCGCGCGGCCGTTCGGCACGGTGAAGCCGCTCGACCGGCCGTCGTGATTCATCGCCCCGCCACGGATCACCGCCAGCACCGGATCGCCGTCGGCCAGCGCCGCCGCCAGCGGTTTCAGCACCACGACGCCGCAGCCTTCCGCCCGGACGAAGCCGTCGGCCCCTTGATCGAAGGCGCGGCAGCGGCCCGTGGGCGACAGCATCCCGGCCCGCGACAGGATGACCGAGGTTTCCGGGCTGAGGATCAGATTGACGCCGCCCGCCAGCGCCATGTCGCAGTCGCCGCCGATCAGCGACCGACACGCCAGATGCAGGGCGACCAGCGACGACGAACAGGCGGTGTCCAGCGACAGCGCCGGGCCAGTCAGACCAAGGGTGAAGGCGATGCGTCCGGCGGCGGTGTTGGCGGGTTGGCCGGTGATCGCCTGCCCTTCCAGCCGCTCCGCCGCGCCACGCCGGGCAAGGCCCGCGTAATCGCTGCCGGTGATTCCGACGAAGACGCCAGCCCGCGCGCCGACCAGCCCGCGCGGGTCAAGCCCGGCGCGCTCCACCGCCTGCCACGCGGTTTCCAGCAGCAAGCGTTGCTGCGGATCCATATAGGCGGCTTCCTTGGGCGGAATGCCGAAAAAGGCGGCGTCAAACTGGTCGATGTCCCGCAGGAAACCGCCCCAGCGGCTGACCGTCTTCCCCGCCACGTCAAGATCGTCGGTCGCCCAATCCCGCCAATCCCACCGCTCCGGCGGAACCTCCGTCACCGCGTCGACGCCGTCGAACAGCAGGCGGGCGAAGCTGTCCGGGTCGTCGGCCCCGCCGGGGAAACGACAGGCCATGCCGATGACGGCGATGGCGTCGTCACCGGCGGCTTTCGCGGCGACAGGGGTCGCCGCCGCCGCTCGTCCGCCCTCGTCCCCCGCCAGCCACGCGGTCAGCGCGTCGATGGTGGGGTGGGAGAACAGCGTCGCCGCCGGGATTGGCCGCGCCAACGCCTGTTGCAGCCGCCCACGCAACCGCACCGCCAGCAAACTGTCCAGACCAAGCTGAAACAACCCCCGGTCGGACGGAACTGGCTCGTCTGGCGGAAAGCCCAAGACCTCCCCGACCAGCCGGGCCACCGTCGCCCGCAGATCAGCGGCGTCCCGTTTTCCGGGAACGGCGACGGCGACCGGAGCGACGACCGAAGCGGCGACGGGTGGCGGCGCGGGCGGCGCCAGTTCGCTGAACAAGGGCCGCGCCCGACGCGCCTCGTTGACCGCGCGAAAACGCGGCCAGTCCACGGCGGCGATGACGGCGTCGCGTCCCAACCCGGCGGTCAGCGGCCACGCCAAAGCGAAGGCGGCGGCGGGATCCATGGCCCCCATGCCCATATCCGCCAACGCGCGGTCCTCGTCGGCGCTGAGCAGGCCGCGCAGACTGAAGCGCCCCCAGGCGACGGCCACCGCCGGAAAACCGGCGCGCCGCCGCGCCGCCGCCACGGCTTCCAGCGCGGCGTTGGAGGCGGCGTAGGCCGCCTTGCCCTTGGCCCCCCACGTCGCGGCGGCGGACGAAAAGGCGAAGAACACCTCGACCGTCGGGTCGCGAGTCAGACGATCCAGCGCCAAGGCTCCGGCCAGCTTGGGCGGCAGGGTCCGCGCCGGATCGGGATCGGCGTTGCCAGCGGCGTGGATGACTCCGGCCAACGGAACGCCATCCGCCGCCAGCCCGGCCAACGCCGCCGCCAACCCGTCGCCGTCGGCAAGATCGGCGATGACCGAACGAACCTCGACGCCCGCCCCACGCAGCCGCTCAATGACGGCGGCGGCGGCGTCCCCCGGTTTCGAGCGACCGAGCAGCGCCAACCGGCGCGCGCCCCGACCCGCCAGCCATTGGGCGAAGGCCAGCCCCAGCGCGCCGTGACCGCCGACGATCAGATAGCGGCGGTCGGCGCGGATGGGAACGCCACCCTCCGCCGATGCCGGATCGGGCGCAAGCCGCAGCCTCTCGACAGCGCCATCGGGGCCGACGCGCAAAGCGTCCTCGTCGGGCGGAGCCAGCGCCGCCAGCCGATCCAGCGCCGCCCCATCCGCCGCCGACAGCGTTCCGCCCCAGCGATCCGGATCGGCGACGCCCAAGGACAGGGCATAGGCGCGGGTGACGGCGTGGCGCGTCGCGGCGGACGCGTCGTTCGCCGTCTCCTGCCCCAACCGCAACCGACCGAAACGCGGATCGGCGAACAACCGGGCGATCTGGCCGCATGCCGCCACCGGATCGCCGCCATCGTCCAGGATCAGGGTTTCGTCCCAGGCCCCGGAAACCGGCGGTGGTTCGCTCATCGCCAAAGTCAGCCGCGCCGCCGCGCGGGCGCGCGCGACGATCAGGGATTGCCGATCACCATCGCCCACCGCCGCGACCGCGTCGAATCCAGCGGCGTCCAGCGCGCGGCGCCAGCCGTCAACGCTCAACAGCGCGCCGTCGTTCCGCAGGGCGTCGTCGTGGCGATGCCACCCCTCCAACATGCCGAACACCAGATTGAGCCAGCCCGGCGCTCCGGTGATCTCCCCCAGCAGCAGCGTTCCTCCCGGCCGCAGCAGGGCGCGGACATGGCGCAGCGTCGCCGCCAGATCGCGGGTGGCGTGCAGGGCGTTGACCGCCACCGCCACGTCATAACCGCTGCTGGCGCTTCCCAGCTCCGCCGGGGCGCTTTCGATGTCCAGCAAACCCAAACTCAAACCAGGATGCGCGGCGAAGCGGGCGCCCGCACGGTCGAGAAACGCCGACGAAACGTCGGTGAAGCGATACTCCCCGCCGCTGGGCAGAAGGGGCAACAGATGCGCCGTCGTGCCGCCGGTGCCCGCGCCGATTTCCACCACGCGAGGGGCTGGCCCGAGCAGCGGCGACAAGGCGGAAAACGCGACCGCGATCCGCTCCCCCAGCGGCAGCGCGAAGGCGGAGCGCTGATACAGCGCCTCCAGCGCCGTCGTCGAACCGTTGGGAAACAGGACGTCGAGCGGATCAACCTCTCCCGCCAGAATCGACGCGACCTGTCCGCCGACGGCGTGGATCAGCCCCAACTCCGCCGCCATCTCCGGCCTCTGGAGAATGATCGCCGCCGGGTCGCGGTCATCGGGGAAGGCCGCCGCCAGTTGGCGCAAACCGGCCAAGCGGCGCGCGGCGAAGCGGTCGTCCGGCGGGGCGCCGTCGTGTCTCGCCAAGCCTTGGCGGGCGTAAGCGGCGGCCAGCCGGTCCAGGTCGCGGGCGGAGGGGGCGGGGGCCAAACCGGCGGCCTTCACCGCGTCGGCGACGCGGCGCGGGTCCGGCGACGCCGCTGTCTTGACCGGCGGCGAATCGCCAACCGCGCGCCATTCCAGCGACAGCCGCCATTCCTGCGGCGACGCCCTTTTCTCGCTCGCCTCGCGCGGCCAGAAACGGACGCGTTGGAACGGATAGGTGGGCAAGGGCGCGCCATGGCGCAGACGCCGCCCGTCGTGGATCGGCCATTCGGCGGCCAGAACGTCGTCCCCCGCCGCCACCTGGCGCAAGCCAGCCAGCAGCGCCGCCCGATCCGCGCCACGCACCACCGCGCGGCAATCAAAGAGGTCCCGCTCCGTCGCGGCGGCCTCGCAAAAATCCGTCAGCGCGCCGCCATCGTCGCCCAGCGCCGTCAGCGCCTCGGCGAACCGCGCCGCCAACTCCCGCAACGCCGCCGGCGTCCGCGCCGACACGGGCAGAACCAGCGGTTGGGCTTCCCCCTCCGCCATCGGCAGCGGTGGAACCCCGGCCTCGACCAGCCCTTCAAACAAGGCGCCCAAGGTCCGCGCGGCGGGCGTCTCCCGCTCCAGACTGCGCAGCGGCGAACCGGCGCGGCCCAACGCCTCCAGGGTTTCGGCGACCGAACGCGACAGCACCGGATGCGGCGCGATTTCCACGATGACCGCGTCTTCGGGCAAGCAGGCCACGGCGGCGGCGAACCGCACCGGCTGGCGCAGGTTGCGCGCCCAATAGCCGCCGTCGAGCGTCGCGCCGTCGCCCAAACCACCATCGACGCCGGAATAGAACGCGATCCCGCCCGCCCGTGGGTCCAGATCGGCCAACGCCGCCGACAGCGCCGCCTGGGGACCATCCATCGCCGCGCTGTGATAGGCGACGTTGACCCGCACCGGAGCCGCGACGATGCCCGCCTTTTTCAGCGCGGCCAACGCCTCTTGGATCGCCGCCGTCGGACCGGCGATGGTCACGGCGTTGGGCGCGTTGAAGCCCGCGAGTTCCACATCGGCGATGTCGGCCAGCGCCGCCGCGACCGCGTCCGCCGACGCCGACGCCTGGGCCATCGCCCCGCGCCCCACCGCGTCCGCCGTCGCCACGCCATGCTGAAACACCACGCGAGCCGCCGCGTCCAGGCTCAAGGCCCCGGCGGCGTAGGCGGCTGCGGCCTCGCCGACGCTGTGCCCCAGCACCGCGTCGGGCCGCCAACCGCGCGCCGCCAGCGACTCGGTCAAGCCAACCTGCACGGCGAAGCACAGACATTGGGTCGCCGTGGCGTCGCCCCGCGCCCCGGAAGCCATCAAATCCAGCAACGACCAGGCCCCGGTCAACCGCGCGAACGCGCCGTCGCACGCGGCCACGGCGCGATAAAACGCCGGATCGGCAGCGAGCAGATCGCGCCCGACCCCCGGCCAGGCGGCGCCGTTGCCTGCGTAGACGAAGACCAGCGGACGGCGCCGCCCTTGCCCGTCCGCCGCCAGCGTCGTCGTCGTCGTCGGCGGCGGCGGAGCTTCCGGCGCCCATTCCTCCAGCGCCACATGGGCGTTGGACCCGCCGAAGCCGAAGGCGCTGACCCCGGCGCGGCGGGGGTGGCGGCGCTCCGGCCACGGCTCCGCCCTGGTCGGAACCCGCAGGTTCCAGCCGGAAAAATCGATGTGCGGGTTGGGTTGGTGGAAATGCAAGCTGGCGGGGAAAACCCGGTTTCGCAGCGCCAGAGCCGCCTTTATCAGCCCGGCGATCCCCGCCGCCGCCTCCAGATGGCCGATGTTGGTCTTGGCCGAACCGACGACCAGCGGAGCCTCGCGGTTCGGCGCGGTCCCCAGCACCGCCCCCAGCGCCCCCGCCTCGATGGGATCGCCAAGCAGCGTCCCGGTTCCATGCGCCTCGACGCAATCCACCTCCGCCAGCGCGACGCCGGCGTCCATCCAGGCGTCGCGCAACACCGCGCGCTGGGCGTCGGGGTTGGGAGCCGTCAGGCCGTTGGACGGCCCGTCGTTGTTGATCGCGCTGCCCCGGACCAACGCCAGAACGCGGTCGCCGTCGGCGATGGCGTGGGACAATGGCTTCAGCAGAACCAGCCCAGCGCCCTCGCCCCGGACATAGCCATCGGCCCGCGCGTCGAACGCCTTCGACCGACCATCGGCGGCCATGCCGCCAAATTTGGTCATCGCCACCGTGCTGTCGGCGGTCAGGATCAGATTGACCCCTCCGGCCAGCGCCGCTTCGCATTCCCCCGACCGAAGAGCGCGCACCGCCAGATGCACGGCGGTCAGCGACGACGAACAGGCGGTGTCGACGGTCAGGCTGGGACCGGTCAGCCCCAGACAATAGCTGACCCGGTTGGCGATGACGCCCAGATCGCGGCCCGTGGCGGAATGCGGGGCGATGGCCTCCAAACCGGCGAAAAGCTGGCCATATTCGGACCACATGGCGCCAATGAAGACGCCCGTGCGCCGCCCGCTCAGCGTGGAAGGCGGCAATCCGGCCCGTTCCAGCGCCTCCCACGCCAATTCCAGGATCAGGCGTTGCTGCGGGTCCATCTCCAGCGCTTCGCGCGGCGACACGCCGAAGAACGCCGCCTCAAAACCATCCACCCGATCAAGAAAGCCGCCCCAGCGCGTGGACATTCGCCCCGCCGCCGCCGGATCGGGATCATAGAGGCCCTCGACGTCCCAACGGTCGGTCGGCATTGGCCCCACCGCGTCGACGCCCTCGCTCAACAGCCGCCAGTAGGCGTCGGGATCATTCGCGCCTGGAAAGCGGCAGGCCGCCGACACGATGGCGATGGGTTCCCCCGCCGCCAGAGGCCCCCGACGCCCGGAAGACGCCTCTTCCGCGCCGCCCGCCAGATGAAGCGCCAACCGCGCCGCCGTTGGATGATCCCACAGCAACGTGGCTGGCAACGACCGCCCCAAACGCCGCGACAGGTCCGCCGTGACCGCCGCCGCCTGCACCGAGGTCAAGCCATGGGCGCTGAATCGCGCGGTCGCGCTCAGAGTCGTCGGCTCGACGCCCAGCGCCGCGCCAAGCGCCCGTGACACTTCGGTCAGCAGCGCTTCGACGTCAGCGGCGGAAGATTGCAGCGAAGGCATCAGAGCGCATCGGCCCACTGCGGCGCCCGCGCCATGTCCGACGCCAGAACCGACGCCAGCGCCGACAGGAAGGCGTCGCGCCGCTCATGCAGGTAGAAATGGCCGCCAGAAAACTGCCGCGCCTCGAATCCGCCCACCGTCAGGGCCTCCCACCCCGCCAAAGCCGCATGATCGGCGCGCCGGTCCTCGTCGCCGCCAAAGGCCGATATCGGATAGTCGAGCGGCGCTTCGGCCCGGTAGACGCCGCGCTCCAGCAACCGCAAATCAGCCCGGATGATCGGCAGGAACAGCGCCATCAGCTCCGGTTCCGCCAAGATGGCCGTCGGCAGACCGCCGAAACGACGGTTCAACTCCTCGGCCAATTGGTTGTCGGGCAATTCGTGCAGCGGCGCCTCGCGATCCGCCTCCATCGGCGCCCGACGTCCCGACACGATCAACCGACGCGGCTGCGGCAAACCGCGACGACGCAAGGCCCGGGCGGTTTCAAAGGCGAGATAGGCCCCCATGCTGTGACCGAAGAACACGAAAGGCCGGTCAAGCCACGGTTCGATGACCTCGCCCAGACGGGCCACCAGAATGTCGGCGTCGTCGATCAACGGCTCCATCAGCCGCCCTTCGCGCCCCGGCAATTGCACGGACAGCACATCCACCCCATCCAGCGCCGCCGACCATGGGAAATAGGACGACGCGCCCCCCCCGGCGTGGGAAAAACAGAACAACCGCAAGGTCGCTTCCGGGCGCGGACGGGGGCGAACAAACCATGCCGCCGTCGATCCCTGCCCGCTGGAATTCATCGCCGCCTCTGTCATCAGGTCCTTCCATCGAGCACGTCCGTCCCGGCCCCCCGAGGGTACGAAAGCAACAAGCCAAAGGAAATGTTTATTCCATTGGATTAGTCAAACCGCCCAAGATATTGCCTTGGTTGAATACGCTTGCATCATGCCTTACTCATGGTCATCGCGTTGTCCCGCTCAAACATCGACGATCAGCGGCATGGTGTTCCATCCCAAACTGCCGGCGCCATAGCCGACGATCGGCGACGGTCGCCGGTCTGGGTCGAGGGTTAGGCCGCGCACCCGCCGCGCCAGCACCTCAAAAGCGATTTTGCCCTCAAGCCGGGTGAGCGAGGCGCCGGGACAGACGTGAACCCCAGCCCCAAAGCCAAGATGCCCGCGCCTGACGCGGTCGATGTCGAATTGGTCAGGGTCGCTCCACCGTTCGGGATCGCGGTTGGCCGAACCCGGCAGCAGCATCAGAAGCGATCCGGCGGGAATCGGCGTGCCCGCCACCTCCACCGCCGTTTTCGCCCGCCGCATGATGCGTTGCAGGGGCGGGCGGGTGCGGCACAGCTCCTCGACAAAACTGGGAATCACTGTTTGGTCTTCTTGCAAGCGACGGAACAAATCTGGCCGATTGGCCAGAATATAGCCGCCATTCGCCAACAGATTGGCCGTGGTCTCATGCCCGGCGATCAACAAAACGGCGCAGAGATTGCGCAACTCCTCGCGTGTGACCACCCCCTCGCGCTCTTCTGCGACCAGCGAAGAGATGATGTTGTCTTGCGGATCCTTGACATGCGTCGCGATGGCTTCGTCGAGGATCTCCATCAGGGCGCGCAAGCCGACTTCCGCCTCCGCCCGCAATTCCGGGCTGCCCATGCCGGTGCGGGCGAAGCTGGCCAGCAGCGCGTCGCGAGCGTAGCGATTCATTTTGTTGCGCTGCTTCAACGGCACGCCCAACATCTCGCAGATCACCGTGACCGGCAACGGATTGGCCAACGCCTGGACAAACTCGCAGGGGCCGCCCAGACCGGACACCAAATCCTCGGCGATCGCCTCGATCCGGCTGGACAATTGCTGAATGTTGCGCGGGGTGAAGGCGCGGTTGAAGGTTTGCCGCAGACGGGTGTGGTCCGGCGCGTCCATCATCACCATCGACATCAGCGGCACCTTGAAACCAAGGTCGGAGCCAAAGGTCTGATGATCGTGCAGGATTCGCTCGACATCGGCGAATCGTGAAATCACATAGGTTTGCGATCCGGCCAAGTGATAGACCGGCGCGTTGCGGCGCAGCCATTCATAGGTCGGATAGGGGTCCGCGTGGACCAACGGGTCCATCAGATCGAAACCGACAATGTCTCCCCGCTTGGCTTCGGTCACGGAACGTCCCTTTCTCGCGTTTTTTGAATGCGTTGGCGTCGCCGTCCCTCAGGCCGGTTTGTCAGCGGAAACCGTCACGTAATCATAAGCGGAAAAGACCGATTCCGGTTTGAAGAACAAGCTGACGTAATAAGGAAAGCGCGCCAGAGGATGGAAACGCTTGAGCATTTCCGGTTCGGTCTTCATGTAATTGTGCAGTCCTGGATAGACATGTTCCCAGATCGATGTGATTTTGACGTTGACGAAGCCCGCCGCCTTGAGTTTTTCGGCGTATTGCTCTGGAAAATCCGCGTTGGCCGCCGGCACCGAATATTTGGTGACGAAGCTGTTCCAGTTCGATTTCTGCACCTTTCGGGCGAACGCGCCGGAAACCGGTCGGTTGGGGATGACGTCGGCCAGCGCCAGCCGACCGCCGGGCCTCAGCACACGGAACGCCTCACGGAAAAAATCCTCCCGCGTGTCGAAATGAAAGGCGCATTCCAGACCCAACACCTTGTCACAGGAACCCGATTCCAGCGGCATGGCGGTGGCCGACGCCTCCAACAACTCGATGCGCTCGCTCATCCCCCGTTCGGCGACCCGGCGACGGGCCAACGCGACTTGCGACGGCGTGATGTTCAACCCGGTGATCTTGCGCGGGCCGAATCGCTCCATCCAGTACATGTCCTGATCGGCAAAGCCGAATCCGACATCGACGACGCGGTCGTCCGGCCCCAGCGCGGCGGTTTCCGCCAACAGCCCGGCCATGGCGACGCAAGCCTGGTCGATGGTCCGCGCGTCCTTCCAATAGCCGAGATTCAGGTACAAACCTTCCCGGCTGAAGGAATTGGTGGACACCAATTCATAGATGTCCTTGGCCGACATCGCGCCGAACGGCGTGTAGAACCAGCGGAAATAGGCCCAACTTTCCCGCAGCCGGTCCATGAACGTCCGTGGCGCGGTCGGCGTCGCTGCTGTCGTCATCCCGGCATCCTCCTCAGGTCATGCGCCCGGCCATGCGCGTTCAAGGTTATTCGGTCCGCCGCTCGATACCCTTTATACCACTGCTTATCGCGCCAACTGCAACCATCAAGAGGAACAAACCGACAAGCCACCACTCATATGTCAATCCCTGGACATCCCCCGCCAGATGATCCAACCAATCATGGCCGCTGAACGGCAGGATCCAGGGGTGATACAAATCGATGAACAGCAGGCCGACGAACACCATGGTGATGACCACGCCCATGCGCAGGAAACGGAAGAGCATCGCGACGACCTGCAACGCCCGTTCGGAGAAACTGCCGATCGCCGAGCCGACGAGCGCCTGGCGGCGCAACCCCGGCTCCAGCGTCGTTTTGGCCTCCTCCACGGTCTGAACAAAGCCCTGAACGGCGGAAAGCGCGCCCTGCACCGCACGCCCGCCGACGTAGCGGCGGCGCTTCATGTCCTTGAAATAGCTTTTGAACAAATTGACATAATTGGCGCTGGGAATCAGATAGTTCAGCGAGGCGTCCAGCGTGCCCCAGGTCCGGCTGATGCGCATGAACTCCCAACTCAACTGCACCTGATAACGCGCCATGATACGGCCGGAATCCATCCCGGCGCTCGACAGCGAACGCTCGTGATAGCCCAAGCCGGTCAAATAGCTGCGGGATTCCCAACAGCGGAAAGAACGCACCAGCTCAAGCCGCAGCGCCTTGATCTGGCCCAAGGCCGGCGGCGCGATGGCGAAACGCAGAGTCAGGTCGGCCGCCTTGGAAAAATCCTTTTGCGCCATCGCCAACAGCGACATTTTGTAATTGGCGAGGAACTCGCGCTCGCACGTTCCGATCACCCCAAAATCAATGAAGGCGAAACGGCTGTCGCGCAGCAGCAGAATGTTGCCGGGGTGAATGTCGGCGTGGAACAGGTTGTCTTCCAACAACTGCCGCATGATCGACAACAGCAACCGCTTGCCCACCTTGCGCGGGTCGACGCCGTTGACCGCGCGCCAGCGGGCCACCCGCGCCGGATCCTCGATCTCGACGCGGATGTAGTCGGACATCAGCACGCCGCCGACATATTCGGTGGTCAGCACATTGCGGCTGCACTGCTCCAGAAACACTTTGGGCACATAGATGCCATGATCTTGCAGGCTCTTGCGCATGCGTCGGGTGTTGGCCGCCTCATAGCGGAAGTCCAACTCCTCCCTCACCATCTGCTCAAGTTCCCACAAGGCGTCGCTCAGATGGATGTGCGGCGCCAGACGCAGCAGATTGAGCAATCGGATCAAACCGCCGATGTGCCGCAAATCGCGTTGGAAGGCCTCCTCCGCTTCCGGCCGACGCACCTTGACCGCGACCAGCGCGCCGTTGGACCGCAAACGCGCCAGATGCACTTGGCTGATCGAGGCGGCGGCCAGTGGTTGGGCGTGAAATTCGGAGAAGACCTCCTCCACCTCGACGCCGAGTTCATCGCGCAGAATGCGCCGCGCGTCCTCGTAAGGAAAGCCGATGGCCCGGTGCTGCAAATGAGACAGCTCGCGGCAGACGGCGGCGGAAAAGACGTCGGTGCGCAGAGATAACAACTGACCGATCTTGATCCACAGACCGCCCAATTCCTCAAAGGCCTGCCGCAACCGGATCGCCCGTTCATCGGGATCGTCGCCGCCAGCCAGACGGCGGCGCAACGTCGTCCAATGATACGCGGCAAAGACGCGAACCATACGCCAAAAGGGAAATCGCGGCGGCGAACCGGCTGGGCGGATCTCCACCAAACGCGCGTCCTTCCCCTCCTCCAGCGGGGTTGGCAACCATTCCCGTCCGAGCATCCGCGACCTTTTCCGTGGCAACCGCGTTTCCATCAACCGCAGCAAGACCTTGCCCGCAGCGAAATCGCATTACAAGAACAATGAGACCACAACCGATGGTGTTGGAGCCGCGACGTCCACGTCGGCGTCGCCGCCAACGTCGCCCAATCACGCCGCAGTCTCCAGGCAACGCTTATGACACGAACGCCCCTCCGCTTCTTCTGAGGAAAGCCGTGACTCTGGCCAGAAAACCGACGCTCTCAGTAAAAATCATTTGTTCCATGTATTTTTCAAGAAACTTTCACATAAAATATCAATCACAAAGTATTAATTCGTCACTGACAACAAACATACGCTCCGCAAAAGCACAGATTCTGGGTAACGCGTGGTCGTACGGCTCGTTTTTTCCACAAGAAATCATAAAGTTCCTTCTGCTCGGCTTTTAGCGTGATGGAGAAATTGTTGAGATAGTCGGCGGCGCCCGGCGTGAGGCTCCGCCGAAAATCCTTGCTCTTGCAGAATGAGCCAAGATTTCTATAAGACAAGCGCCGCGCTGCTTCAGATTTAGCGCGCGGCGCTCTAGTCTTTGATTTATCGAGCAGAGTCACGCGTCAAATCGACATCGATTTAATGCGATCCGCTCTAAACACCTTCTATGCATAACGCACATCCTCGCTTTCGATGGCAAGCGGATCCTGCCCGCGCTTGGACAGCCAGGAATAGACGGGCGGCACCCGGTCGGCGATGGACTCGACATGGATGTCGATCAGGCAGGGTCCGCCGTCGTAGGCGAAGGCCGCCGCCAGCGCCCTGTCCAGTTCCGCCGATGTCCGCGCCGTCCAGGCCTTGACCCCGAAGGCTTCGGCGATGGCCTGCCCCTGCGGCGGCATGAAATCGACGCTGAAGCACTGGTTGTGGCCGCGCAACCGGTGAAGCCCCTTGATCCAGCCGAAGGAGCCGTTGTTGAACAGCAGCAACACGGCCGGCACCTGCAACCTGACCAGCGTTTCCAACTCGCCCACCGCCATGCCGAAAGAACCGTCGCCAAACATGCCGATGGGGCGGCGGTCCTTGTCGGCGAACCAGGCGCCGACCGTGGCGGGCAGAGCGGAGCCGAGTCCGCCGAAAGCGCGCGGGATCGCGAAGCGGGTCCGCCGGTCCTTCAGCTTCAGGAAGCGGGTCATGTAAGGGGTCGGGGTTCCGGCGTCGGAATAGATGTGGGCCGACTTGCCGTAGCTCTCCAGCGCCTCGTTGAAGCAGCGAACCACCCGCTCCGGCCGCAAGGGAAGGGTTTCCGCATTCAGCAGCGGTTCGGCGTTGCGCCAGAACTCCGCGCGCAACCCGTTCAGTTCATCGACCCAAGGCTGGGTCTTGCCCTGATCGCGGTCGGTCGGGGCGAGGTCGATCAACTGCGCCAGGGTCAGCTTGGCGTCGCCCGGCGCCGACAGAACATTCTCGTAATTGTTGGCCATGATCTCCGGATCGATGTCGATCTGGGCGACGCGCTTGTTCAGCGTGATCTTCGGGAAGGTCCAACCAATAGTGACCACCGATCCCATTTTGGAGCCGACGAACAGCACGAAGTCGGCATGCTCCAGCGCCCAGTTGGCATGGGGATGATAGCCGTTGTCGCCGATCACCCCGACCGCCAGGCGATGATCGTCGGGCATGGCGCCCTGACCGGTCATCGTGGTGCAGACCGGAATGTTCAGCCGCTCGGCCAGCGCCGTCACCTCCGGCCCGGCGCAGGACCGGTTCACCCCGCCGCCCGACACGATCAGCGGTCGTTCGCTGGCCGTCAGCAGCGCCATCAGCCGGCGCAGCGTGTCCGGGGTCGGCAGGGTTGGGAAAGCGGGGAAGCTGGCGCATTCCGGCTCGACATGCAACGACACGCGGGCCGGATCGACCTCGGCGCGCAGCATGTCCTCGGGGATTTGCAGATGCACGGCGCCCGGCTTGCCGGAACAGGCGACGCGGAAGGCGCGGCGGAGAATCTCCGGCAGCTTCTCGACCGACTTCACCTGCGCCGACATCTTGGTGACTGGCTCGAACAGGCGGGCGCAATCCAACTCGGTCAGCACGCCCCGCCCCTCGCCGGGCAGCGGAATGTCGATGGTCAGCAGAATCACCGGCACGGACGATGCGTTGGATTCGGCGACCGGCGGCAGCGAGTACATCGCCCCGGCGCCCGAGGGGCATTCAAACACCGCCGGTTTGCTGGTGAAGCGGCCATAGGCGTCGGCCATGTATCCGGCGGACCGCTCGTCACGCGCCATGACATGGCGGATTTGCCCTTCACGCTCTTGCAACGCCTCGTAGAACGGCACGTTGGTGTCGCCCGGAACGCCGAACACCACGTCGACTCCATAGGCGATCAGCATCTCCACCAGGATATCCGCGCCACGCATCGATCTTCTCCTTGGAAGCGAAAGGTCATTTTGAGGGTTGGGGCCAGGACCTAAATCCGGCCAAAGGTGAAGCGGCCGGCGGCAAAAGGCGTCACGTCGCGAACCGGAGTGGCGCCGGCGACCAGATCGGCGACGATGCGGCCGGTGATCGGCCCGCTGGCGAAGCCGACATGACCATGGCCGAAGGCGTGGATGACGTCGGACGAGCGCGAGGCCGGGCCGATCACCGGCAGCCCGTCCGGCGTCGAGGGGCGATGGCCCATCCAGCGGTCGCGCACCGCCCCCGGCCCGTCCGGCAGTCCCGGATAGGTCTTGCGGGCGTGGCCGACCAGGATGTCGGCCCGTTTCCAGTTGGGCGCCGCATCGACGGAAGCCAGTTCAACCTGACCCGAAAGGCGCAAGCCGCCCACCGTCGGGGTGTTCGCCATGCGACCGTCGCTGGGCATCACCGGATGGCGCGGGCCGACCGCCCCGTCCTCGACGACGGCGTGATAGCCGCGCTCGGCCTCCAGCGGAACATGGTCGCCGACGAGGGCCGCAAGCCTCTTGGAGCGGACGCCCGACGCGATCACCGCACGGTCGCACGGGATGATGGCGCCGCCATCGGTCTCCACAGCGGTCAAGCGGCTGCCGTCGAAGGCGAAGCCGGTGGCGCGGGCCGGAATCAGGCGGGCGCCCCGCGCCACCGCGTGCGCGACGATCATCGACACGTATCGCCCCGGATCGCGGCAATGGGCGCCCTGTTCCACCAGCACGCCGAAACCGTACTGTTCGGACAGGCTGGGTTCGCGTTCCTTCAGCGCCGCGCGATCGAGTTCGCCCCAGGTCAGACCGGTCATCCGCCGCAGCCGCCAGGACAGCGCCTCAGCCTCGAACGCCGTCCGGTCGGGATAGGCGTAGAGCAGCCCATCCCGCAGGATCAGCTCACCGCACCCCACCTCCTCGGCGAGCGCCATGTGGCGGTCGGGGCTGTCGGCCAGAATCGTCGCCAGCGCCGCAGCCGTCCGTTCGACCCGGCCAACGGTGGCGCCAGCCATCACGAAGCGGATCAGCCAGGGCGCCAGCCGCGCCAGATGCCTCCAGCGGATGACCAGCGGCCCCTGCGGATCGAGCAGATATCCCGGCACCTGCCGCCACAGACCGGGCATCGACATCGGCGCCACCGAGGCCGGACTGATCCAGCAGCCATGGCCATAGCTGGCCGACTGGCGCCCGCCGGGCGTTTCCGGTTCGAGGATCGTCACCCGATGACCGTCACGGACGAGTTCCAGCGCGCAACTGGCGCCGACGATCCCCGCCCCTGAGACAACTGCATGCATGACCGCCCTTTCACGCCTTCTGAGAGGCAAGCCGTGGGACATTCCGAAGCCGTGCGGCGCCGACCACCGGGCGCGAAGCGCCGTTCACCGCCGCCCGAAAACGGGCCGATGCCGGAAGATTGCAATGGAAGGAAGCCGGACTGGACGACCGTCAGTCCATCAGGGTGAAAACCGCCGTCAGGACGGCCCCAGCCCGTTGTGGAAATGGCTGAGGAACGCCTGGGTCGCGGGCTGGGCCGGAGCGTCGATCACCTGCCGGGCGGGGCCTTCCTCGACGACGCAGCCGTCGCGCATGAACACCACGCGGTCGGCGACGTCGCGGGCGAAGGCCATCTCGTGCGTCACCAGCAGCATGGTCATTCCCTCGGCGGCGAGCGAGCGGATGACCGCCAGCACCTCGCCCACCAGTTCGGGGTCGAGGGCGGAGGTCGCCTCGTCGAACAGCATCACCTCCGGCTTCATCGCCAGGGCGCGGGCGATGGCGACGCGCTGCCTCTGCCCGCCCGACAGCTTGTCGGGATGGGCGGCGGCCTTGTCGGCCAGCCCGACCTTGGCGAGCAGGCCGTGGGCGAGATTCCGCGCTTCCGCCTTCGGCATCCGCAGGACCGTCACCGGGCCTTCCATCACATTCTCCTCCACGCTCATGTGCGGGAAGAGGTTGAAATTCTGGAAGACCATGCCGGTCCTGGCGCGGAAGGCCGCCAGTTCGCGGTCGCCCGGCAGCCGGTGGCCGCGCGTGAAGTCCAACGCCTGCTCGCCGACCCGGATGAAGCCCTGATCCGGCACGGTCAGCAAATTGATGCTGCGCAGCAGGGTGGATTTCCCCGAACCGCTCGGCCCGATCAGCGCCACGACGCCGCCCTTGGCGACGCTGAGCGTGATGTCCTTCAGGACCGCGAGCGTGCCGAAGGATTTCCGGATCCCCACCAGCTCGATCATCTTCTGGGCGGACATGTCTTTTTCACTCCCGCAACAGGTGGTGCGCCATCAGCGGCTCATTCTTGCTTCCAGCCCGTGGGCGAAGCGCGTCAGCGGGAACAGGATGATGAAATAGATGACGGCGATCATCGTGTAGGTTTCCAACGGTCGGTAGGTCGCCGAGGTGATGAGCTGTCCCTGATACAGCAGGTCCGGGACCGCCAGCACTGAGAGCAGCGACGTGTTCTTCAGTTGAAGCACCGTCTGGTTGACCAGCGGCGGCACCATCCGGCGAAAGGCTTGCGGCAGAATCACCCGGCCCATCATCTGGTGTCGGCGCATGCCCAGCGCCCGACCGGCGTCCCATTGCCCCATATCGACGGAGATGATGCCGCCCCGAATGATCTCGCCAAAGAAGGAGGCGCCATAGAGCGTCAGCGTGATGAAGGCGGCGACGGACGGACTGAGTTCGATGCCGGTCAGGATCGGCAACGCGTAATAGACCCAAACCAGTTGCACCAGAACCGGCGTGCAGCGAAAGATCTCGATGACGCCCGTCATCGCCACCGTGGCGACGCGCATGTTCGACAACCGGGCCAGCGCGATCAGGCACCCCACCAACAGGCCGGACACCGCCGTGCCGATGGTGAATGCCAGCGTATAGAGGATGCCGACCCCGATCAGCCCCTTGTATTGCAGCAGGAAACCGAAATCCCATTGATACTGCATCGATCAATCCCGTGTGTGTGGTCCGTCCGGAGTCCGGCGGACCGCTGGCGTGGCCGTTGGCGTCAGGCGGGCGGAAGTCCGGCATGCAGCCAGCGACCGAGCGTCAGGACATCGAAGACGGGAAGCCCGAACCGGGCGGCGATCACGTCGGTGAAGGGCGGCAGGTTGGTGCATTCCAGCAGGATGGCCCCGATGGCCGGTTCCCGCCGCAACAGCCCCTCCACCACCGCCATCAACTCCGCTTCGAGACACAGCCGGTCGTAAGGTTCGTTCTTCTCGATCAGCCGATGGAAAGCGCCTCCCTGCGGCAGACCGGCGACCGGCGGCAAGGATGCCGTCTCCGCCAAGCCAGCTTGGCGAAAATGCGCCGACGTCAGCGAGGCCGCGTCGTAGGTGACGACGCCGATCCGGCGGTCGGTCGGCAGCATCGCCGCGATTTGCGGCAATTGCAGCAGGCTGGAGGTGGCGAGCGGGCGCGACAGCCGGGCGGCGAGCTGGCGCTGACGCAGAACCAGGAATCCACAGGAGGTCAAAAGCGCCGCCGCCCCCTGGCGGATCAGATCCTCGCCCGCCTCGACGAAGGCCTCCAACAGCCCGCCCTCGCGCCCATCGACGACGTCGCGGGGCAGCGCGCCGGACACCGTCCGATAGAGCACGGGAAACGGCCAACTGTCGGCGTTGCCGACGTCGCCGACCGGCCGCTCGAACGCGGTGTCCAGCATGATGACGCCAAGCGGTCTGCTCACGTCCGGTCTCCCCGCAAAAATCGGTCCGCACGCGCCCCAAACCCGGGGGCCCAAACCGAGGACGCCGCCGTCAGAACTGGAGTTCGGACGGGATGTCCTCCTTGTGGATGCCGACCAGCGCAAGGCTGGCGGTGATCCAGTCAGTGACCACGCCGGAGGAGCGGTTGTATTCCAACCAATTGTCCACGAAGGTGCGGAAACGCGCGCTGTCCTCGGCCCGCACGCCGGCGCAGGTCGGCTGACGGATGGCCGGGCCGGGAATGACGATCTTCCCGACATTCGGGTTCTTCTTGACCGTCACCAGCGACAGCATGGCGACCTGGATGACCAGATCGGCCCGACCGGTCTGGACGGCCAGCGTGGCCTCATCCGGGGTCTTCAGGGCGATCAGCGTGGCCTTCGGCAGAACGCGGCGGGCGAACAGATCATGGGTGGAGCCGATGTCCACCGCGACGCGGATGTCGGGCTTGTTCAGCTCCTCCCACGTCTTCGGCTCCAGCCCTTTCTTGGTGATGATGGTGAAGGTGTTCTGCATGATCGGCCGCGTGAACTCCACCACCAGCGCCCGCGACGGCGTGGGGCTGAGGCCGAACATGATGTCGATCTTGTTGGCTTGCAGATCCAGAACGGCGTTGCCCCAAGTGGTTTCGCTGATCTCCAACTCCGCTTCCAGCGACTTCGCCAGATCGCGCGCCATGCTCATGCAGAAGCCGGACCATTCGCCGGTGGCGATGTCCTTGTGATAATAGGGTTCCGTCCCGACGATGCCGGCGACACGCAGTTTCTTGGCGCTGCGGACGCGGTCGAAGGTCGATCCGGCGGTCGGCTGCTGAGCCTGCGCCGACGTGGGAAGCGCCAGAGCGCCCGCGCCAACCGCAGCCGTTCCGACGGCGGCAATTCCGACAAGTCCGGCGAAATCGCGTCTGCTGACCATATTGACCCCCTGTCCGTTCAATATTTCCGGGTTCCATTCAACCTGAGGCGGCGACTTGATCGAGGAACATTTCCAATTCCGCAGTCTTTGGCCTTTCCCTTCGGGCGGGAAGCTTCCGTTCATGAGACTATTTGATGACGCATGTCGTGCGCCGAGAAAAACATTGAAAAATGCGTCTACCATGATTTTTATTCATGATGCAGCAGACGGGCAGCCATGCGACGCTATCTCCCCTCCCTTTCGGCCCTGCACGCCTTCGAGGCGGCCGCCCGATTCATGAATTTCACCAAGGCTGCGGAAGATCTTGGCCTGACCCAAAGCGGCATCAGTCGGCAGATTCGAAATCTTGAGGAGTTTCTCGGCGTCACCCTGTTTCACCGCTCCGGCCCCCGTCTGGTCCTGACCGAGGTCGGCGCCACCTATTACCGCGATCTGGCGCTGACGCTCGACAAGTTGCAGGAAATCTCGATCGACGCGGTCCGTGGACGCAGCGTCGATTCCTCCCTGATGATCGGAACCCATCACACGCTGGCCTCACGCTGGCTGCCGGCGCGCTTGGGGTCCTTCATCGCCGCCCACCCCGAAATCCCGATCGAGGTTTCGCCGGCTCTGCCAACCACCGACTTCGACACCACGCGGTTCGACATCACCATTCTGCGCGGCGTCGGCACATGGCTGCACGCTCGGTCGATCGAGCTGTTCGCGGAAAAGCTGGCGGTCGTCGCGTCCCCTGCTCTGATCGCCGCCGGGGAGACGCTGGACCCACTGGATTTCTCCAAATTCCCGATGTTGCAGAACGCCAGCCGACCCAGCCTGTGGCTTCACTGGCTGCGCGTGGCCGGACTGAACTACAATGGACGGATTCACGGCAACCGCTTCGCCCACAACGACATGCTAATCAACGCCGCCGTCCACGGCATCGGCATCGCCGTGATCCCGACCTGCTACATCGAGCGGGAATTGGCGCGCGGTGAATTGCACATGCCGTTTGGCGAGGCCATCCGCTCCGGCGACTCCTATTATGCGGTCTATCCAGAGCGAAAGGCCCATCACCCCAGCGTCATTCTGTTCCGCGATTGGCTGATCCGTCAAACCCGTAAATACGAGCGGATCGCCACTGCGGATCATTGAGCGTCCGCTAGCGCACGGACTCAATTCAAGAGATGCAGGCAAGCGGTGAAGCAGGCCGAAAACAGACCGGCGGGAGAACGAACGCTCCCGCCGGTTGGCCTCCCTGATGGACGGCAGCCCGATCAGAAGGCGGTGCGCACGCCCGCGTACGCCGCCCGCCCTTCGCCGGGGTAGAAGATCGAGGTGGCGACCCGGCGGGCGTCCGTCACCGTGCCAATGTCGCTGACGTAGCGCTTGTTGGTCAGGTTGCGGCCATCGACGAAGACCAGCAGGCCGTTGGAAAACTCCTTGCCGACCTGAAGCCCCAACAGCGTGTGGCCGGGAACCTTCAGCGTGTTGGCCTGATCGGCCCAGGCCCCTTGCGGAACCCAATCCACCGTCGGGGTCAGATAGAAGCCGTCGTTGGCGTAGGTCAGCGTCGAGCGCAAGACATGCCGGGGCACGCCCGCCAGCCTGTTGTTTCCATATTGCCGGTCGCCGTCAAAGGTGAAGTCGTTGTAGGTCCACATCTGGCCGAAGGTCAGGCTGTCGCCCTTCTGGGCGGCGCCCGCGCCTTGGGACGGACGCTGACGGGCCGGGGCGGCGCGGGACGCAGGTTCGGGCGCCGCAAACGGCGGCCAAGCGCCGTGGGGCCAGACACAGGGCGACGTCGCCCAGCGTCGCCCAATTCGGGGCGAGCGCCTGAATCAGCACGGCCAACAGCAGGGGCGCGAGCAGCGTCCAGGCCGCCCGATGTCTGACCAATCCCCTCATCGCAGGGCGAACCGAACGGGCAACGTGACCTCCAAACGGTCGCGCCCAAGGTCGGCGGGAATTGGCGGCAGCGGCGAAGCGCGCTCAATCATGCTTTCCGCCGCGTGGTCCAGGCTCTCATGCCCCGACCCCTGCACGATGGTCCAGCGCAGGATCGTCCCATCCTGGCCGATGACGAAGCGCAGCAGCACGGTTCCTTCCTCGCGCGCCGTCTGGGCGGCGCGCGGGTAGACTTTGTAACGGGCCAGACGGGCCTGGATGGCGGCGAGATAGTCGGGCGGCGGCGCGCTTGGCGCGGCGGCGGGGCTGGGTTGCGGCGGGATCGGGGCGGATGGCGGAGACGGCGGCGTGGACGACGGCGCCGTGGACGGGGCGGGCCTGGGTCTTGCCGGGGCGGCGACGGTTTGCGGCTTGACCGGGGCGCTTCGCTTCACAGGCTGACGCGGCGGCGGCGTGGGAACGGGCGCCGGTTGAGGCGACGCGGGCGGCGGCGGTTCCGGGGCGGGCGGCTCGACCGGCTGCGGTTCCAAGGCGGCGCGTTCTGGTTCCGGCGTCAGCTCGACCGGGGGTTCCGGCGTCGGGGCGGGTTGCGCCTCGACCGACGGCTCGGGTGGAGCGGGCGGCGGCGGCGAAGGTTCCAGTTCCAACTCGAAGGCGACCGCCAACGCCGTCGGGGGCGGCGGCGGCTTTTCCGCGCCCAGCAGGACGACGAGCGCGAGCGCCCCCCCGTGCAGCGTCAGCGACAGCGGCAAGGGCCACCGGCTGCGCGCGGCGCGCGGAACGGCAGGGCGGGGCGTCGTCCCCTCCGCCGCGCGAAGGGGTCCGGCGCACGGATGGTCTGGAAACAGGGAACATCACCGGGATGAAAGGCGAACCAGGGCCTGCCCGACGCGACGCCCGCCTTGGCCCCATCGGGCGCGCACGCGCGCGTTTGACGGATGGAAAACCAAGCGAGAGCGGTGAATCGGACGAAACCGCGCGAGAATACGGCGCGTCAGACCGTGGGCGGCGCCCGTGGCGCGTGGCGGGGGCGGAACGGCGCGGGGCGGGCGACGCCCGGCCCGTCCAAGAGGCCGACCCGTTGGAACCGCGCGAACGCCGCCGTCCCAGCCGCGTCGTCGGGGGGCAGCGCGTGGGCCGACAGCGCCAGACAAAAGGCGCATGGCCCGCCATGCTCACGCGCGCCGGTGGGTTGGTCGGATCCGTCGGGATCCTCCCAAACCGCGCCGCATCCGGCGACGGCGCTGGACGCTTCGACCGCGACCAGGGCGTGAAGGGCGAGCGTCGGATCCGTTTGGGCGCGGCCAACCCGCGCGGCCATGGCGACATCCGGCAGGATGGTTTGGACCAGAATGGCGATCAACGCCATCCAGACGCGCCAAGGCCGCCGACCGGGGGCAGGCCCCGACGCGCCGTTTTTGGCCGCCCTGATCGTCCAACCCCGTCCGCGCGTCACGCTTGAGCGCCCCCCTGCCCTCACTTGTTTCGGCTTTATCACACCGCGACCGTCGCCACCACAATGGACCGAACGGTCGCCCTGGGATTTTCAGCGCAGGATTGCCGGAAACCTCTCCTGCGCCAGAACCACCTCGGCCATCGCGTCTTCTCGCGCTCATGGGCGGCGGTCAGCGTTTCATGCCGTCCATCTGAGTCCCATGACTGTACGGACTGGGAAATGTTGGAAGGGCGTATAAAGTGATTTACTAAATCGTTTTACTAGGCGTATGATCGCCCCATCGACAACGCGCGCCGCCCCCAGCGGATCGCCCCGCGACGGGCAGGGTCCACAGAGCGCTGCGGCGCGCGGTCGCCAAGATCCCGGCGGTTCGCGCAACGAAACCGACCGGCAACCGATGCGGAGGAAATTGATGAAACGCCGTCTTGTCGCCGCGTTTGCGCTGACCGCGCTGACCGCGCTCTCCACCATCGCCGAAGCGAAAACCACCCTCAGCGTCTGGTACCACGCCGGTCGGCCGGCGGAACGGCAGGTGCTGGAGGACCAGATCACCCGCTTCCAAAAGGAAAATCCGGAGATCGAGATCAAGGCCGTGCAGTTGCCGGAGGGCAGCTACAACGACCAGATCAGCGCCGCCGCCCTCAGCAACAGCCTGCCCGATCTGCTCGATTTCGACGGCCCGCTGCTGGCCAACTACGTCTGGTCGGGCCATGTCCGCCCGCTCAACGGCCTGCTGCCGCAGGAGATCATCGAGGATCTGCTGCCCTCGCTGACGGCGCAGGGAACCTACCCGATCGACGGCAAGCTGTACGGCGTCGGCGCCTTCGACAGCGGTCTGGCCCTGTGGGCGAACCGCAAGCTGCTGGAAAAGGCGCAGATCCGCATCCCCACCACCCCGGAAGACGCCTGGACCCTGGCCGAATTTGAAGACGCCATGACCCGCCTGTCCAAGCTGGACGGCGTCAAATGGCCGCTCGACGTCAAGCTGAACTACGGAAACGGCGAATGGTTCACCTACGGCTTTTCGCCGCTGGTGCAATCCTTCGGCGGCGACCTGATCGACCGCAAGAGCTGGAAGGCCGCCGGCGCCCTGGACAGCGACGGTTCGGCGCGCGGCCTGGGCAAGCTTCAGGAATGGATCAAGCGCGGCTGGGTGGTTCCGGCCTCGGCGGGCGACACCGCCTTTTACGGCGACAAGACCGCCGCGCTGGCGCTGGTCGGCCATTGGGCCTTCCCCAACCATGACGGCGGCCTGGGGGCCGACGCCATCCTGGTGCCGATGCCGAAATTCGGGACCCGCCACGTCACCGGCCTGGGGTCGTGGAACTGGGGCATCTCCAGCGAAAGCAAGCGCGCGACGGAGGCCGCCGCCTTCCTCGCCTTCCTGATGCGGCCCGACGAGATCCTGCGCATCGCCAACGCCAACGGGGCCGTTCCCGGTCGCAAGGCGGCGATCCCGCAATCGGATCTCTACAAGGAGGGCGGGCGTCTGAACCTCTATTACAAGCAACTGCTGACCATCGGGGTGTCGCGTCCCTTCCACCCGGCCTATCCGTTGCTGACCCGCGCCTTTGCCGACGCCGTCAGCAACGTGGTGTCAGGGGCCGATGCGAAGACCGAATTGCGCAAGGCCGCTTCGCGCGTTGATCGTGGCGTCGCCGAAAACGGCGGCTACCCGCCCTTCGGCAGCAAGTAATCCACCGCAGCGCCGCCGTCATCCCGACCGAACGCGGCGCGGCCTGCCAGCCGCGCCGTCGTCGAAGGAACCGAAGCCGTGACCGATCCATCCCCCCCACCCCAACCGACCGCCGCCGGGGGCCGCAACGCCCGCCCCGCCAGCCCCACCACAGGCGCCGCCACCAGCCACGCGGCCAACCGGCGCGCCGTCGCGCTCATGCTGACCCCGGCGCTGCTGCTGCTCGCCCTGTTTCTGGTGCTGCCCTTTCTGCTGTCGATCGGGTTGTCCGTCACCAATTACAACCTGCTCAACCGGCGGGCGATGACGCTGTTCGTGGGCTTGGCGAATTACGCCTCGATCCTGGAGGATGAACGGTTCTGGCGAGCGGCCTGGAACACGGCGCGCTTTGCCCTGGTGACGGTCCCGGTGCAAAGCGCGTTGGCCCTGCTGCTGGCCGTTCTTGTCAACAGCGGGCTGCCGGGGCGCAATCTGTTCCGGGGCGTCTATTTCCTGCCGACCGTGCTGTCGATGGCGGTGGTCAGCGTGATTTGGGCCGGGCTGTTGCGCGCGCCCCAAGGCGTGCTGAACGCGCTGGTCGGCGCGCTGTCGGGCGGCGCGCTCGGCCCCTATGACTGGCTGGGCGACGACACGCTGGCGATGCCCACCATCATCGTCCTGTCGGTGTGGCAGGGGGTGGGATTCCAGATGGTCATCTATCTGGCCGGTCTGCAAGCGATCAACGCCGAACTGTACGAGGCCGCGCGGATCGACGGAGCCAGCCGCTTTCAGCAATTCATCCACATCACCCTGCCGTCGCTGCGCAACACCCATGTGTTCGTCGTGCTCGCCACCACGGTGCTGGCCTTCAAGCTGTTCGGTCAGGTCGATGTTCTGACCCAGGGCGGCCCGTTGGACAGCACCAACACCCTGGTGCGTTACCTCTTCAACTCCGGCTTCCGGGAGCACCGTGTCGGTTATGCCTCCGCCGCCTCGGTGCTGTTTTTTCTGCTGGTTCTGGGCATCACCTTGGTCCAGCGCGCGCTGGTCCGCGAAGACCGGGAGATCTGACCGATGGCCTCCGTTTCATCCCGCACCCTCCGCCTGACCTCCCCCGCCACCCTGCTGACCTACGCCGCCATGCTGGCCGCCGCGTCGATCATGCTGGGTCCGCTGGTGGTCATGCTCGTCACCAGCCTGAAGCCGGACACGTTGCAAATCGTCCAGGATCTGGGCGGGGTCGGGGCCTTCATCCCCGGTCCGGTCAGCTTGGAAAATTACAGGCGGGTTCTGGCCGACCAGCAGATGCCGTTCCTGCGCTTCCTGGTCAACACCCTGGTCGTCGTCGTCTCCATCGTCGGCCTGGGCGTCATCGTCAATTCGATGGCGGCCTATTGTCTGGCCCGCCGCCGCTTTCGTGGCCGCGATCTTCTGCTGGCGGTCATCATCGCGCTCATCATCGTGCCGGTGGAAAGCCTGGCGGTCCCGCTGCTGATGATGGTCAATCAATTGGGCTGGATGGACAGCTACCACGTCCAGATCGTGCCCTTCATCGCGCATCCTTTCTCCATTTTCCTGTTTTATCAATATTTCGCCAAGCTTCCCAAGGATCTGGACGAAGCCGCCGCGATGGACGGCGCGTCCGCCTGGCGGATCTACTGGTCGATCATCATGCCGCTCAGCGCCCCGGTGATCGCCACCGTCGCCATCCTTCAGGGGCTGGAGTTCTGGAGCGCCTATCTCTGGCCGCTGATGGTCACGCGCGGGGTGGAATTCCGCCCGCTGTCGGTCGGCGTCGCCCAGTTCTTCGGCCAGGAACCGCGCCAGTGGGGGGAGGTGATGGCCTTCGCCAACATGGCCTCCCTGCCGGTCATCATCGCCTATCTCGCCTTTCAACGTTGGTTCATCCAAAGCGTCGTCGGCTCCGCCGTCAAAGGATAAGTCATGTTCAATCCGCCCGATCAGTATGTGTGGGATTTCTGGACCGTTCAGGACGGGGAGGACACGCATCTGTTCTATCTGCGCGCGCCGCGCAGCCTGCCCGACCCGGAGATGCGGCACGCCAACGCCCGCTGCGGTCACGCCGTCTCCCGCGACCTGACGCGCTGGACCGAGCTGCCGGTGGCGTTGGAGCCGGGTCCGACCGGCTCCTGGGACGACCGGGCGATCTGGACGGGCAGCGTCTGCCGCGTCGGCGACCGTTGGGCGATGCTCTACACCGGCACCAATTGGGCCGAGGACGGCAAGATCCAGCGCGTCGGTCTGGCCTGGTCGGACGATCTGACCCAGTGGACCAAGGATCCGGCCAACCCGGTGATCGTGGCCGATCCCGCCCGCTATCTCGGCCAGAATCCCGACCATCAGCAGGAACTGGCGTGGCGCGACCCCTTCCTGATGGCCGATCCGGCGGGGGACGGCTATCTCGCCTACATCACCGCCCAGCGGCGCGACGGCGGCCCCGGCAAGCCTGGATGCGTCGCCCTGGCCCGCTCGCGCGATCTGCGCGCCTGGACCGTCGAGGGGCCGGTGACGGAGATGGACGAGTTTTTCCTGATGGAGATCCCGCAGGTGATCCCATGGAACAGCCGCTACATCCTGATCTTCAACGCCGACAAGAGTTGGGTGCGGGCCGACAGCGCCGCGCCGGTGGCGACCGGGGCCTTCTACGCCCTGTCCGACAGCCCCTATGGCGGGTTCCGCTACGCCGGGCCGGTGGCCGTCGGCCAGACCAACGCGCTGTTCGGCGCCAAGATCGCCCCCGGCCCGGATGGACAGCCGATGGTCCTGAGCTGGCAGGGCTACCAGCCCGACGGCTCCTTCCTGGGCGGCCTGACCGATCCCGCGCCGCTGCGCATCGGCCCGGATGGCCGCATCGAGAGCCTCACGCCCTAACCCCCTCCTTCCCCGCAACCCGCACACAGAGGGACCGCCGCCATGGCCCCCGTATCGCTGCGCCAGATCCGCAAGAGCTATCATGAGCTGTCGGTGATCCACGGCATCGACCTGGAAATCGCCGACGGCGAGTTCATCGTCTTCGTCGGCCCGTCGGGCTGCGGGAAATCGACCCTGCTGCGCATGATCGCCGGGTTGGAGGAGATCACCGGCGGCGATCTGGTGATCGACGGGGCGCTGGCCAACCATCAAAGCCCGGTGGAACGCGGCGTGGCGATGGTTTTCCAGTCCTACGCCCTCTACCCGCACATGACGGTGCGCGACAACATGGCCTTCGGCCTGAAAATGGCGAAGGCTGACCGCGCCCTGATCGAGCAGCGGGTGGCGGAGGCCGCGCGCATCCTGCATCTGGAACGCTACCTCGACCGGCGGCCCAGCGCCCTGTCGGGCGGGCAGCGCCAGCGCGTGGCCATCGGGCGGGCCATCGTCCGCCACCCCAAGGTGTTCCTGTTCGACGAACCGCTGTCGAACCTGGACGCCGCCCTGCGGGTGAACACGCGGCTGGAAATCGCCCGGCTGCACCGGGATCTGGGCAACACCATGATTTACGTGACGCACGATCAGGTGGAGGCGATGACGCTGGCCGACCGCATCGTGGTGCTGAACGGCGGGCGGGTGGAGCAGGTCGGGACCCCGGCGGAGCTGTACGAACGGCCCGCCAACCGCTTCGTCGCCAGCTTCATCGGCTCTCCCGCCATGTCCTTCCTGCCCGGCCAGATCGCCGGATTCGACGATGGGCGTTTGACGCTGGCGCTCGCCGATGGCCGCCCCATCCCCACCCGCCACCGGGTGAGCGAGGCCACCCGGCTGGGCGACCCGGTGACGATCGGCCTGCGGCCCGAACATCTGGCCCCGGACGGCCCCGGCGGCGCCGCTTTGCCGGTGGAAATCCAGGACATCGAGTATCACGGCGACCGCCGCTTTCTCTACGCCTCGGCGCCGGGGGCGAACGGTCTGACGATGGCCGTTCCCGGTGGGCGGCGCTTCCAGGTCGGCGACCGCTTCGACGCCCGTTTCGACCCCGCCGCCCTGCACGTCTTCGACGGCACGGGCGTGGCGCTGCCGGTCTGAGGGGGCGACGACCCGCCAGCCAAGGTCATAGGCCGCAGCCTTCCCTTTCCAGAGCGGAGACCGGCGGTATAGGATCGTCGGGTTTCCGCATCCGGTTTGGACGATCATGGCCCGCCGCCCCACCATCCGCAGTGTCGCCGAAGAGGCCGGGGTGTCCCCAACCACGGTGTCGCTGGTGCTCAACAACAACGCCAGCGCCATCCCGGAAGCGACCAAGGAACGGGTGGTGCAGGCGGTGCGCAAGCTGGGCTACCGGCCCAACCCCAGCGCGCGCGCGCTCAGCTCCTCGCAAACCCACACCATCGGCTTCATCACCGACGTGATCGCCTCCTCCGGCTACGCCGGGCGCAGCATCGCCGGGGCGCAGGAACTGTGTTGGGCCAACGACAAGGTTCTGCTGATCGTCAACACCGGGGGCGACGCCGCCATCGCCCGGGCCGCCGTGGAGATGCTGTGCGACCGGCAGGTCGATGGGGTGATCTACGCCGCCATGTCGATGTGCGGGGTGGATCTGCCCGACGCGCTGTTGCAAATCCCGACGATTCTGGTGAACGCCTATGACCGCCAGGGCCGCTTCCCGGCGATTTTGGCGGATGAGGAATTGGGCGGCCACACCGCCACCCGAACCCTGATCGACGCCGGTCATCGCCGCATCGGCATGCTCTATGGCGTGCCGGAGGTCGATGCCGGTCTGGCGCGTCTGGCGGGCCACCGCCGGGCGCTGGCCGAGGCGGGCATCGCCTTTGACCCCGCTCTCGTCATCCCTGACTGTTGGTTCCCCGAGGGTGGCTACCGCTCCACCAAGGCCCTGATGACGCTGGATGAACCGCCGACGGCGCTGTTCTGCGTCAACGATTGGGTGGCGATGGGCTGTTACGAGGCGGTGAAGGAACTGGGCCTGTCGATCCCCGGCGATCTGGCGATCATTGGTTACGACAACCACGAATTGGCCGGTCTGCTGCGCCCCGGCCTGACCACCATGCAGCTTCCCCACTATGACCTTGGCCGCAAGGCGGTGGAATGCCTGCTGGCCCCGGCGGGATCGGTCGAGCCGAACGCCGTCATCCGCCTCCCCTGCCCGCTCATCCGCCGCCAGTCGGTGTGAGCGCGCCCGCGCCGACGATTTTTCGCCGCGCCGTTGCCCGGAACACCCCGCTGGATTAGGACTTTGCGCCTGATTGTCTGCGGAGTGTGTTCCATGCCCACCGCCGCCCCCGCCCTCCGTCATCACCCCGTGCTCGTGCTCCCGCGACAGGGCGGCGGGCGATGCCGTGCAACGGGTGAACAGGGGCCGGAAATCTGTCGCACGGTGTTTCATATGTTCCATTCACCGACCGAGGCCGGGCGCAGCCAAGGCCACGCTTTCCCGATCAACCAATTGATGTTTATTGGTTTTCCGTCATGCCCGTTCCCACCCCGCCCGACCCGCTCCACCTGGTCGGTGCTTCAGGCGGATGTTGCACGATGATTTAATAAAACGTTTTACTAAATCGATTGACTCAAAATGATGGCGTCTCGTACAATCCGGACCCAGCAGGATTGACGGGGACCCGTCGCCCGCCATCACCCGCTCGTTCTTACCCTCTGCATTTCGCACATCCACCGCTTCGGCTCCGCCCATCCACAGGGCGGAAGCGGTGACGCCTGCGGCTTGTCCGCTGCCCCCCGGTCTGTGACGGGGCCGGGGGACCGGCGAAGCCATGGCTTTGCTCTCTTTTGCAAAAACACACACAACGGGAGGTCCTATGACTCAGGTTCGGCTTTGCGGCGTGGCCGCCATCGCCCTTGCCGCCCTTGGCGGCGCCGCCGCCAACGCAGCCCCGAAGTTCGACATCATCCTGGGCGGCGAAGCCTATTTCGAGGCTGGCGTCGTCGGCCAGTCGCTGAAAAGCGGGCAACGCTCCACCGAATTCCGCAACCGCTTCCAGTTGAAGGTGTCGCCGACCGCCACCGCCGACAACGGGCTGGAATACGGCGCGCGCGTCACCCTCCAGGCGTCCAACGGCGACCGCACCGTCTCCGACGACGGAGCCTACCTGTTCGTCAAGGGCGGGTTCGGCCAGATCAGCGCGGGGGCGTTGGGTGGGCCGAGCGACGGGACCGGCGTGATCGCGCCGTCGGATTGGGGCACCGGCGGCGTTGACGGCAGCTACGCCGCCTTCCTCGGCAACACCGGCTCCAACGTGCCGAGCATGACCACCAACCTGAAGGCGTTCAAAACCGGCGACGCGGGCACCCGCGTGCTCTACGCCAGCCCGCGCTTTTCCGGCTTCCAGGCCGTGGTCAGCTACCAGCCCAAGACCGGCAATTTCCACACCAGCGTGGATCGCGGCAAGACGGTGGCCGCCGCCGATTCCTTCCGCAGCGGCGGCTATTCCGACGTCTATGAAGGCGGCTTCAACTACGCCGACACGCTGGGCGACGTGACCGTCGCGGGCGACGTCTTCGTCATTGGCGGCCAGGCCCGCAACACCAGCGCCGGGACCAGCTTTGAACGGCTGTCGTCCTACCATGTCGGTCTGTCGGCGGCCTATGGCGGGCTGAAGGTCGGCGGCAGCTACGCCTATGGCGGCAAGAGCGGCTACATCACCCGCAGCAGCAACGCGCTCGCCACTGATCGCGGCGCGCAGGATGTGTGGACGGTCGGCGCGCAATACACCACCGGGGCCTACACGCTGGGCGTGGGCTATCTGCGCTCCAAGGACGCGGGCGACCTGACGGCGCGCGGCGACCGCCGCTTCAACCTCATCACCACCGGGCTGCGCTACACCGTGGCCCCCGGTCTGGCTCTGGGAGCCGAATACAATCACTTCGACCTGAAGTCCGACGCCGCCTCCCAGAACGACCGTGGAAACATCGTGCTGTTGCGCTCGACCCTGGTCTTCTGATCCCGACGCGTGGCGGCGCGGCGCAGCTCTGCGCCGCCACGCTCCTTCCTGTCTTGCAACGGATGCTCTCCGGCATGCTCACCCCCTCCTCATCCACCGCGCATTCCCGCCATCGGTTCGGCGTGCGCGCCAAACTGCGTCTGGCCTTCACCGGCATGGCGGGGTTGACCATCGCCGCCGTTCTGGTCGGCCTGTGGTCTTTTGCGGCGGTGGAAGATCCATTGGGCCGCATCGTCGGAAACAGCCTGCCCGGGCTGGAGCTGGCCAAGCGGCTGGCGGTCGACAGCGGCGGTCTGGTCATGGCCGCCCCCACCCTGGAGGCTGCGGACCGACCCGAGGAGCGGGAACGGCGCTTTGCTGAGATCCAGGCGCGCGGGCGGGCGCTGGTCGGCCTGGTCGACACCCTGGAAACCCGGCAACCCGGGACCACCACGGTCGCCGCCCTGCGCAACGGCGCCGCCGCCCTGATCGCCGTTCTGGAAGAGGAAAACACCGCCGTCGCCGAGCGCCAGGCCATCCGCACCCGGCGCGACAACGCCCTGGCCGCGCTGGGGCGTGGGGTGGACGCCTTCACCGAACAGCTTGCCCCCATCATCGAGAGCACCGGCGTCGATCTGCGCACCCAGGGCGACACGCTGGGCGTGTCGCTGGATTGGGAGTTGGACGGCGTGGCCGACGCGTTGGCGGGTCTGCTCAACGTTGAGGCCCAGCGCGCCGCCGCCCTCCCCGAAAGCGGCCCCTCCGACCACCCTGAGGCCGCCGCGCGGGCCGGGTTGGAACGCGAAACCGCCGCTGCGGCCGGGGCCTATCTGCAAGACCTGCGACGGGCCGCCGACGCCGCCCGCGCGCTGGGACGGGAGTCCCTGCCCCCTTTGCTGACCAAAGGGTTGGGCAACTTTCGCGCTTATCTGGAGATCGGCAGCCACGCCACCACCGTCGCCGGTCTGCTGCGCGAAGCCGCCCAGGCGGCGGATGACCGGCGACTGACCCAGCTTGAGGAGCAGTTCGCCAGCGCCCGGGTGTTGCTGACCAACCGGCTGAAGCCGCTGCGCCGCACCGCCGACGCCCGCGTCACCGGTCTGCTGGACGCCGCCGATCATCTGCTGAGCTTTGGGTCGGGGGACAGCGGCCAGTTCGCCCTGCGCCGGGCAGAACTGGCGGTGGCGCAGCGCATTCAACGGATTCTGGACGACAGCCGGAGTCTCGCCGCCGTTTTTTCCGACCGGGTGGGGGAACAGACCGACCGCATCAAGGCCGAGGCCGACGCCGACTCGCTCGCCGCGCTCCAGGCGATGGCCGCAGGGCGTTTCAGCCTTGCCCTGGTCGCGGCGGTCAGCTTGCTCGCCGCCCTGGCGCTGGGCTGGCTGGTGGTGCGGCGCATGATCCTGACACCCCTGCATCACCTGTCGCAAGCGATGCGCGCCATCGCCGCCGGACGCCTGGACACCCCGATTCCGGGCGCCCGCGCCGATGAAATCGGCGAGATGACGCAGGCCCTGACCATCTTCCGCGACATCGCCAGCCGCACGCGCGACGTCCACGCCCAGGCCGAGGCGGAGCGCGAGCGCGCCGCGCAGGAACGGCGGCGGACGATGATCGAACTCGCCGAAAATTTTGAGAGCCGCGTGCGCTCCGTGTTGGACCGGGTGGCGGCGGCGGCGGACGCCATGCAGACGATGGCCCAGCGGATGAGCGACAACGCCCGCGCCACCACGCAGGAAACCTCGACCGCCGCCGACACCTCCCGTCTGGCGGACGACAGCGTGCAGGCGGTGGCGGCGGCGACCGACACCCTGTCGCGCGCCATCCGCGACATCGGCGACCGGGTGCAGCGCTCCAGCGTGATCGCCCGCGACGCCGTCGGCGCGGTCGCCCGCAGCAACCGCACCATCGACGAGCTGTCCGACAGCACACGCAAGATCGGGGCGGTGATGCGACTCATCAACGGCATCGCCAGCCAAACCAACCTGCTGGCGCTCAACGCCACCATCGAGGCCGCCCACGCGGGCGACGCGGGAAAGGGCTTCGCCGTGGTGGCGCACGAGGTGAAGACGCTGGCCGGGCAGGTCGGCGCGGCGACGGAGGACATCGCCCGGCAGATCGCCTCGATGCGCACGGTGGCGGAGGAGGCGGTGGAGGCGATCCAATCCATCGACGCCACCATCCGCCACATCAACGACCTGACCACCGCCGTCGCCCTGTCCACCGAAGAGCAAAGCCGCGCCACCCAGGACATCGCCCGCAACGTGCTGCTCGCAAGCGACGGGTCGCTGCGCGTGCGCGGCAGCATCGAATCGGTGGCGCGCGCGGCCACCGAATCCGGGGAAACGGCGGGTCAGGTGCTCTCCGCCTCCTCCACGGTGTTGGGCGAAATCCACGCGCTGAGCCAACAGGTCGAACGGCTGGTTGAGCACATGCGGGCGGGGTGATGACGGCGGTGATGACGAGTTTGGAGGCAAGAAGACGACCGACTTCTGGACTGCGGAAGGCTGGCCGCATCTCGCCATCGTGGTGGATCTGCGCTCCCGCCGCATCGGCGCCCGCACCATCGAAGAACTGTGGAAGGCCGTCGGCTCCATCTGCGACCTGTATACACCCGACGAGTGCTGGAATTATCTCAGACACGCCGAGCGCGCGTCAGATCAAACGCTCTAAACTCTGAATGATTGAGTCGGATGTTCGCGCATCCGCTGACCGCGCGTTGGATGCACAGGACAAAGCATATCCGATATCCATGCAAATGTAATGACATTATGGCATATTTTGCGTGTTGGCTGCTTTAGTCATGGGACTCGGCCCCGGGAGAGATCTGACGGTTAAGGCGACGTCCGGAATAACTGCGGATAGGAATTCTTGGCAAAACAGGGTCGAATTTATAATCAAATTATGAAAATACACGTTTTAATGGAAAATAATTCCGAAAATTTGCCTCTGTCGAGATTTTTACCTCCGGCAACAACTAGGATTTTCTCATTTTTGTTATTTTATTTCAGAAGAATATCTCCCAAAATGATATATGAGAAAAGTTTTATCACCCTAAAAATCTATTTTTTGAGCATTGACAACCAAACCTCGCCTCCGTATTGATAGTATGTCCTTACATACTGTCGCCCTGCCAGGGCTTGTGGCGACAAAATGTCCGCGAGAGGATCCAACATGCTGACTGAAGAGATCCGGCGCATCCCGCCCAAGATCCTGACTGAAGACCAACGAGAGTTCTATTTTCAGAATGGATATCTGCTTCTTGAAAGTATTATTTCGGAGGAGTGGCTTGATCGGCTTCGGGCGGCGACAGCCGAGATGGTGGAACGCAGCCGAAAGATGGAGAGATCGGACAAGGTTCTGGAACTCGAACCTGGCCATTCGGCGGAGGCCCCGCGTCTGCGGCGCGTCACAAGCCCGGTCGACCACCATCCCGAATACTGGCATTTCGCTCGCGACTCGATTATCGCCGATATCGCCGCAGATCTGGTTGGTCTAGATGTCAAATTCCACCATTCAAAGCTGAATTTCAAATGGGCTCGTGGTGGAACCGAGGTAAAATGGCACCAGGATGCTCCATACTGGCCACATACAAATTACAGTTCCCTGACTTTCGGAACCTACCTCAATGACTGCTCTGTCAATCAGGCCCCTCTTGTCGTTCTCCCAAAAAGCCAGGACGGTCCTCTCTATGAACATTACGATGACAACGGTGTGTGGATCGGCGCACTGAAGCAGGCAGATACCGAAGTCCTACCAGTGCATCGGGCCGTATCATTGCCCGGCCCGGCGGGATCAGTGACCATTCACAATTGCCGCACATTGCACAGTTCAGGACGCAATGAAACGGATGAAGGCCGCCCGCTGCTGCTGAACACCTACAGTGCGGTGAACTCCATGCCCTATACCGCAAACCCAATCCCGAGCAGCCACGCGGCTGAGATCGTGCGCGGCAAGCCAGCCCGCTGGGCCGTCCACGACCCGCGACCGTGCCCGATGCCCCCGGATTGGTCCGGCGGCAACTACACCAGCATCTTCTCCTATCAACAAAGAGAAGCTGGATAATTATAAATAATATTGCTCATCACAGCAATATAACTGGAATGTTTTTTGGGTATTATCCGACAATTTTCCGATCTTTGTCTGTTCCACAATGTGAGCACACCCTGATTTTCTGATGGACGAACCAGCTTATCATCAGCCGGATTGACAGCATCCTGTCTATATCCGAAAATCACTCAGGCGAGCCAATATGAAACTCGGAATCGTTGGTGGGGGTGGAGCCTCTGTAGCTCTGCTCGCCGCGCTCACGCGCACGCAGGTCCCCCCGATCGATATCACTCTTTTTGAGCCTGCGCCGAGCGCCGGACCAGGGCGGGCATATCTGGCCGATACGCACACATCCCTGCTCAACGTGACGGCGCAACGCATGTCACTTTTTCCTGATACCCCTGGGGATTTCTGGGCTTGGCTCGGAAAAACCCAGGCATCGGGTTTGTGCGCCGATGGCTTTGCCCCAGGCTCCTACCTGCCACGCCATCTGTTCGGCCAGTATCTCGAAAATACGGTGTGCGACATCGCCCAGCGGGTCACACGATCCGGGCGATGCTTCGAGATCCAAAAATCAACAGTCTCACGCCTGATTCAGGACAGGCGCTCCATCAGCCTGGAAACGGACGACAGCCGCAGATTTTCCGGTTTTGACAGGATCGTTCTTTGCGTTGGGGTGGGGAGCACGCAAGATCTCCACGGCTTGCGCGGGCACGCCGCCTGTATCAATGACCCCTATCCACTTCGCGACAGGCTTGCTGCGGTTGAGCCAAGTCGCGATGTCGTGGTGCTTGGCGCAGGATTGACGTCGGTGGATGTTGTCCTGTTTCTGCTAAGCAGGGGGCACGTCGGCCGCATCACGATGGTTTCACGCAACGGCCTTCTGCCGTCGGTGCGCACCAGCGCGAACGCCCCCACACTCCACTTCCTTTCGCCGGCCGCTATGCGCCAGCATCTCGAAACCAATCCCGAGATGACGCTGGAAAGGCTCTTCCGCCTGTTCGACGCGGAACTCAAACTGTGCGGGATGTCACTTGCTCGGGTCTGCGCGGAAGCGAAATCGGGTGAAAATTTTCATCGGCGCTTGCGGCGGCAATTGCACGAGGCGGAATCAGGTGGCGCGCTTTGGCAACCGATCATGATCCAGGTCATGCATGGTTTAGTCGAACACATCTGGCGCGCCATGCCGATGAAAGATCGCAGCCGCTTTCTCAGTGAGTGGCACACCCGTTTCATCAGTCTGCTTAGCCCCGTACCGCAGGAGACGGCCAGGAAGCTGTTGATAGCGGCCGATACTGGGCAGCTTCGGGTTGAGCGATGTCATCCGACAGCGCATCTCTATACCGAACCCGGCGGCGTATTCAAAATCCCGCTGGCAACCGGCAGCATCGTCGCCGATGTCATCATCAATACAATCCGGCCGTCAAAGGCCGCGATCCCTCCTCAAGCCACCACTCTTGTGGAGAGCATCACGAAAAGCGGAGCCGCCCGTCTGCATCCATTGGGGGGCATCGACATCGACCCTGACAGCAACCGGCTTGTGGATGCCAAGGGTCTTGCAAACGTACGCCTGTTTGCCTTGGGGCAACTCACAGCGGGCGTCCATTACTTCACGAACTCCATGCTTAAGATCAGTCAACAAGCAACAGTCATCGCTGATCGCCTGATTGCTGAAGTTAACTGAAATCATGAAACAATACTTCAACATCTGCGGAGGGAATTCCAAATGTATCGACAAGATGATATATTTTTTCGACGCATAAAAACCACGGATTCTGAAAATATTATTACAAGATACCACAGAGGAATTGAAGAAGCGTCTCTCAGGATCGTTCCAACGCGGACTCTGGCATTTGCACCCGGCTTCACGTACCCCAAACTGAATGACCGTTGGGAAGAGTTCTTTTCAGTCGCACGGGCATCCTTGACGCCAATTCCGAGCTATGCGGGCTATCCGCTCCATCTGCTTGACCTGATGAAGAATCCGGGAACCCACACGACCAAGACCACGGCATCCTTGCTGATGGTGGCGCGGGCCGTCCGGCATATTAACGAAACCGGCGAATCGATCCTGATCTTCACACCATCTTCCGGTAACAAAGCAATTGCTTTGCGCGATGCAGTAGCGCGGGCCTTGGACCTGAAACTGGCGACGCCGAACCAGTTGCGCATCGCTTCACTTACGCCGACCTCGACTTTGCATAAAATGCGCCGCAACAGCCTGACAGAGTCCGAGGAACTGCGCGGCCTAAACCCAATTCTGCTTTATCCGGGTCCCGAAGCTGCCGATGTGAAAGAAATTGGCAAGGCTTTCACCGAATTGGCTGGGACCAGCAGCAAAGAGCGAATCTGGTATTCGCTCGATATTGCCAACTACAAGGTCGCTGACGCCTGCCGGGCTTTCTATGAATACGAGTTCGCGAAAATCGATCCTACCCGTCGTCGAGTGCAGGCGCATGCGGTCTCAAGCGCTTATGGATTGCTCGGCTATCAACACGGGCTGAACACGATGCTCGGGTTGGGAATCACGCATTCTCAACCCGGTTATCTGCTGGTGCAGCACCTTGCGACGAGCGACATGGTTCGTCACTACTTGAGCGCCGTCCATGACCACGCGTCGGCGCCACAATGGGCGTACCATGCCGACCGCGGGATATACGAACAGCAATCCAATCCCCATTTCCCTCAAGTGACATGGGATCCGGAAGAGAACTGCGAACCCACATTCTACACCCACACTCCCCCGACCTCGCTGGAAATGACAGAACTCATCATGCGGCATGGAGGATCGGGGATTGTCGTCTCGTTGCTGGAATGCCTCCAGCGCTACGGCGCCGTCCGTAATCATCTCGCCAGCAGTGCACGACCGCTTCCCGCCGACCCCCGCCGCCTCGCCGAGTGGTCTCTCGTGATGGGAATGACCGGGGTGCTGAACGCGATCGATCGCGGACTGCTCGATGACACCGATGAAGTCATTCTCCATGGCTCCGGCATGTATCTCGCCGATCCTGCAAACATGCCGGATCGGTCTCAATTTACAGAGGTCCATACCGCCAAGGACATCGCTAGGGCCGTGCTTAGCCCTTGATGGTTCATCGTCCGGCCTTATTGCGCACAGGGTGGGCGTGCGCCAGCGGTCATTGGAGTGACCGCCGACATGACAACATCAAGCGAGACGAAGATGTCCTTTCTTTCATCCAAGAACCTCGATCCGCCTCATGAAAAGCCCGATAATGGAAAAGACCCTACCTTCGACGGCGTCGAGATCGATTCCGATAGCGCTTGGCGTGTCGCGGTGGGGGCAAGCCTAGCAGTCACCATCGTGTATGGCCTCACCTACAGCTACGGACAGTTTTTCAAACCGATGGCCCAGACCTTCGGCGCGAAGGAAGCGGCAGGCTCGATTGTCTTTTCCATTACCTCGCTGCTGGGTTTCGGACTGAGCGCTCTCACTGGCCCGATTGCCGACCGTTTCGGTGCGCGCCCGCTCCTAGTGACCGGCGCGTTGAGCCTTGCAGTCGGGTTATCTCTGACCGCCAAGGCGACGTCGTTGTGGCAGGCCTATCTCTGCTATGGCCTGGGCATGGGTATTGGCCTTGGCTGCGTCTATGTTCCAGCCCTCGCAACGGTCGGTCGCTGGTTTCACCGCTACCGGGCGCTGGCGACCGGACTGGTGGTTACGGGTGTCGGCGTCGGCACCTTCGCGGGTCCGCTCTTGTCGGCTTGGCTTATTGCCGAGGTCGGCTGGCGCACGGCCTATATCTATTACGCTGTGAGCGGCGCGGCCATGATCCTGATGTCCGCCGTGCTGATCTCAAGGCCACCCGTTTCCTTGCGAGCCGCCATGGCGGAACAGGACGGCGCAAGGCGCGGCTTTGCAAAGTTCTATGCTGCGGCCCTGTTGATCAACGTGGTGATCTACGTTCCCTATGTTCATCTTTCATATGCGGCGCAAAGGATCGGCATCGACGCCCTGGCGGCAGCCTCACTCGTGTCGGCAATTGGAATTAGCAACATAATGGGCCGTCTGGCGGTTGCCGGTCTGGCAACCCGCATCGGACCACTGGTCATGTTCAAGCTGTGCCATCTCGGCCTGGGCTTGAGTTTTTTCGTGTGGTTGGCCGCGAACGGCTATATGGGATTTCTCGCCTTCGCGATGTTGATCGGCGTGAACCACGGAATCTACAGCGCCTTGATTCCCGTTGTCCTGGCTGAGGAGTTCGGCTCAGACCATATCGGCAAAATGCTGGGCATCCTCTTCACCGCTCTGGGCATCGGATCAGCCATCGGCCCTCCGCTCACCGGATATTTCGTCGAAATCACCGGAGGTTATGCGTTGGCCCTGTGGGTGCTTGCGCTGATCGGTCTTCTGGGGGCGGCGGTGCTCATGAGGTATCGCACGGCGCAGCCCGCCCAATGACGGGATCCCCTCGGTCTAGGACCAAGCCCCGATAAACCCAACTAAGCGGGATTTGATATCAGCGGCCATTGAAGATGATCGCTGATATACGCGCCGACTACAGCGGCAACGGCCCATGCCGCCGAAGTTTTTGATCCTGATTAGGTCACGATCAAAAGCCACTGACACGATATTAAGAAAGCAGTTCGATATGACGAAATGCAATATCGCGATACTTGGCAGCGGAGCCTTGGCAAGAGCCACCTGCTATGCGTTAGCGAACATCTGCGACGACAATCTTTCCGTCGCCGTTCTTTCCAGAACGGGCGCGAGCGTCGATGAGCTTTGCTATGTTGCGAATACCCGCGCGTCATTGTCAGGCTCGCGCATCCAGTTCATCGCACGGAAAGTTGGCGTCTACACATGCGAGAGACTGGGTGACGTTCTCTGTGAAATCGAACCCCAGCTCGTACTCAACTGCGCATCCGTGCAATCCCCATGGGAGAGTCGGTCGGCCCCGTCGGCGTGGACGGATTTGCTCGCCGACGCTGGGTTCGGATTGACCCTTCCGTTGCAGGCGATCATCCCGATCGAAGTTTCATCGGCGATTGCGCGGCAGGCCAACCCGCCACTCTTCATCAACGCCTCTTTTCCGGATGCCGTAAATCCGCTGCTGAAAGCGCTTAGGCTTCCAATTTTTTGCGGATGCGGAAATGTCGCTCTGCTACAGGCGTCGATCTCTCAGGCGCTGGCTGTCGAACGCGGCGCCCGCGTGAAGGTTCTGGGGCACCATTGGCATCTCTATCCGCCCAAAACCGGCATTCCGGAAGCAATGGCTTGGTTGAACGATACAGACTTGCAGCAGGTCGGAGGCTTGTTGCGCAATCAGCGGGAGGCGGCGCGGCCTGAGCTGAACCATGTCAATGGACTTATCACCGCCCAGTTGCTGGTCGATCTCATTCTCAAGCGTAACGTGCATATCTCGTTACCAGGACCACTTGGAATGCCCGGCGGCTATCCAGTCCAAATCGTGGGGCAAGATATCCGAATTGATCTGCCGCACGGCATGACGCTTGACCAGGCCATGGAATTGAACAGCCGCTGGGCGCAGGCGGACGGGGTGCAGGTCCGGGAGGACGGGCTGATTGTCTTCTCGGAGCGAGGATGCGCCGCGATCCATGGAGTCATGCCAAACTTCAGCCCCTGTTTGGCCGCTGAGGACATCGTCGATCTGGGGGCGCGTCTGTCTTGGCTTCGCAAGCAACTTCGCCAGACGCCTACTCGAAGAAGAGATGCCGGAGATTATAGAATTTCAGACTAGAGTTTATCTGTTCGGAGATGAACCGTGCGAGAGATTCTCAAGGTAACGGAGGATCCAGATCGTGTCCCCGGGCGTGGTGTAGGAACGGAGAGGCGCTCATGGTCTCCGGCTGGTCTGGCCGGGATTGTCAGGCGGCAGACACCGGTGGGATCGCCGCCATTCTGCGCCGGGAAGGTCATCGACGTCCAAAAAATCTCGGCCCTTCTGGGGAACGCCAGACGGCGCTCGCCCTTCTGCGCGAGCCGCGCTTCGTCGATCTCGCCCCGGCGGAGGTCTACGCCACCCTGCTCGATGAAGGTCTCTATCATTGCCCCATCCGTACCATGCGCCGCCTGCGGGCCAAACATGACGAGGTCTGGTCCCGGGACATCACCAAGCTGATGGCGCCAGCAAAGCGCTCCTATTATTCCCTCCACGTCATCCTCGACATCTTCAGCCGCCGGGTGAACTTATCCAAATATCCGAGGAACGGGGATCACCTCAGAAACTGCATTCTCGACAAAATGGAATCTGCCGGGCATTATCAGATTGCGGAGTACCGCAGCGCTGAATTATTTTGATTGGCTCGCGCTAATGGAATGGATAAAAAAAGAGGAAGACGTTGGGAAAAGAATACACCTCAATTTCCAGCCAACTCTCAATTCGGCGGGACAGTCCAGTACCTTTATATCATCAACTTGCCGAACAATTGGAAGAGTCTATTCGGTCAGGAGTTCTTGTTCCTGGGCAAAAAATCGAAAATGAGATTGAAATCGCAAAAGATTTGGGACTCTCCCGTCCAACCATACGTCAAGCCATTGACGTTCTGGTGCGTAAAGGATTGTTGATTCGTCGGCGTGGCATTGGAACACAAATTACCAACAATCCCATCAGACGTCGAGTTGAGCTTTCTTCGCTTTATGATGACCTGGAAAAAATGGGAATGGAGCCGTCAACCAAAGTTCTTGAATACCGTATTGTCCCGATAAACGCAGAATTCTCCAATATTTTTGACGCGGAGACAAATCATAAGCTTGTATACATCGAGCGCCTGAGATTAGCCAAGTCAAAACCATTGGCCCTGATGAGAAACTGGGTGCCACTGCAACTCGCACAGTTCTCTCCAGAGCAATTGCAACAAGGTAGTCTTTACGCATTGCTGCGCGCATCTGGCAATGCGCCGAAGATTGCTAATCAAAAATTTTCTGCGACAGCGGCAACATCCGAACACAGGTCAATCCTGAGCGTTGAAGTCGGCACTCCCCTGCTGTCGATGGTGCGGACCTCGTTCGATGCGACGGGCCAACCCATCGAACATGCAGATCATCTCTATATCGCAGATTCCTACGCAATCGAGGTAACTGTGACGGAGTAGCACGCCCGCCCTGTTCCGTTCTCTGGCGCCTGTCTAAGGCGACAAGCGGAACTGTGAGCGGCGTCATGACCGCGCTCCACACCTCCGCCAAGCGTCCCCCTGGTCCGCGTGGCGACCGCCGCCGCCGGATCGGCGCGGGCGTGTGGCTGCTGCTGGCCATCTCTACCGGCTCGACCGCCAAGGCAAAGTGGCGGAGGCGCTCACCAATCTGCTCGACCAGCCCGCCGCAGCGGCCAGCCCAGCGGCCAACCTTGCCCGTTGACGGCGGCCCAGCGCCGCCACAGCCACAGCAAGGTCAACGCCTCCGGCGCGACCAGATGGGCGTAGGCGACGACGGGCAGGTTCCAATGCAGGCCAAGCAGGATCAACGGCCCGCCGACGCCCCAGCCCAACAGCCCGTCGATGCGGGCGACCTGGGCGAACGCGCCGCTGGCCTGCGACGCCGCACGCAGGATGTTCGCGGCCAGCCGGATCGGCAGCGAGACCGCCAGCGCCGTGACCAGCCCCGACCACCACGGCCCCGATTGCCCGTACAGCGCCGCGCCAAACCAGTCGCCGCTTAGGATCAACGCGGCGGTCAACGCCGCCGCCACCGGCGCGCCACGCCGCCACAAAAGGCCCGCCAACACGGCGACGTCCGAGGCGGAGCGTCCAGCGAACCGCATCGCCAGAAAGCGCAGAAAGGCGACGAAGGGCGCGAAGACCAGCGTCGCCAGCACCGACCCGGCGGCGAAGGCGTTGAACCGCCCGGACTCCGCCGCCCCGATCAGCGGCGAGGCGAACAGAGTCACCGTCACCAGCGCTAGAATTTGCCCGGAGGCGACGCGCTGCGCCTCCCACGCGGTCTTGCGGACAAGATCGAGCGCCCAACGGCGTCCCGGCCACCCGAGTCCGGCGCCCGCCGTCTGCCGCAAATACCGCAGCACCCAACCGACCGACAAGAGGTTCAAGAACAGCCCGGCGACAAAGCAGCCGACAAACCCGCCGTCCAACACAAACAGGAACAAACCATTGAGCGCGGCCTTGCCGACCAACTCGCCCAGCTTCCAGCGCACGACCACGCCCCCGGCCCCGGTCGCGTGCAGGGCGAAGGCGGCGCAGGCGTTGACCAGACGCAGCGGAGCGGCGGCGGCGAACCAGGGAACGGCGGCGGCGGCCAGCGCGGCGGGGCCGTCGGTTCCGACAATGGCCCGCGCCGCCGGTCCATAAAGGACAAGACCAAGCCCGCCCAGCCCCGCGCCAAGGATCGCGGCCAGCCCCAACGCCCGGCGGATCGTCGGCCCCGGATCGCCGTCGCGCGCCGCTTGCGCGATGGTGACGGACGCCACCGCGCCAAAGGCCATCATCGCCACCAGATCGGCAACGGCGATCCGCAGCAACAGCACATAGGCGGCGGGGGCCTGCGGATCGACCCGCGCCAGCATGCCGACGTCGATCTGCTGCATGAGCTGCGCCACCGCGAAGGCCAGCAACAACGCGGGAAAGCCTCGCCAAAACGCGCGGTCCACCCGCTGGCCGGACGCCGTCATGGCCGATTGGCCGGTGCAAGGATCATCGGGGAATCGGGGTCCAGCCGGGGAAACCGTCGGACAGATCATCCCCCGCGATGGTGAAAAAGCCGAACGGCCCGTCGGGCGGCGGCAACGGCTCCTCCAACGTGAATTGCTCGACCCGCCGCCCGCTCAGGATCGAGCGGGTTTTCCAGCCGCACACCAGATCGGGCAGATCGGCGCAGCTCAACGCGATTCCCCCCGCTTCCGATCGGTCGCCGGTGGCCCAGCGCGCCGCCGACGCCCCCATCAGCGACAGGCGCAACTCCGGCGTCACCCGGTCGCGAAAGGCCGATTGGGCCAACCAGACGTCCACCCACAGATAATAGGTCCAGTTCAGGGACAGCTTTTCCACCGCCGCCCAGGCCATGAAGGGGCGGAAGATCGCCAACCCGTCCGGCCCCGACAGGTCGAGCAGGCCAGGGCAGATGTCGAACAGCGTGTGCCAATAGACGCGCAGGCTGGTGTCGATGCGGACAAAGGCGCGGGAGTCGCGCGGGTAATCGCCTTGGCGCGCCGGAACGGTCAGCGCGTCGAGCAGGTCGGCGTCAATTCTGGGCAAGGCAAGCGATGCGGCCATGGTCCCTGTCCTGTGTCCGGGGGGCGAAAACGGCGCGCAACCGGTCGAGATCGGCGACGATGTCGTCCTCGTCGAAATTGTCGTCGCGCTCATAGGTCATGGTGGCGCCGGGCTTGTCGAAGCGGTCGCGGCAGCGCTCCAGAAACGTCATCGTCTCCTCCGACAGCGCGCGGTCATGGGTGTCGAGCACCAGATGCGGTTGCAGGATCGACAAATTGTAACCGGCGGTGTGGAAATGCGGGGTCGCCGCGATCACGCCCTCCCACGCGTCCAACGGAACGCCGCAATTCAGATGGGCGCAAACCGCGTTGGACGCGTCGAACAGCACGCCACAGCCGGTGTCGCGGACCAACCGCTCGTAAAAGGCCGGGGCGTCGTGACCGCCATCCATGATCGACGGGTAATTTTCCAGAAACAGCCGCTGGCCCAAACGATCCTGCCACCAACCCACCCGGCGGCGCACGCGGTCGTAATCGCCGACGTAATCAATCTCGGCCAGATGGTAGAGTTGCCGCCCGCCATGGGTGAAGCGCGCCACATGGTCGGAGACGTAGAGCGGTTTCAGCCGGTCGATCAAGGCGCGGAGACGCCGGGCCAGGCTGTCCAGCGCCGCCTCGTCATTCTCGATGAATTTTGAAAACATGATGTGGAAGCCGACCGGAACCGTGAAATGCCCGGCCAACTCGTCGGCCAGATCGTCGGGCGGAACCGCCAGGAAATTGTCGATCAACAATTCCACATAGTCGATCCGGCCCGCCGCCAACAGCCGCCGCACCAGGGGCGCGGTGTCCCCCAGCGTAAAATTGAACCCGATGCGCATGGCCGCGCCCTTTCCACCCTGGGAAGCCGCCCCCACGCCCGCAGGCGCGGGGACGACCGCCGACTCAGTTCACGCCGACCGGGGCGCAGCACGAACCGCAGCAGACACCGGCGCGGCCAGCGATGGTCATGACCTGCTTTTTCGCAATCTTGATGCTCATGGGATGCTCCTGATTGGGATGATTTTCTAAAAACACATCGTGCGCACAAAAGTAAGACCTGAAAATTTTACAGGACGTTACTTTGAATTGCGGCTGATGTGAGTGGTTTTGTATCATACAATGCTTCGAGAGTCCAAAATGATTCATTCTATTGCGCGACTATTTTCTGCCTTTTGCACGCGACCGCATGATTTTCTGTCCTCACCGCGCCGCCGTCCATGGGTTGGACCAGCGCGGGTTGGTCAACAGGCCGTCGTCGGTCAGCGCGCCGAGGAAGGCCAACAGATCGCGCTTTTCGGTCGGCGTCAGGCCGATGCGGGCGATCAGGCCGCTCTTGTGCGGGTTCAGCCGCCCGTCGCCCTTGTGCGGCCCGGTCGTCACCCGCCGCCCGCCGTCGGAATAGAGGTCGATCACCTCGGCCAGGGTGGCGACGCCGCCATCGTGCATGTAGGGCGCGGTGACGGCGACGTTGCGCAGGCTGGGCGCGCGAAACGCCCCCATGTCGGCGGGGTTGCCGGTGAACTCGAACAGGCCCCGGTTGGGAAAGGGGAAGCCGCCCGCGCCATCGATGTTGTAAAGGCCGGTGTTGTGGAACGGCGTCTCCACCGCGCGGCTGCCGGCATGAACGACCTGGTCGTTGAAATTGAAGCTGCCGTGGCAATGGTGGCATTCCGCCCGTTCGCCGAAAAACAGGGCCATGCCGCGCGTTTCCGGCTCGGTCAGGCTGGCTTTCCCCTGAAGATAGCGGTCATAACGGCTGTCCACCGACACGATCCCGCGCTGAAAGGCGGCGATGGCCTTGATGACGGTCGCCATGCTCAGCGGCTCGGCCTCGTCCGGGAACGCCGCGCGGAACAGCGGCGGGTAGAGCGGTTCCGCGCGCAGCCGTTCCAGAATGACGGGCCGGTTGGCGTCGGTGACGCCCATTTCCACCGGATCGTCGCCGAACAACGGCACTTCCATTTGCCGTTCCAGCGACACCAGCGCCGGGTTGGCCCAGGTGTAGGTGGCGTTCCAGGCGCTGTTCGCCAAGCCTTGCGCGCTGCGGTGGGTCAGACCGCCGGTGGATCCCGGCGACCGCGACCGCCCATCGGTGAAGGCGCGGGATTGGAGATGGCACGACGCGCACGCCATCGCGCCATTGCCCGACAGGCGGGCGTCGTAGAACAGGCGTCGGCCCAGCTCGACCTTGGTCTCCGACATCGGGTTGTCGGCGGGAACGCGCGGTTCGGGGACGTGGGACGGCAAGCCCCACGCCCACCCGTCGGCCAAAACCGACGGGGGCGCCAAAACCAACGCGGAAACCAACGCGGACAGGCCGACGATCACCGCCCGCAGACGCGTCCCGGACACAGCCGACGCCCGCCCGCTCACGGCTTCGCCACCACGGTGAAAGCGGGGGCGAAGGCGGGGGACCGACCGGACTCCAGCGGCTTGCCGTCGCTGAGCGACAGGCCCAGCCGGGCGAAGATCGGACCGCAATCGGCGTCGGTCGGGCCGCTCATGCAGCCGATGGCGCCGCCCTGGTCCTTGCTCAGGTTGGTCCCCTGGAACAGCGACGACAGGTCCAACGCCACCGCTTGGGCGCGCGGGTCAAAGGCGGCGAGCGTCACCGGCACGCGGTTGGACCGGGCGCAGACGACGTTGTCGCCGGTCGCCGGGTTGCCCGAACAGCCGGTGGAGCCAAGATGCACGTACCAGCTTGGCGCCTTGCCGCCGTCCGGCTTGGCGACGCCGCCCGCCGGATCGACCTCCACCTTCACAAATTTGCGCCCGGCCTGCCAGCTCCAGCCCAGCGCCGCGATGTCCAGCGGCGGCGGGGCCTTTTCGGTGCTGGTGTGGTTGAGGGCGGGCGGCACGCCGACGGTGAAGGACAGCCCGGCGTAGGCGGTTCCCGCCGGAACCGCGCCCGTCACCGTGACGTTGGTCGCCTTGGTCCCGCCGACGCAACCGCCGCTCCCATCCTCAAAATCCAGCAGGGCGACGTTGGCCGTCTGCCAATCGTTGACGGTCAGGGTCAGCGGAACCGGCTTGCCCGCCGCGTCGATCAGGGCGACGTCCTGCACGTAAAAACGGGCGTCGCGCAACGTCGCCGCCGTCTTGCCGACGCCCAGCGGCCCCAGCGGAACGCCGCAGCGGGCCGCCTTGCCGTTGGCGGTCAGGGCGAAGCTGATGGCGACCGGCTGGGTCGCCACCTCCGGCGCCGTGCTGGCGCAGCCCGCCAATCCAGCGGCGGCGGCCAGCGCGGCGAGGGTGGAAAACAGGCGCATGCGGTCCTCCTGAGAAGAAATGGGGGCGGGGACGGTCAGAAACGGGCGGTGAAGGTCACGTTCACGCTGCGCCCTTCCTCGTAGCTGTAGGTTTCGGCCTGCGACTGCTGGTAGGTGACGTAAGCCTTGTCGAACAGGTTGGTGACGCCGAGATCGACGCGGTACCAATCGCGGTCATAGGCGACGCCGACGTCGTGGGTCACATAGGCGTCGCGGCGGCGCAGCGCGGTCGAATCGTAATGCTGGGCGGCGGCGGCCTGCCCGACATAGCGCAGGGTCCAATTGTCGCCCAGCCGGTACTGCACGCCCAACGACGCCTTGTCCGGCGGGGCGTAGAGGTTGGCCCCGGTCGCCGCGTCCTTCGCCCGCAGCCGCGAATAGGCCAGCCCCAGCGTCAGATCATCCAGCGTGTAGGCGATTTCCGCCTCCCCGCCCCAGCGTTCGGCGTTGGCGACGTTGCGCTGTTGGAAGATCAACCCGGTGCCGGAGAAGGGCGCGACGCGGCGGTAGGTTCCAATGGTCTGCTGGCTGATGAGATCCTTGACGTCTTCCGTGAAGATGGTCGCCTTGGCGCGCAGGCTGTCGCCCTTGGCGAGCAGATCGTCGAAGGCCAGCGTCAGGCCCGCTTCCTTGGTCTTGCTGGTTTCCGGCTTCAGCGACGGGTTGGGCCGGAAGTTGAACAGCGCGCGGGTGGTGTTCAAATTCCCGAACATCTCGGTCAGGGTCGGCGCCCGGAACGCCTCGCCATAGCTGGCGTAAACGCCCAGGAAGCTCCAGGGCTGATACTTCAGGGCGATCTTCGGCGACAGACGGTCGTTGCTGGACGAGGCTTGGCCGGACGGCGACAGGCGGTAGCTGTCCTGACGCAGCGCGCCGGTCAGCGTCCAGTCGTTCAGGATGCGGATTTCATCCTGGATAAAGCCGCCGAACGCCTGCAACGCGCCGTCGGGCAGCACGCTGTTCGGGCTGCCCGCCGATTGGTTCTTGGCGGTGTCGCGGTAGAAATCCAGCCCGTAGGTGACGCGGTGCTTCATCCAGGACGCCGTTTCAAACGACGTGCTGTTCTGAAGGCTGGCCCCGAAGGTCGCCGTCATCGCCGAGGTCGGATCCAGCGCCGGAACCACGCGGCTTTCGGTGTCGAGCTTGAACTTGGTGTAGTAGGCCGACAGCTTGCCGTCCAACAGGCGCTTGTCGGCGTCCTGGAAGGCCCAGGCGGCGTTGTACTGCTCCTGCCGCCGCTTGAGCTTTTGCGAGAAGGGGAACAGCGTGTTGCCGCCGGGGTTGTTCGGCCCGGTCAGATCGTCGGCGAATTTCTGGTAGCCGAGTTGGAATCGGTTCTGGTCGTTCGGCGTGATCGTGCTTTTGACCAGCGCGCTTTTCAACTGCCCATCGTTCGGCAGGGTCGAGCCGGAACCGCCCGTGCCGGTGTGAATGGTGTTGTAATCGCGGTAGGTCACGCTGGCCAACAGATCGACGCCCTGCGTCCGCGCCGCGCCGGTCAGATTGGTGGAGGCTTCGCCGTTGGCGCTGCGGTAGCCCGCCTTGATCCGCCCGCCGACCGTCCTGCCGGGGGCGAGGACGTCCTCCACCCCGATGGTTTCAAAGGCCATGACGCCGCCCAAACCGCCGCTGCCATAGGCCGCCGAGACCGGGCCGCGCACGACGTCCACCTGCTTGATGACGTCGGGATCGAGCAGCAGCGGCGTGTTCACCCCGCCGTCGTTGTTGCGGCGCGCGCCATCGACCGACAGGATGATTCGCGGGCCGAGCAGGCCGCGAATCGCCGGGCTTTGCGAGGCCGGGCGCGGCCCGCCGCCAAAATTCACGTTGGGCAAGGTGCGCAGCACGGTGGACAGCGTGTTCGCCTGGGCGTCGTCCAACTGCTCCCGCCCGACGGTGGAGACCGAAGCCGGAACGTCGAAACCGCTGTTGGCGGTGCGCGTCGCCGTGACCGTCACGGCCTCCAACTGAAAAATGGGCGAAGCCGCGTGGGAATCGCCGGTTTGGGCGGCGACCTGTTGGGCGAAAGCGGGGGCCGCCGACGACAGTAGCAAACCGGGGATGGCGAGCCAGGAGGCGCGCAGGCGCGTCGAAAGACGAGTCACGTCGGACAATCCTTTGAAAACAATGGAATGATGAAAAACGAACGCGCGGGAACGCTCAGCGTTCGGACGCTGGCAGGGCGGCGGCGTGGGCTAAGGGCGCGACCGGAGCGGACGTCCAAACGCCGTTCAGCCGGTTGGACGCCGTCGCCAATTCCGCTTTCAGCGCGGCGGCCAACGCCAGCCGCTCGTCAGCGGTCAGAAAGCCGCCGACGCTGATCCGGCGGCCATGGCTGCCCAGCGTCAGGCGGGGACCGGCGGAGCCGTCCGCCTCGACCGCGACGCGCAGCCAACTGGTTTGCCAATCGCTGACCGAGCGCCGACCGGCGCCGTCCATCTGCTCCACCCGCGTGCGGTCGGGCCAGACGCGGATGCGCTCGCTCATCCGACGGCGGCGGGAATCGCCGACCAGCGACCAGCCGACGAAGGCGGCGACCAGCAGCCCATAGGCCGCCATCGGCCACGCCCCCAGCCACAGCCAGGCGGTCAGGGTGATGGCGGCGTAGGCGACCAGAACCGCCGCGAAAATCACGCGGCCATGGCGGGTGCCGCTGTCGTTGGGGGTGAGCAGGGCGTCAAACAGCGGATCGGCGTCGGGCAACGCCGAATCCGCAGGAATCGAAGAGATTCCGGGCATGGGGAGACTCCACACGGGCAATCACGGGGCAAGACCGCGCGGAAGACAGGCTCCAACGCGGTCGCGAACGGGATCAGCCGAGGGAGGGGGGAGCGCGCGCCTGAAGGGTGGACAGGAACCAACCGGCGGCGATGCGGTCGCCGGGCAGCGCCTCCGGCCCATGACGCACGGCGTCGGTGGGCATGACCAGCGCGACCGGCGGCGGCAACGCCAAACCGCCGATCAACGGGCAGAGCGGGCAAGAGCCGCCGGACATCGCCGTGTCGGTTTGACCGCTGTCGGTTTTGCCGCTGTCAGGATCGACCGGCGCGCCACGATCATCGAGCAGCACGGTTTTGAAGCCGTCGGGCGTGCAAATGACGATCCGGGCGCTGTCCGAATCGTTGGTCGGCGCGGCCATGGCGGGCATCCAGGCCCAGGCGACGATCTGCAACAGCAACGCGACCGCGCCAGCCAACAGGCTGACCCGCCGCGTCCGTCGCGTCTTGTCCCGGTTCCCGATCATGCCGATCCATCGCTGTGCTCAACCGCTGCGCGCGTCACACGCAGCGCGACACATTACCCCAAGCGCCACGCCCGACACGAGCGGCATTTTCACGCAGGGGCGCCGTGCTTCCCAAAGCGGGGCGGTGAACGGAAAAAGCTTGGAGCGGCAAAGGCCACAGGGCTACGCTGCGTCCCGGTGGTGCGTGGCGTTCCCGGAATGCGTTTCAGGAATGGCCGCGTGAAAAGGGAATCCGGTGCGGCCCGTCAGGGCCAAATCCGGAGCTGCCCCCGCAACTGTAAACGGCAAGCGCCGGGTCACGACGCCACTGGCCAACCAGCCGGGAAGGCGACCCGACGCGCAAAGCCGCGAGCCAGGAGACCTGCCACCGTTCCAACAACCCCAGCAGGCCGTCGGTGGGACGGTCGGGAGGTGGCGATGACGTTTTATCCATCGGGCTGAGCCTTGAATCCGTCTGGCGAATCCGTCTGGCGCGTCTGGACGGCGCCCGCCCGCATTTCCGTTTTCATCGCTCAGGACATCCGCCCATGCACATCGAACCCGGCGTCCTCGACGCCGTCAAAGTCACCGCCGCGAACGGCGCGGCGCTCGCCACGCTGGCCGCCTACAGCCCGGCTCTGGTCCGCCAGCCGGTCGAGCTGGTCAAGACCGCCTTCGCGGCGCTGTTCTTCTCCATCTTCATGGAAATCTTCCATTTGCCGGTGGGCGCGTCGGAGCTGCATTTCATCGGCGCGTCGGCCGTCTATTTCACCTTTGGTTTCCTGCCCACCCTGTTTGGCTTCGCCATCGGCCTGCTGCTGCAAGGCGCGCTGTTCGAGCCGCAGGATCTGCTGCATCTGGGCGTCAACAGCCTGTCGCTGATCGTGCCGCTGGTCGCCGTCCACGAAACGGTGGGCAAGCGTTTCTTCGCCGAGGGCGCGGCCAAGGCGACGGTGACGTGGCGGCGCATCATGGCCTTCGACGCCGCCTATTATTCCGGCGTGGTCGCCATGGTCGGCTTCTGGCTGTTCCTGGGCGAAGAGGCGACGCCGCTGGCCGATTGGGCGCTGTTCGCCGCCTCCTACCTGCCGCTGGTCCTGTGCGAGCCGGTCTTCACCTGGGTGGCGCTGAAAGGCGTCGACCGCCTGACCGCCGCCAACCCGCTGCGCCGCGTCACCGCGCTGGACCGTTTGGCGCTGGCCTGAGCGCTGATCGGCGATTGAGGTGGCCCCGCTTTCTGAACCAGAAGGCAGGGCCACCTCCGTCACGACCGTCATGGAGTTGCGGGGCGGCGCTCTTTCAGCAGCGGCTCATAGCGCGCGTCGGTCAGCGTTTTGAAAAAATGGCCGGCAGGGTGAGGGTTGCGCGCAGCCCGCCGCCTGACCGGTTCTCCAGGGAAATGTCTCCCCCATGTCCCCGGGCGATGGACCGGGCGATGGACAGGCCCAGACCAACGCCCCCGGTGGAACGGTTCCGCGACCGTTCGAGGCGTACGAAAGGCTCGAAGACCCGCTCCAAATCCACCGGCGCGATGCCCGGCCCGCAGTCGTCGACCACCACGCGGACCTCCACGCCGACCGGAGCCACCGACACCGCCGCCGCATCGCCATAGGCCACGGCATTGTCCACCAGATTCCGGATGACCCGCCGCATCGCGGCCGGACGGCAGGTCACCGGAAGCTTCGCTGTCCCGTCGAAGGAAACCGGCGCGCCGACGTCGGCCATGTCGTCGCAGACGCTTTCGACCAGCGAGACGAGATCCACCGCCCGCGCCTCCTCGCCGCCCTCCTCGCGGGCGAAGGTCAGGATGGCTTCGGCGGTCAGCCGCAGCTCCTCGACGTTCTGCAACATTCTCTGCTTCGTCTCGCCGTCGTCGAGCAGTTCGACCCGCAAACGCAGGTTGGTGATCGGCGTCCGCAGATCGTGACTGACCGCCGCCAGCATCCGCGTCCGGTCATCGACGAACCGGCGCAACCGGGCGCCCATGACGTTGAAGGCCGTCGCCGCCCGCCGCACCTCGACCGGCCCCGTCCTCTCGTCCAGCTCCACCGCCTCGCCGCGTCCAAGCCGCTCGGCGGCCTCGCCGATCGACCGGAGCGGACGGGAGATCCGGCGGGAGATGAAGAAGGCGACCAGCGCCACCATGGCGACGGCGGAGAAGATGGACAGCGCCATCGACCCGGCGGGCACCCCTGGGCGAGGGGGCAGCACCGTCGCGGCATTCAGCCAACGGCCGTCGGGAAACAGGACCGAGGCCATGAACTTCAGATGCTCCAGTCCATTCAGGTCATCCAATGGCGGCGTGGTCGGCCGCATGATCTGGACCCGGACCTCCCGGAACGACGTCCCGACCATGGCGCTGAGCCGGGCGCGCGCCGCAAGGATCTCCTCCGTCTGGTGGACATAGGCGGCCAGCTCCTGGCGATCCCACCAGAAGCGAAATTCCGCGCTGCCGGACGCCTCCAGAACATCGTCGTGCAGAGCGGGGGGCGTCGCCGCGACCAGCCGGATGGTCGCCGCAGTCTTGGCGATGGTGTCGTCCAGCCGCAGTTGCTGGATCGCCAACGCGCGCTCATCCAGATAGACGACCCAGCTTCCCAGCTTTCCCACCACGACGGCGGCCGTGAGCAGCAGGACCATCTGGGTGAACAGGGTTCGCGGCACGATGCGGCGGAGCAGGCCGGTCACGGCAGGTCCCTCACGTCGGCGGCGAAGGAATAGCCGCCGCCCCAGACCGTTTTGATCAGGGCCGGATTCCGAGGGTCGCTTTCCACCTTGCGGCGGAGACGGCTGACCTGATTGTCGATGCTGCGGTCGAAGGCGTCGGCGGCCCTGCCCTTGGTCAGGTCGAGCAGCTGCTCGCGGGACAGCACGAGGCCGGGACGGCGCACGAACGCCTCCAGCAGGAGGAACTCCGACGTGCTGAGCGAGACCGCCACGCCATCGGCGCCCGTCAACTCCCGCCGCCCCATGTCCAGCACCCAGCCGTCGAACTCCACGCGCGGGCTGGCGCCGCGTCGGCGGGCCGGTTCCGTGGGCAGGCTGCGGCTGCGGCGCAGCACGGCCTTGATCCGCGCCAGCAGTTCGCGGGGCTCGAAGGGCTTCGTCACATAATCGTCGGCCCCCATCTCCAGCCCGATGACCCGGTCGGTGGCTTCGCCCAGCGCCGTCAGGAAGATGACGGGAAGCTCGGTGGTCTCCCGCAGGTGTCGGCACAGGCTGAGGCCGTCCTCCCCCGGCATCATGACGTCCAGCACCACAAGCTCTGGCGCCGACAGGCGCAGCACGCGCCGCGCCGCCGCCGCGTCCTCCGCCACGGTCACGCGCAGGCCGTGGCGTTCAAGGTAGCGGGCCAGCGTCTCCCGGATGTCGCGGTGGTCGTCGACGAGCAGGACATGGATGGAGGACTCATCGGTCGGGGGCGGCATGGCACACCGTTGGAACTGGGAACACCGGCTGTCGGAAACCGTCGCACGACCGACCGGGCGGCCAAAGCGTGAAATTGTAAAAAACTGTCCCAAGCGCCGGGCCCCGACACGGTTCGATACAGTTCCCCGGTCCGCCCGGCATAGTCTGGCGACATCTGCCCCGCACAAATCGCTCCATCGGCGGAATCCCCTCCGCCGAAGCCCAGTCGGTCGCCCCGCTCTGGCGAGCCCTTCTGTCCAGCGCTCCGATTTCGCCACCGCCCCCGGCATGGCGTGTGTTCGGGCCCTTCCATTTTGACGATTCAACCCCCGCAGGGAGAATGCAATGGCGAGACTCACGATCAACGGCAGGCTGGTGGAGGTCGATGTCGAGGAGGACACGCCGCTGCTCTGGGTCATCCGCGACCATGTCGGCCTGACGGGGACGAAATACGGCTGCGGCGTCGCCCAGTGCGGCGCCTGCACGGTGCATGTCGACGGCGCCGCGACACGGTCCTGCGCGCTGCCGGTCGGCGCCGTCACGGAAGATCAGAAGATCGTCACCATCGAGGAGCTCGGCGCCGAAAAGCCCCACCCGATCCAACAGGTTTGGGCGGAGCTGGACGTCCCGCAATGCGGCTACTGCCAGTCCGGCATGATGATGGCGGCCTCGGCCCTGCTCTCGGACACCCCCAACCCGACCGACGATCAGATCCGCGAGCAGATCGGCAACATATGCCGCTGCGGAACCTACCTGCGCGTGCTTGTCGGCGTGAAGCTCGCCGCCCAGCGCATGGCGAACAACCGCAGTTGAGGGAGCAAGCGAAGATGACCACGCACATGTCCGCCGACAAACGGGCTTCCTCCTTCAGCCTGTCGCGCCGCAGCTTCGGCGCCGGCGCGGTTGCGGGGGCCTTCACCTTCGCATTCTCCTTTCCGCTGCCGGCGCGCGGAATGGCCGGGGGCGCGGCGCCGGAGGTCGATGCCTGGGTGGCGATCCAGCCCGACGACACCGTGATCGTCCGCATCGCCCGCGCCGAGATGGGACAGGGAACCTTGACCGGCCTTGCCCAGCTCGTCGCCGAGGAACTAGACTGCAATTGGGACAAAGTGCGTTTCGAGCTGGTCGAGCCGGGAGAGAACCGGCGCCGCAAGCGCGTCTGGCGCGACATGTTCACCGGCGGCTCGTTCGGCGTCCGGCAGTCGCAGGACTATGTCCGCATGGGCGGCGCCAGGGCGCGGGCCATGCTGGTGCAGGCCGCCGCCGTCGGCTGGCGCGTGCCACCGGCGGAATGCACCGTGGCCAAGGGCGTCATCAGCCATGGCGTGAGCGGGCGGACCATCACTTACGGCGCCGTTGCCGCCGCAGCGAACCAGATCACGCCCCCGACGGAGGTCCGGCTGAAGGATCCGGCGACCTGGACCATCGCCGGGAAACCGCTGCGGCGCCTCGACACCGCCGACAAGCTGAACGGGTCGCTGGTCTACGGCGTGGATTTCAGGATGCCCGGCATGCTGGTCGCCGTGCCGAAGGCCTGTCCGGTGCATGGCGGCAAGCTGAAGAGCTTCGACGCCTCGGCCATCGCCGGGATGCGCGGCGTGACGCATGTGCTGCGCGTCGATGACGAGACGGTGGCGGTCGTGGCGGACAGCTTCTGGCGGGCCAAGACCGCGCTCGACGCCCTGCCGATCGAATGGGACGAGGGGCCGAACGCCGCCGTCTCCAGCGACAGCATCGCCCGGACCCTGCGGGAGGGGCTGAGCGCGGAGACGCAATTCGTCGGCAACCGGGCGGGCGACGCCAAGGGCGTGCTCGCCAAGGCAGCCCGCGTCGTCGAGGCCGATTACAGCTTCCCCTACCAGAACCATGCGCAGATGGAGGTGCTCGCCGCCACCGTGCGCTGGACGCCCCAGCGCTGCGAGATGTGGGGGCCGACCCAGGTGGCCGAAGCGGCTCTGGACACTCTGGCGTCGGCCGTCGGCCTTCCGGTGGAGGCGTGCGAGGTCCATGTGATGCGGATTGGCGGCAGCTTCGGCCGACGCCTCGCCACCGACTATGTGCGGATCGCCGCCCTGATCGCCAAGCAGGTTCCCGGCACGCCGGTGAAGATGATGTGGACCCGGGAGGAGGACATGGCCCAGGGCCGCTTCCACCCGATCACGCAATGCCGGTTGCGCGCCGCCCTGGATGGGAAGGGCGCCGTCGAGGCGCTGCACATGCGCATCTCCGGCCAGTCCATCGCGGCTTTCGCCTTTCCCAGTCGGATGACGGCGAATGGCGACCCGTTCATCTTCCAGGGGCTGGTTCCCGATGGCGCCGAGGCGGCGATCGGTTACAGCCTGCCCAACCTGCTCGTCGACCATGCGATGCGCAACCCGCATATCCGACCGGGAGCCTGGCGTGGCGTCAATCTCAACCAGAACGCCTTCTATCTGGAATGCTTCATCGACGAGCTGGCCCATGCCGTCGGCGAGGATCCTCTGTCTTTCCGGCGCAAGCTGATGGCGAAGCATCCCAAACATCTTGCCGTGCTGGAAGCGGCGGCCAAAGGGATCGGCTGGGACGGCAAGCCTGCTGACGGCGTCTATCGCGGGATCGCCCAGACAATGGGCTTCGGCAGCTATGTGGCGGCGGCGGCGGAGGTGTCGGTCGCCAATGGTCGGCTGAAGATCCACCGGATCGTCGCGGCGACCGATCCCGGCCATGTGGTCAATCCGCAGCAGGTCGAGACGCAGGTCGCGGGATCCTTCGTCTATGGACTGTCGGCGATGCTCTACGGTGAATGCACGGTCAGGAACGGGCGCATCGAACAACAGAATTTCGACACCTACAACGTGCTGCGTCTCGATGAGATGCCGACGGTGCAGGTCATCGTCATGCCGTCGGGCGGCTTCTGGGGCGGCGTCGGCGAACCGACCATCGCGGTGGCGGCGCCTGCCGTTCTGAATGCCGTCTACGCCGCCACCGGCAAAAGGATCAGAAAATTGCCGCTGAAGAACAGCGACCTCGGCGTGAGCTGATCGAACGACGTCTCGCGTAAATTGTGGAGTTGGCGGATACGAACACTGCACGCTTTCAACGTACGGCGCCACTCCCTTTCGATTGTGACTGAATTCATCAGCCTGAACCTGGGGCTGCCAGACCTTGATCGCCGCCCTGCGATCCGACGGCCTGACCGCGTCCTGGATCATCAAGGTGGCGATGAACCGCAAGCTTGGTCCACCGAAGTGTTCAGCCCGTTGGCGCACGCCATCCCAGTCCGTGGCGGCGACCGCGTGACCGTTCTGTTGGATGACGGGTGGCGCGCGACGAACGCCCTGTCGGTGGCCGATCCGCGCTGAATTGAAACAGCAAAAAGCCCCTGAAAGCGGTTTGCTTTCAGGGGCTTTATGATTTGGTTG